>NZ_JBKIWQ010000004.1:0-324739 GCF_046599555.1 Trueperella sp. LYQ141 | reverse complement strand
TGTATTGGTAGAGGTAAAGATCTGTGAATTCTGGGTTGGTGGAGTGGAAGATTTCGTCGGATACTACGATGGTATATTCATCGTCATCTGGCAGACCTAAAACATCCGCAGTATGCCGACGAACCTCGTTGAATTGTGTGAGTTGAGAAGGCGATGTGGATTCGGTATCGCTGGCAGATGCCACGCTATATGCCGCGCCAGACATCACTGCGGCAATACTTCCAATCGCGATAAGAGCTGAGGTTTTCATGGCACTCTTCCTTTGGTTTCCGGTGATTAAGCGAAATACGAAAAAAAAAGAGAACTCCGACGCCGCATAATGCGGATATACGTTCGCGTTCTATCGTGAGGGCGGTGTAGCGATAAGTCATCACTCTCGCGGTACGCGTAGCTGCAGTGCAAACCGAGCCTTATGCCGAACACAGACAAAGCGTGTGATCTATGTCTATTTCCACGGTATCGGTTTCGTTGAAAGAAAACAAGAGCAAAATATCGAGAAAATGGAGGGGCTGAGCTATACTTTCATGCTCAGCCCCTCCAGATTTACAGCGTATATGTGCTATTTCTGTGTAATCTCGCTGATGGCCACTTTGCGATCTTCCAGCTTCGATAAGGTGCAAGCGTCTGCCGTGGCGATTGCCTCCATAGCGGCCGTACCGTCAGACAGCTTGGCAAACTCTTCTTCAACTGGATTTCCTTGCATAAGACCGTGGAAATACGTCATTTCCTCCTCGATAATGCCCTCCAGCCACAGCGGCGGTCGCTTATCGGGGGTGCCGTACTGAACGGCCCCATCCGTCGCCGAATCAGCGTAGATGGCGGTGCGCTGATCGTCCTCCTCCTGGCAACGATGTAAGAGGAAATGCTCCTCGGTATCGCCAATCCGGACGGTCACGCCAGTATCTTGCAAATCAATCTTAATAGCGCCCTTTTCGCCCTGGATCAGCACATTGTGCTCTGGCCAGCGGAAAGCTGAACCATATTCAATAGCAGCGAATGCTCCATTATCAAATTCCAAGGTGATGAGCATGAGATCATCTTCGTCCCCATATCCCTCGCCGCAATGGGCCACGTTACCGCCTGCCATCGTGGCTTTCGCTGCCGGGCCAAGGATTGACTGAACGAAATCAAGCTCATGGATGTGATGGTACAAATGCCCACCAGAAAGTTCACGCACTTTCTTCCATGACACAGACGGCTGCTTATCTTCCCACCCGTTGCGCAAGGTCCGAATGAAAAGCACCTTACCGATCTTATCCTCAGCAATAATTCGCTTGGCTAAGCGCACACCATTCATGAAATTCATGACGTGACCGGCCATAAAGAACACATTGTTCTCTTTTGCGGTGTCAACCATCAGTTTGCAATCGGCATAGGACAGCGCGATCGGCTTTTCACAAAATACAGCCTTGCCATTGCGAGCAGCAGCTAATACGCCATCAATATGCCGCCCATTCGGAGAAGCGACGATAACCGCATCGATACGAGGATCGCAGGCGAGCGCATCGAGAGTTGGAAAAACCTCAGCACCAAGTTCTGCGGCAGGCTTTTCGGCATTATCTGGGTCATATATGCCGACGACGCGGGCTCCATCGAGACGGTGCAATGAACGAGCGAGAGCTGCACCAAAGTATCCGGAACCAACGATTCCGTAGTGGATGGTCATGATAGAGAAATCCTTTCAGATAAAGTCAGAGGGGAGGAATATAGGATTATTTGACGGAGCCTTCAGTCAAACCAGCGGCGATATAGCGTTGGATGAACATAAAGACGATGACGGATGGGACGGCCACGCATACGGAGGCGGCCATCAAGGCACCCCAATCGAGAACCTCGGTGCCGGTAAGTGAATACAGCCCGACGGCAACCGGCATTTTGCTAGAGGAGGTCATAAACAGCAAAGCGTAGAGGAACTCGTTGAAGGCATTGATGAACGTGTAGATTGCGGTGGCAACAATGCCGGGCAAGACGATTGGCGTTGCGATCCGAGCAAAAACTTGGAATTTGCCAGCACCATCGACTTGAGCGGCTTCCTCAATTTCGAGGGGAACCGTCTGGTAGAAACCGACCAGCATCCATAATGCGTAGGGGATAGAGAACGATAGGTAAACCAGAATCAACCCGAAATAGTTGTTGACTAAACCGAGCTTGGCCAACACCATCGAATACGGCACGGCAAGCAAAATAGGTGGGAACATGTAGGTTGTTACCAGCAGTTTTGTGATCTTACGACCGACTCGTGGGAAGAACCGAACGATTCCGTATGCCCCCATACATGTAATGACGATAGTGATAGCAGTCGTCACAACTGAGACGATCAGAGAATTCTTCAAATTCGTTAAGAATCCCAAATCGAACAGCACCCGTCGGTAATTATCGAAAGTGAATACTTCTGGCAGGATACGGGTAGGGCTAGAGGACAGATCAACGCCAGATTTTAGGCTCGAAATAATGATCCACAGCAGTGGGAATACGAAGATGATACTGACGAGAATCAGGAAAGCATAGATAATGACGCTGGAGAGGCGTCGCGTTGTCCGGCGGCTTCTCATCGATCCTCACGCTCCCAACGGCTGATAAATCGGAATAATACGAGGGCAATGAGGGAGAGGAACACTAAGAGCAAGATAGTGACCGCAGAGGCCATTCCGAGTTGCTTGAGTCCCCATCCCGTGCGATAGGCAAAGATCGGCAGAGTTGTCGTCATATCTCCAGGACCTCCACCGGTAATGAGGAACAACAAATCGAAATTGTTGAATACCCAGATGGTGCGCAAAATGACGAGCAACCCAATGACCGAGCGAATGTGGTGAAGAGTGACGTGACGGAATCGCTGTAGCGCATTTGCCCCATCAACGTGTGCGGCTTCGAGCTGGTCGGCAGGCACGGTCTTTAAGGCGGAGAGGATATTGACCATAAAGAGCGGAGTGCCGAACCAGATGTTAATTCCGAGTACCACCCACAAGACGGTGCCAGGATCGGCTAATAGTGCCACCACCTGATCGGTGATCGACATATCTTGCAAGAGGTTAGGAACGAAGCCGTACACGTCGTTGAGGAGCCATTTCCACGTAAATGCGATAATGACTGCCGGAAAAGCCCAAGGAATAATGAGCAGAGTGCGGAATAGTGCCGATCCGCGACGGACCTTGTTTAACGCCATCGCTAAGGCAAATCCCAATCCGAGTTGTCCGAGCACAGAGGCGAGCGTCCATTTAATGGAATTAAAAAATGCGTGCCAATATGCCGGATCCTTTATTAGCTTGGCAAAATTGTCGAAGCCAACAAAATCGTAGGACGGCTTAATGAGGTGTTTGGTGGTCATCGAGTAGAAAGCTGAGGAAACCAGCGGATAGAACAGGAGCGCGACGACGATAATCACGGATGGAGCGACGAATGCGACTCCCACCCAGTTGATTTGCCGTATCCGGCCTCCGGTTTTTCTGCGCTTGGCTGCCACGCCACTACTCGTGCGTTGCGAATCGGCGCGAGTCATAATACTTACTCCGTTGCTCCAGCAGCTTCAAAGAGCTGGTTGAGTTTATCCTCAGCAGTCTTTGCGGCTGTTTCTATGGGGGTACCGTGCAGGACGATATCTTGGAACATGCTTTCGATAACGCCTTGGTTTGCCAAGATTCCAGCTTGGACTCGGGGGCCGTTTTCTAGGCCGATTGCGGTCGATAGTGGGATCGTTTGGTTAATCAGATCGAATTCTTTGCGGAACTTTTGGATCTGTGGATCGTTCAGGAAGGCTTCGTTATCTGCAATATCCTTCAGGGCGGGCATCATGCCAACCGGCACGGAGTGCAGGAAGCGGATGTAATCGTCCGTCTGGTACAAGGTCTTAAGGAAAGCCTTAGCGATCTCGGGGTGCTTGGAGTTTGCCCAGATAACCATTGGTTGGTTGGAGGTTTCTGCCCCGTACATCGGATCGGATGCTTTCATCTTCGGTAGCGGAGCTGCGTGGACTCCATCGAGAAGTTGCGGGCTGGTGGAAGCAACGCCGGAGATCTGGAATCCAGAGTTGAAATCGAAGGCAGTCTTGCCCTGGTAGTACAGCGTGGCTTGATCGAGCACAGCAAAGTTGACAGATCCCTCGGGGGAGGCGTTCTTGTACATGTCAACCCAATACTTAATGCCGTCAAGCACGATGGGGTCGGTCAGCTTGGCGTGTCCCTTATCGTCGAAGAATGTGCCGCCGTTTGATTTCACGTAGTAGTTCAGGAAGCGGGTGGCCATCATGTCGTTCGTGCCCATGGGAACAGATAGACCATACTGACCGTTACCTGTGAGCTTCTTTGCCGCAACGGCGAGTTCATCCCAGGTTTGAGGAACTTCAACGCCAGCAGCTTTCAGCATTTCGTCGTGATACCACATGACTTGGGCGTGGGAATACAGTGGAATGGAGTAGTTCTGACCGTCCTTTTCACCTTCTTTGAGGGCGGCTTCGTAGAAGCGATCCCGACCAATCTCATCAATCACGTCGTTGAGTGGTACGAGGGCTTCGGCGTCAATCATTTCGGTGACGTGGTAGGGCAGTGCGCTGGAAATATCGGGCACATTGCCGGTTGCTAAACCTGTCGTCCACTTGGTGTAGAACTCACCCCAGGAGAAGAGCTCAATATCAATATGGACCTTGGGGTGTTCTTTCATGAATCGGTCAGCCATTTCCTGCATGTATTGTGCCCGCGGGCCTTGGGTATAGCTTGACCAGAAAACGATGTTGCCTTCCAGCTCTCCGTCAGGTGCGCTGTTCGGCTCGGGGGAATCAGATCCGCCACATGCGCTGAGGGACGCGATGGCAGCAGCAATCGTGGCTAGTGATGCAAATAAGCGTTTCCGGCGCATCTCTTAACTCCTTTGTTACGTCAATGCGAAAAACGTATGACGTCAGACGTCAGACGTCATGTGAGTATCGTAACTATGCGCTAGAATCCTGTCAATAGGTTTTAATAAGGAGAGCTGGCCTCATGGCATACGGTGACGGACCACAGCAAAAAGCAGCAAAATTGCGCAAGCACCCCGTTGTTGATGCTATTAAGAATCTTATTTTGGAGCGTGGACTACAGTCAGGTGAGCTGTTACCTTCCGAAAGCGACCTCGTTGAGCTACTCGGGGTTTCGCGCGCTTCCATTCGCGAGGCGATTAAGGTGCTGGCCACCTTAGATATTGTGGAAGTCCGTCGTGGAACGGGAACGTATGTCGGGAATATGTCCTTACAGCCTATGGTGGAGTCGCTAACCTTCCGCTCTGCACAGACCCCACTCGGCGGGCTCGTGGCGCTCCGCGACGTGTTAATGACCCGTTGGAAGCTCGATGAAGCATACGCGCCAATGGTTGTCGCAAAGCTAGAACATCGCACAAATGACGATATTCGCCAAACGATTGCGGATATGGAAGAGAGTTTTGCGCGGCAAGAACCTATTTTTGCAGCAGATCGTGCCTTCCACCTCATCTTGGCAAAGCTGACGAATTCACTGCTATTTGTGCAGCTATTGGAGGCTTTTTGGGATGTCGAAAAGGTGGTTATGAATAAACTTCGTAAACCGACGCAAGACGAAATCCGCTACGACATCACACTCCATCACCAGCTCTTGGAATGTGGTGAACGTGGAGATGTTTCCGGATACCTTAGGGCGCTGGCAGAACATTACTCGCGTATGGTCAACGAACTGCCGATAGATAATTATTTCCCGGAAGTTAATGAGGGCCATGAGCGTAGCACTGACGAGAGTAAGGCCTAGTGCGCTCATCGTGCCAGTGCAGGGGCTGTTACTAGAGCATGCCTCTTATTGCAATGCCATCCGGATAGCGAAGTTGTAGACGCTGAGCTGATTCTCACGTAGTAGGGGAGCAGTGCCGCCGCGGACTGTGGGTATTTCCACTGTGGAATTGCCCTACATTCTTTGCTCCGACGGTGAAAAGTCGTTAACCTAGTCGTTGGCGCCCGTTCCGCAACTTGAACGTTGCTGCGTTGGTCTGGCGAAATGTTGCTGTTTAAGCCGCCATCGCATAATCAAGCTGCGGCGCTGGGAAAGGTGCGGTGTCCTTCCCCTAAGGACGTTCGGGACGAACAGACGGGCAGTTCGACGATCTGAACAAAATATACACAGGAGAAATAGTGCCTACTATTCAGCAGCTGGTCCGTAAGGGCCGCTCTCGTAAGACGAGCACCTCCTCGACTCCGGGCTTGAAGCGTAGCCCGCAGCGTCGTGGCGTGTGTACTCGTGTTTATACCACGACACCGAAGAAGCCGAACTCTGCTCTGCGTAAGGTCGCCCGTGTGCGTCTATCGTCAGGCATTGAAGTGACGGCTTATATCCCCGGTGAAGGTCACAACCTCCAAGAGCACTCAATCGTGCTCGTTCGCGGTGGTCGTGTGAAGGATCTTCCCGGTGTGCGTTACCACATCGTCCGTGGTGCTCTTGACACCCAGGGTGTGAAGAACCGCAACCAGGGTCGTTCGAAGTACGGAGCGAAGAAGGAGAAGAAGTAATGCCTCGTAAGGGTCCTATTCGCAAGCGTCCACTCGTTAACGATCCGGTCCATAACTCTCCAGTGGTCACCCAGCTAATCAACCGCGTCCTGCGTGATGGCAAGAAGTCCACAGCAGAACGTATTGTCTACGGTGCCCTTGCTGGTGTTGAAGAAAAGACGGGTCAGGAGCCGCTGTCAGTACTCAAGCGCGCTCTGGATAACATCCGTCCCCAGCTTGAAGTTCGCTCCCGTCGCGTGGGTGGTTCAACCTACCAAGTTCCGACGGAAGTCAAGCCAAACCGTGCAAACGCCCTCGCTATCCGCTGGCTCGTAGATTACTCCCGTGATCGTCGCGAGAACACGATGCTTGAGCGCTTGCAGAATGAAATCATGGATGCCTCCAACGGTCTCGGTGCCGCTGTGAAGCGTCGTGAAGACGTTCATCGTATGGCTGAGGCCAACCGTGCCTTTGCCCACTACCGCTGGTAAAACTCGCTGGTAGGCCGTACGGCCTGGATAAGGAACACAATAGTGGCACTTGAAGTGCAGAAGGATCTGAACAAGGTCCGCAACATTGGAATTATGGCGCACATCGACGCCGGCAAGACGACCGCTACAGAACGTATCTTGCTCTACACCGGCATTAACTACAAGCTCGGTGAGACCCACGATGGCGCCTCGACCACTGACTGGATGGAACAGGAAAAGGCACGTGGTATTACCATTACCTCCGCTGCTGTGACCTGTTTCTGGAATAACAATCAAATCAACATCATTGACACCCCCGGCCACGTGGACTTCACGGTTGAGGTTGAGCGCTCTTTGCGCGTTCTCGACGGTGCTGTTGCCGTGTTCGACGGTAAAGAAGGTGTTGAGCCTCAGTCTGAAACCGTGTGGCGTCAGGCAGATAAGTACAACGTTCCGCGTGTGTGCTTCATCAACAAGATGGATAAGATGGGCGCGGATTTCGATCGCTCCGTCCAGACCATTCGTGACCGTTTGAAGGCCACTCCGTTGGTGATGAACTATCCGATCGGTGCTGAGGCTGATTTCAGCGGTGTTATCGACTTGCTGAAGATGAAAGCCATCCGCTTCCCCGTCAAGGATGATAAAGGTCAAGAGACTTTCGGAAACCTTGTGGTAGAAGAGGAAATTCCTGCAGATCTGTTGGATCGTGCAGAAGAACTGCGGGCAGAGCTCGTTGAAACAGTTGCAGAAAACGATGAGACCCTGCTTGAGAAGTACCTCGGTGGCGAAGAAATCAGCATTGACGAACTGAAAGCCGTGATCCGTAAGATGACGGTTGCTGGTGAGATCTTCCCAGTGTTCGCTGGTTCGGCGTACAAGAACATTGGCGTGCAGCCAATGCTGGATGCTGTCGTTGATTACTTGCCGTCCCCGCTGGATATGGAATTCGTCGAGGGCCATGATCCGAAGGATGAAGAGACGATCATCAAGCGTAAGCCATCGAAGGATGAGCCGTTTGCAGCCTTGGCATTCAAGATTGCAACTCACCCATTCTTTGGTCGTTTGACGTACATCCGCGTGTACTCCGGTCACATTTCGGCTGGCGATCAGGTCATGAATGCCTCGAAGAGCAAGCGTGAGCGTATTTCTAAGATCTTCCAGATGCACTCCAACAAGGAGAATCCGGTTGATGAGGCAACCGCAGGTAATATTTACGCCGTCGTGGGTCTGAAGGACACCACAACGGGTGATTCCCTGTGCGCGCAAGACGCCCCGATCCTGCTTGAATCAATGACCTTCCCGGATCCGGTTATCCACGTCGCCATTGAGCCGAAGTCAAAGGTGGATCAGGAGAAACTCGGAACGGCTATTCAGAAGCTAGCAGAAGAAGATCCGACCTTCACCGTGCGTTTGGATGATGAATCTGGCCAGACGGTTATCGGCGGTATGGGTGAGCTCCACCTTGACATTCTGGTTGACCGCATGAAGAAGGAATTCAAGGTTGACGCGAATGTTGGTGCTCCGATGGTTGCTTACCGCGAGACGATTCGTGGCAAGGCACAGTCGGTTGAGTACACCCACAAGAAGCAAACTGGTGGTTCGGGTCAGTTCGCAAAGGTTATTGTCACTTTCGAACCTCTCGAGGAGAACGAAGAGGGCAAGACCTACGAGTTCGTTGACGTGGTCACTGGTGGTCGCGTTCCGCGTGAATACATCCCGTCGGTGGATCAAGGTATTCAGGCGGCCATGGAAAATGGCGTGCTTGCCGGTTATCCGATGGTCAACGTGAAAGCTACCTTGGAAGATGGCGCCTACCATGACGTCGATTCCTCGGAAATGGCATTCAAGATTGCTGGTCAGATGGTGTTCCGCGAGGGTGCCAAGCGAGCCAAGCCGGTTATCTTGGAGCCGGTAATGGACGTCGAAGTGCGTACGCCGGAAGAGTACATGGGCGACGTGATCGGCGATCTGAACTCTCGTCGTGGTCAGATTTCCTCAATGGAAGATGCCACTGGCGTTAAGATCGTGCGCGCTCTGGTGCCGCTGTCGGAGATGTTTGGATACGTCGGTGATCTGCGTTCTAAGACGCAGGGCCGTGCGGTCTACACCATGCAGATGGCAAAGTACCAAGAGGTGCCCAAGAACGTGTCGGATGAGATTATCCAGAAGGCACACGGCGAATAATCCGAGTGTCCGGTGTGATAATTCCGGCGTGAATTTACAAGCAACGACAATAAACAGTAAGATTTCTTTGGCGATGTACACGGGAGCGTGTCATCCTCTAAGCTGAAGAGACTCAGAAAACTAGTCCCAGGAGGGCGCAAGTGGCAAAGGCCAAGTACGATAAGTCCAAGCCGCACATGAACGTCGGCACGATCGGTCACGTCGATCACGGTAAGACGACGACGACGGCTGCTATTACCAAGGTGCTATCAGAGAAGTACCCGGATCTGAACGAGTCCACCCCGTTCGATGAGATTGACAAGGCTCCCGAAGAGCGTCAGCGTGGTATTACGATTAACGTTGCCCACGTTGAGTACCAGACCGAGAAGCGTCACTACGCTCACGTTGACGCACCGGGCCACGCCGATTACATCAAGAACATGATTACCGGCGCTGCTCAGATGGATGGCGCAATCCTCGTGGTTGCTGCTACCGATGGTCCGATGGCTCAGACCCGTGAGCACGTGCTGCTCGCTCGCCAAGTTGGCGTGCCGCACATCATCGTTGCACTGAACAAGTGCGACATGGTTGATGACGCCGAGCTCATTGAGCTCGTCGAAATGGAAGTTCGCGATCTGCTGAGCTCCCAGGATTACGACGGCGACGACGCTCCGGTCGTCCAGATCTCCTCGCTGAAGGCTCTGGAAGGCGATGAGAAGTGGGTCAAGTCCATCGAAGAGCTCATGGAAGCCGTGGATACCTACTTCCCGGATCCGGTTCGCGATCTTGAGAAGCCGTTCCTCATGCCGATCGAAGACGTCTTCACCATTACCGGCCGCGGCACCGTTGTGACCGGTCGTGTTGAGCGTGGTCAGCTGAACCTGAACGAGGAAGTTGAAATCCTCGGTATCCGCGCTCCGCAGAAGACGACCGTCACCGGCATCGAGATGTTCCACAAGCAGATGGATCACGCCGACGCAGGCGAGAACTGTGGTCTGCTTCTGCGCGGTATCCGTCGCGAAGATGTGGAGCGTGGTCAGGTTGTTGCCAAGCCGGGCACGATCACCCCGCACACCCAGTTCGAAGCTCAGGTTTACGTTCTGACGAAGGACGAAGGTGGTCGCCACAACCCGTTCTTCTCGAACTACCGCCCGCAGTTCTACTTCCGTACCACGGATGTTACCGGCGTTATCACGCTGCCTGAAGGCACCGAGATGGTTATGCCCGGTGACAACACCGAGATGACGGTCGAGCTCATCCAGCCGATCGCTATGGAAGAAGGCCTCGGCTTCGCTATCCGCGAGGGTGGCCACACGGTTGGCTCTGGTCGAGTCACCAAGATCATCAAGTAATTAATGATCTAATATCATAAGACTTTGGTGCCCCGCTGATTTCAGCGGGGCACCAAGTGCATCTGACAGTATTCACAAAGTATGTACATAGTTAACGCTGCTTAGGCGTGTAACTTACCGGTCTCCGATCTAAAAGATAGGAGACCGTTGTTTGCGCAGGCCTTCCTCCGTAATCGCTAGCTCACTACAGAATGTGTGTATAAAGCACGAGTGAGCAGATTTTATGAGTGTGTTCTGCAGGGAATACTTTTAGTTAAAGAAGCAGAAACATGTGGTGTTTCGCTTCACAGCCAATCTGCCTAGAGGAACTGGCTCTACGCTGGTAAAGTAGTCACTCGGGTCAGTTTGAAACTGACGCTGTTATTAGTGTGATTAGCCACCTCGGCAGCGCAGAATTTGCCGATGAAACACTGGATTTGTCATACTGGACAGGTTGCTCGGAGGGATCTGAGCGGAAAAGAACTTGGCTGGGGAGCAAAAGCCCCCAGTACATAAGGGGTTCACAACAATCGCATAGGGCTTCGTAGTTTACTCTCGCGAGTGCGACACGCCCGAGTGCGGGGGCTGTGAACGCCGAGGTAGAGAGAGGGAGACGACGCCATGGCGGGACAAAAAATCCGCATCCGTCTGAAGTCATATGACCACGAGGTCATCGACAACGCAGCGAAAAAGCTCGTCGACGAAGTTACCCGTACCGGAGCGTCGGTTGTGGGGCCGGTGCCGCTGCCTACTAAGCGCAGTGTTTTCACCGTTATTCGCTCGCCCCATAAGTACAAGGACAGCCGCGAACAGTTTGAAATGCGCACGCACAAGCGGCTGATTGACATTGTCGATCCGACTCTGAAGACAATTGACACTCTGCGTCGCCTGGATCTTCCGGCGGATGTCAGCGTCGAGATCAAGCTCTGAGGTAACGCATCATGACGAAGAATACCCAAACCGCCGCTGCGCCTGTTAAGGCGCTGCTTGGCGTGAAATTAGGAATGACCCAGGTGTGGGACGAAAATGCTCAGCTCGTTCCAGTCACCGTTGTCAAAGTCGGCAAGAACGTCGTTACTCAGATTCGTACCATGGAAAAGGACGGCTACTGCGCTATCCAGATCGCATCGGGCGAACTGAAGAACAAGAACGTTACCAAGCCGCTAGCTGGCCACTTTGAGAAGGCCGGTGTTAGCCCGCGTCGCTTTGTTGCGGAAGTTCGCACCAGCGATGCTGAAGAATATGCACTTGGACAAGAACTCGGTGTAGATACCTTCGAAGCAGGCCAGACGATTGACGTCGTTGGCAAGTCGAAGGGTAAGGGTTTTGCTGGCACGATGAAGCGTCATGGCTTCGCTGGTGTGTCGGCCTCCCACGGTTCGCACCGTAACCACCGCAAGCCCGGTTCTATTGGCGCTTCGGCAACTCCTGCCCGCGTTTTCCGTGGCACGCGCATGGCTGGTCGCATGGGTAACGCCCGTGTGACCGTGCAGAATCTGACCATTCACGCAGTGGACACCGAGAACGAGCTTCTCCTTGTCTCCGGCGCAATCCCCGGTTCCAAGGGTGGCGCTGTAGTGATCCGTACTGCCGCGAAGGGAGCCTGATCGTAAATGGCAGACCTCAAGGTTGACGTTATTGACTACACCGGCAAGAAGTCCGGTAGTGTCACTCTCGACGCCGATTTGTTCGGCCTCGAAGCGAATGTTCCGCTGTTGCACCAGGTTGTGACGGCTCAGCTTGCCGCTCGCCGTGCTGGCACGCACAAGGCAAAGACCCGTGGTGAAGTCAGCGGTGGCGGCGTGAAGCCGTGGCGTCAGAAGGGCACAGGCCGTGCTCGCCAGGGTTCTATCCGCGCTCCGCACTGGACGGGTGGCGGCATTGCTCATGGTCCGGTGCCGCGTGATTATTCTCAGCGCACCCCCAAGAAGATGATTGCTGCTGCACTGCGTCAGGCGTTGTCAGATCGTGCTCGTCACGGTCGCCTTCACGTGGTATCCAGCTTCCTCGATGGTCAGACCCCATCGACAAAGACCGCATTGAAGCTGCTGCTTGATCTTACCGATGGTCGCCGCAAAGCGCTCGTCGTTGTTGATCGTTCCGATGAGATGACCGTGCTTTCACTGCGCAATGCTCAGGAAGCTCACCTCATTTACTTCGATCAGCTCAATGCCTACGACGTTCTCGTCGCTGATGACGTCGTCTTCACCGAAGCCGCCTACCAGGGCTGGATCGGTGCTAATGCCAAGGAGGAGACGAAGTGACCGAAGCAGCGTTCCATAACAAAGATCCGCGTGACATCATCCTCGAGCCGATCGCCTCGGAAAAGGCAGCCCGTCTAGAGGACGAAGGCAAGTACACGTTCCTCGTGCACCCTTCAGCAAACAAGACGGAAATCAAGATCGCGATTGAAAAGATTTTCAACGTCAAGGTCGAGTCCGTGAACACGCAGAATCGCCAGGGCAAGACGCGCCGTACTCGTGACGGCATTGGCCGCCGCAAGAGCACGAAGCGCGCAATTGTCACCCTGCGCGAAGGCACAATCGACATCTACGGCGATATCGTCGGCTAGACCGACGGGAAGTATTGAGGAAAACTCATGGGAATTCGCAAGTACAAGCCGACGACTCCAGGTCGTCGCGGTTCGAGCGTAGCCGACTTCGTCGAGATCACCCGATCTACGCCGGAGAAGTCGCTGCTGCGCCCGTTGACCAAGACAGGTGGCCGCAATAACCTCGGCCGTATCACCACCCGTCACAAGGGCGGTGGCCACAAGCGCCAGTATCGCGTTATTGATTTCCGCCGCCACGATAAGGACGGTATCCCAGCACGCGTTGCTCATATTGAGTATGACCCGAACCGCACTGCTCGTATCGCGCTACTGCACTATGCAGACGGCGAAAAGCGCTACATTCTGGCACCGGAAAAGGTCGTTCAGGGCACGATGATCGAAGCTGGTCCGACAGCCGATATCAAACCAGGTAACAATTTGCCGTTGCGCAATATCCCGGTTGGTACCGTGGTCCACGCCGTTGAGCTTCGACCCGGTGGCGGGGCAAAGATTGCCCGTTCCGCTGGTGCGTCGGTGCAGCTCGTTGCTCGGGAAGGCAAGCTCGCACAATTGCGTATGCCGTCCGGAGAAATCCGTAACGTTGACGCACGTTGCCGCGCCACTATCGGCGAGGTAGGCAACGCTGAACAGTCCAACATCAATTGGGGCAAGGCAGGCCGCATGCGCTGGAAGGGTGTACGCCCGACGGTCCGCGGTGTTGTCATGAATCCGTTCGACCACCCACACGGTGGTGGCGAGGGCCGGACGTCCGGTGGACGTCACCCTGTCTCCCCGTGGGGAAAGAAGGAAGGACGCACCCGCCATCCGAACAAGCCCAGCGACAAGCTCATCGTGCGCCGTCGCAAGACTGGCAAGAAGCACTGATAGGAGAGGTCAGCTATGCCGCGTAGTTTGAAGAAAGGTCCTTTCGTTGACGAGCACCTTCAGAAGAAGGTCGATGAGCAGAACGACAAGGGCATCAACAACGTCATCAAGACCTGGTCGCGCCGGTCGATTATCACGCCGGACTTCCTGGGTCACACATTCGCAGTCCACGACGGTCGCAAGCATGTGCCGGTGTTCGTCACCGAGTCCATGGTCGGCCACAAGCTCGGCGAATTCGCTCCGACTCGTACCTTCAAGGGGCATGAGAAGGACGATCGCAAGGGCCGTCGCCGGTAAGGCAGGAGAGGCAGGATTATGGAAGCCAAGGCACAGGCGCGTTACATTCGCGTCACGCCCCAGAAAGCACGCCGCGTGATTAACGAGATCCGTGGCATGCGTGCAACCGAAGCCGTGGACGTATTGGAATTTGCGCCGCAGGCTGTTGCTCGCGACATCCGTAAAGTGTTGTTGTCGGCGATTGCCAATGCGCGCTACGAGACTGAGCGTGCTGGTGAAAAGTTCGCAGAGGAAACCCTCAAGATCGTGGAGACCTACGTTGATGAAGGTCCAACGATGAAGCGCATTCGTCCCCGAGCACAGGGGCGCGCAAACCGGATCCTCAAGCGTTCGTGCCACATCACCGTTATCGTCGGTGACGAGAAGTAGTAGAGAGGGGAGCCAGAAATGGGACAGAAAGTTAACCCGATCGGTTTCCGTCTTGGAATTACAACCGATCACCGATCCAAGTGGTTCACAGATTCGAACAAGCCGGGTCAGACCTACGCTGATTACATTGGTGAGGACATCAAGATCCGTAAGTTCCTTGAGCGTAATCTCGAACGCGCTGGTATTTCGCACGTGCATATTGAGCGTCGCAATGAACGCGTATTCGTCGATATCTACACTGCTCGTCCGGGCATCGTTATCGGACGCCGCGGTGTTGAGGCTGATCGCCTTCGTGAAGATCTCGAGAAGCTGACGAAGAAAGAGATCATGCTCAATGTCCACGAGGTGAAGAACCCAGAAGCGAACGCACAGCTCGTTGCCCAGGGAATTGCCGAGCAGCTTGCCTCCCGTGTGTCCTTCCGCCGCGCAATGCGTAAGGGCATTCAGTCCGCGCAGCGTTCCGGTGCTAAGGGCATTCGTGTGCAGTGCTCTGGTCGTCTCGGTGGCGCAGAAATGTCGCGTTCCGAGTTCTACAGTGAAGGGCGCGTGCCGTTGCACACCCTTCGCGCAAATATCGACTACGGCTTCTATGAGGCTCGTACTACCTTCGGCCGTATTGGTGTGAAGGTATGGATCTACCGTGGCGATATTACGGACGCCGAGTACTTCCGTTCTTTGACGGAAGCTCCGCGTGGCCGTGGCGGTCGCGGTGAGCGTCGTCGCGGTGGCCGTGGTGGCGAACGTCGTGGTCGTAACACCAATGCTGAGGCTCAGCCACAGGCTGAGAAGGCTGCTGCTCCGGTTGCGGAGCAGGCGCCCACTACCCAAGAAACGGAGGCCTGAGTTTCATGCTCATTCCCCGCCGAACCAAGCATCGCAAGCAGCACCGTCCGACCCGTTCGGGCATGTCCAAGGGCGGTAACACCCTGGCTTTCGGTGAGTACGGTATCCAGGCTCTTGAGCCGGCCTACGTGACCAACCGCCAGATCGAGGCAGCCCGTATTGCCATGACCCGTCACGTCAAGCGTGGTGGCAAGGTGTGGATCAATGTATTCCCGGATCGCCCGCTGACGAAGAAGCCCGCTGAAACCCGTATGGGTTCCGGTAAGGGATCGGTCGAATGGTGGGTTGCCAATGTTAAGCCAGGTCGTGTGCTCTTTGAGCTTGCTGGTGTTGACGAGCAGCTCGCACGAGGCGCACTATCTCGTGCTCAGCACAAGCTCCCGATGAAGACCCGTTTTATTTCCCGTGAGGATGGTGAATGATGGCTAAGGGCATTAGCACGAACGAGCTGGATAAGCTCACGGACGCCGAACTCGCCGAACGCCTGAAGGAATCGAAGGAAGAGCTGTTCAACCTCCGGTTCTCTGCTGTGACCCATCGTCTGGAAGACTCCGGTCGTCTTAAGGAAGTGCGTCACAATATCGCACGTATTTACACGATTGCCCGCGAGCGTGAGCTCGGTATCCGCACCGCCCCGACGGCGAAGAAGAAGTGAGGTCGTTAATGAGCGAGCAGGAAAAGACTGTCGAGCCGACGCAGCGCGCACATCGTAAGGTGCGGACGGGTTACGTCGTCAGTGACAAGATGGACAAAACCGTTGTCGTCTTGGTTGAGGATCGCCGGAAGCACTCGCTATACGGTAAGGTTATGACTCGGTCCAAGCGTATTAAGGCGCACGACGAAACCAACGAAGTTCGCGAAGGCGATCTCGTCCGTATCATGGAAACCCGCCCGTTGTCCGCGACCAAGCATTTCCGCGTGGTCGAGGTCATCGAAAAGGCTAAGTAGTGCGTGGAGCCGTGGTCATTCGACCACGGCTACCACGATGTCAACCCATCCGTTCGGCAAGGCTCACTCGGTGAGAACCAGCACGACGACAGGAGATATGTAAATGATCCAGCAGGAGTCGCGGCTCAAGGTCGCCGACAACACAGGTGCAAAGGAAATCCTGTGCATCCATGTGCTCGGTGGCTCTGGCCGGCGCTACGCCGGAATTGGCGACATCATCGTCGCCGCCGTCAAGGATGCCATTCCTGGCGGAAACGTAAAGAAGGGCGATGTGGTTAAGGCCGTTATCGTCCGTGCCAAGAAGAGTACGCGTCGTGCAGACGGCTCGTACATTAAGTTTGATGAGAACGCAGCCGTCATTCTGAAGAATGACACCGAGCCGCGTGGTACCCGTATTTTCGGGCCCGTGGCACGCGAACTTCGCGATAAGAAGTTCATGCGTATCGTCTCCCTTGCACCGGAGGTGATCTAATGGCGAAGATCAAGAAGGGTGACCTCGTTCAGGTCATTGCCGGGCGTGATAAGGGTGCGCAAGGTCGTGTTCTCGAAGTAGATACTCGCAATAACCGCGTGATCGTTGAAGGCGTTCAGCGCGTTAAGAAGCACACCCGCGTGGGACGCACTGATCGTGGTGCGGTCACGGGCGGTATTGAGACCATCGAAGCTCCTATTCACGTGTCAAACGTGATGCTTGTTGGTCCGGATAAGAAGCCAGTGCGTGTGGGCTTCCGTGAGGTTGAGGTCGAGCGTAACGGTCGCACAAAGATCATGCGTGAGCGTATCGGCCGCCGTGGCGGGAAGGAGATCGAGCTGTGAACCAGCCTCGTTTGAAGACGAAGTACCGCCAGGAAATCCTCCCGGCACTGCAGAAAGAATTTAAGCACGACAACGTGAATAACGTTGGTGGCTTAACCAAGATTGTTGTGAACATGGGCGTCGGTGACGCTGCTCGTGATTCCAAGGTCTTGGAAGGAGCTATTGCGGATATTACTGCTATCACCGGCCAGAAGCCGCAGGTGACCCGAGCTCGTAAATCCATCGCTCAGTTCAAGCTGCGCGAAGGTCAAGCAATTGGTTGCCACGTTACGCTTCGCGGTGATCGTATGTGGGAGTTCCTCGATCGCTTGTTGTCAACAGCGTTGCCGCGTATCCGCGACTTCCGCGGTTTGTCTCCGCAGCAGTTCGATGGCCATGGAAACTACACCTTTGGCTTGACCGAGCAGACCGTGTTCCACGAGATCGATATGGACAAGATTGACCGCGTGCGCGGTATGGACATCACCGTGGTGACGTCTGCTAAGACCGATGACGAGGGACGCTTTCTGCTGCGTCAACTCGGCTTCCCGTTCAAGGAGAACTGATGGCTAAAACTGCTCTGAAGCATAAGGCGGCCCGGAAGCCAAAGTACGCTGTTCGCGCATACACGCGTTGTCAGCGTTGCGGTCGTCCGCACTCCGTCTATCGTAAGTTCGGCCTGTGCCGAGTCTGCCTGCGCGAGATGGCCCTGCGGGGCGAACTCCCGGGCGTTAAGAAGTCCAGCTGGTAAGAAACTACGTCGCAGGTCTGAAAAGGAAACCGCGACGAGGAAGGGCTGCTGCCCGATGTCTATGACAGACCCGATTGCAGATATGCTCACGCGTCTGCGCAACGCCAATTCGGCGTTCCACGAGACGGTTGATATGCCGTACTCGAAGATGAAGGCTTCGATTGCCGACATCCTTAAGCGTGAGGGATACATCGACACATACACTGTCGAAGAAGCCAATGTGGGCAAGACGCTCACTGTAACCCTGAAGTACGGCCCGAATCGTGAGCGTGCGCTTGCCGGTTTGCGTCGTATCTCTAAGCCGGGACTTCGTGTTTACGCAAAGTCCACCAACCTGCCTCAGGTCCTCGGCGGCCTCGGCGTGGCAATTCTGTCCACGTCCTCTGGTCTGCTTACCGACCGTGAAGCCAAGGACAAGGGTGTAGGTGGGGAAGTCCTCGCCTACATCTGGTAAGGGAGAGGAGTTCTACAATGTCGCGTATTGGTAAGCTCCCGATCTCTATTCCGGCAGGCGTTGAGGTGACGATTGCTAACGAAGTAGTGACCGTCAAAGGGCCTAAGGGCGAACTTGCACAGTCGATCCCAGCACCGATTTCAGTAGCTGTGGAAGATGGTCAAGTTGTCGTGACCCGTCCGAATGACGAGCGCGCTTCTCGGTCTTTGCATGGTCTGACTCGTACCCTGATCGCGAATAACATCATTGGTGTTACGGACGGATACACCAAGGCTCTGGAGATTCGTGGTACGGGTTACCGTGTTGTTGCTAAGGGAACGGATCTAGAGTTCTCCCTTGGATATTCGCACACGATTACCGTTCCGGCGCCAGAGGGCATCACATTCCAAGTTGATAGCCCGACGAAGTTCGCTGTTTGCGGTATCTCCAAGCAGCAGGTTGGCGAGATTGCGGCACAGATTCGCAAGCTGCGCAAGCCTGAGCCGTACAAGGGCAAGGGTATCCGCTATGTTGGCGAATACGTTCGGACCAAGGCTGGAAAGGCTGGTAAGTAATGGGCATCTCGTCTAAGTCCAAGAGCTCTTTTGCTGCTCGTAAGCGCCGCCACCAGCGTCTGCGCAAGCGCGTGTCTGGCACTGCTGAGTGTCCACGTCTCGTCGTTTCTCGGTCGAACCGCCATATGGTTGCCCAGATCATTGACGATACCGTCGGTCGCACTCTGGTAAGCGCCTCGACGCTGGAAGCCGATTTCTCGGTAGATGGCGACGGTAAGGTAGCGAAGGCACGCGAGGTGGGCGTGCGTATTGGTAAGCGCGCGATGGACGCCGGAATCACCGCCGTCGTCTTTGATCGTGCAGGAAACAAGTATCACGGTCGTGTGGCCGCGGTTGCCGAAGGCGCCCGCGAAGCCGGATTGACCCTGTGATCTGGAACGAGAGGATATAGACATGGCTGCAGAGCAGCGTGGACGTCGTTCCGAGGGCGATCAGCGTGAAGATCGTCGTCGTGATGGACGACGTAACGAGCGTCGCACCGATCGTCGCGCAGATGACAGGAGTCCCTACATCGAGCGCGTCGTGACGATTAACCGTGTAGCAAAGACCGTTAAGGGCGGTCGCCGGATGTCCTTCACTGCGCTCGTGGTGGTTGGTGACGGCAACGGTACCGTCGGTGTCGGCTACGGCAAGGCCAAGGAAGTTCCCGCAGCAATTGCTAAGGGCACGGAAAAGGCTAAGAAGAATTTCTTTAAGGTTCCGCGTATTGGAACAACCATTCCGCACATTGTGCAGGGTGAGGATGCAGCAGGCGTTGTGTTGTTGCGTCCGGCTTCCCCGGGTACTGGCGTTATCGCCGGCGGTCCGGTGCGCGCCGTCATGGAGGCCGCTGGTGTTCATGACGTGCTCACCAAGTCGCTGGGTTCATCCAACGCAATCAACATTGTGCATGGCACGGTTGCTGCGCTGAAGAAGCTAGAACAGCCGGAAGCAGTGGCTGCCCGTCGTGGTTTGCCGGTTGATCAAGTTGCACCGCAAGCAATGCTTCGCGCACGTGCCGAGCACGAAGCGAAGGAACGCGAGGACGCCGCCCTCGAAGCACAGCGTGCTGAGAATGAGGCTGCTGCCGCAGGAGTTGGTGCATAATGCTGAAGATTACGCAGAAGAAGGGCCTTGTTGGCACCAAGCAGAACCAGCGCGAGACGATGCGCTCGCTCGGTCTGCGTAAGATTCACCAGTCGGTGACTCGCGAGGATACTCCCGCTGTGCGCGGAATGATCCAGAAGGTCGCTCATCTGGTGAGTGTGGAGGAGGTTGACTAATGGCTACCGAAACCAATTCCGAGCCGCTGAAGATTCATGATCTTCGTCCAGCACCGGGTGCAAATCGCTCCAAGATCCGCGTTGGACGCGGTGAGGGTTCGAAGGGTAAAACGGCTGGTCGCGGTACCAAGGGTACGCATGCGCGCAATACGGTTCGCCCCGGATTCGAAGGCGGTCAGATGCCGTTGCACATGCGTCTGCCGAAGTTGCGTGGCTTTAAGAACCCGGCTCGCGTGGAATACCAGGTCGTTAACTTGGATGCGCTTGCTGAAGTGTTCCCTAAGGGAGGCACGATCACGGTTGAGGATCTCGTTAATAACGGTTTGGTTCGTAAGAATCGTCCGGTGAAGATCCTAGGAACTGGCGATATTACCGTCAAGGTTAATGTCACCGCCGATGCATGGTCGCGTTCCGCTCAGGAAAAGATTGAGGCTGCTGGCGGGTCACTCGCTAAGCGTGACGCCTAAAACGGAGAACGGCCGGCATTCACTACGGTGAATTCCGGCCGTTCCTTACGTAATTTTGTGGTCTATGCACCAGGAGAAGAGTAGGTGCATAGCTAACTCGTGCGGGTATAGTAGCTATACGGAACGCAAGGCTGAGGAAGCATTGGGTTCCCAGGGCAACTGGTTATACCGCGCAACGGCTCGTTCGAGTCGGCAAATGGAGGACTGTTGTGTTAAAAGCACTCGTATCAGCATTTCGCACCCCGGATTTACGGCGAAAGCTGCTCTTCACCATTATGATTATGGCGATCTACCGTCTGGGTACGTATGTGCCGGCACCGTTCGTCTCGTATGAAAACGTCAAGCAGTGTTTGTCGGAACAAGGTACTGCCGATATTTTCACCATGCTGAACATGTTTTCTGGCGGTGCAATGCTTCAGATCTCCGTCTTTGCATTGGGAATCATGCCGTACATTACCGCATCAATTATTGTTCAGTTGATGCGTGTGGTGATTCCTAAATTTGAGGAGCTACATAAAGAAGGGCAGACGGGTACTGCCAAGCTCACCGAATATACCCGTTATTTGACGATTTTCCTTGCTGTGCTTCAAGCGTCGGTGATGGTATCCATTGCTAATGGCAAGTTGTTTACCACCTGTTCTGTACATCCGATTCCGGGTGCCACCCCGTTGCGCCTGGTAGTTGCCATTATTGCGATTACTGCCGGTACGGGTTTGATTATGTGGCTCGGTGAATTGATTACTGAACGCGGCGTCGGCAACGGTATGTCGCTGCTGATCTTCACGGGTATTGCTGCGAACTTCCCAGCTATGCTGACGAACGTGTTCCGCTCTGACGGCGGAGCGGCGCGAGTGGCAATTGTTGTGGCTATGTTCCTCGCAATCACGCTGGTTGTTGTTTTCGTGGAGCAGTCCCAGCGTCGTATCCCGGTTCAATATGCAAAGCGGGTAATTGGTCGCCGTACCTATGGTGGAACCTCCACGTATATTCCGCTTAAGATCAATATGGCCAACGTTATTCCGGTCATTTTCGCGTCCTCAATTCTCTCGCTACCGCAGATGATTGCTCAGTTTGGCGATCCGAACTCAAGCTGGGTCCAGTGGTTGCACCTGCATTTCACTCGTGCTTCCGTGTGGTACCTCATTGCATACGCATTATTGATTGTGTTCTTTGCTTTCTTCTACACGTCCATTACGTTCAATCCAGAAGAAGTGGCAGACAATATGAAGCGTTATGGCGGCTTCATCCCCGGTATCCGTGCGGGTCAACCGACGGCAGATTACTTGCGTTATGTCATTAATCGTATTAACTGGGTTGGCGCCTTGTACCTGGCGATTATTGCGATGATTCCGCTGGTGGTATTCAACCAGATGGGTATTCGTTCGATGGCCTTCGGCGGTACATCCATCATCATCTTGGTGGGTGTCGGCTTGCAGACTGTCAAAGATATTGACGCTCAATTGCAACAGCGCCACTATGAGGGATTCTTGCGATGAGCTACCGTCTCGTGATTGTGGGGCCGCCGGGAGCAGGCAAAGGCACACAAGCCAATGCCATCTCGGAGAACTTCAATGTGCCGTGGGTTTCCACCGGTCAGGTTTTTCGGGAAGCAATTGCGAGCGGTTCTGATTTAGGCACCCTGTTGGCTTCGTATATTGAAGCCGGTAATTTAGTGCCTGATGAGCTTACTGATCGCGTTGTGGCTAATCGTCTCGATCAGATGGGCAAGAGTAGTGGTTTCCTGCTGGACGGCTATCCGCGTACTTTGAGCCAAGTCGATGCCCTTGATGTAATGCTTGCCGATAGGGATCAGCAATTAGATGCTGTTATCGAGTTGCAGATCCCTGACGAGGCGATTATCGGGCGTCTGCTTCGCCGCGCGGAATTAGAAAATCGTGCGGATGATACTGAGGAAGTGATTCGGCACCGTATTGAGGTCTATCACAACTCAACGCGCCCGTTGCTAGAGGTATATCGAAACCGTGGTCTTGTCGTTGCTGTTGACGGTATGGGCAGTATCGCTGATGTTGAGCAGCGTCTTATTGCGCAGCTTCGCGCAGCCCTTGACGCAAGGTAAAGCACGCGGTGATCGAATATAAGACTCATGATGAGATCCGCAAGATGCGTCGGGCCGCACTTGTGGTGGCACAGATTCATCGCGCCTTACAATCACACATCACGGCTGGGATGACGACCAGAGATTGCGACGCTATCGCGCTTGACGTTTTGCGTGAAGCCGGGGCACAATCGAATTTCTACGGATACTATGACTATCCAGCCCAGATTTGTACGTCAGTTAATGACGTTATTGTGCATGGTATCCCCGATGATCGAGTTCTCCAGCCCGGAGATATTATCTCGTGCGATTGCGGTGCAGTTGTTGATGGCTGGAATGGCGATGCTGCCTTTACTATGGTGCTCCCTGGTGGAGATCCGCAGGTATATGCCGCTCGGAAACGGCTGTCGGATATTACGGAACACGCCATGTGGGTTGGGATTGCGGCAATGGCAACGCGTAAGCGCGTCGGGCATATCGGTGAAGCAATCGATGATTTTATTACCTCCCTGCCGGATGATGAACAGCCAGATATCCTTATTGACTATGTTGGGCACGGCATCGGACGTCAAATGCACCAAGAGCCTGATGTCCTGCATTACCGTTCGCGGGGGAGAAGCCCGAGACTTCGGGCGGGAATGGTGCTGTGTGTTGAGCCGATGTTAGCGGCAGGAAATCAAGCGAACCGCGTTCTGGAAGATGGCTGGACGGTAGTTACTCAAGATGGATCTGACGCAGCGCATTGGGAACATGAGGTTGCGTTGCATGAAGAGGGTATATGGGTGCTTTCTGCTCCTGATGGTGGGGTCGCCGGATTAGCGCCTTTTGGTATCACGCCAGTTCCGTTGGATTAATCGGTTTCAGCTAGCGGAACAGAACAAATAACTAGCATTTATCTAGCTGATAGTCCGAAATGTTTAGGTTCTATAGCTGCTGCGAGATCTTTCTTCTTACATGCTATTGAAATTTATCGTTTTGATGTGAGCCGCCGGAACTGATATTGACGAAGATGCTGTTTCTTCGTGACGTGCTCCACCAGATTCTGCCTTTTCACAGGTCAGTGTTGTCGCGTAGAATTGTGCGTTGGTGCCCCTCGGGGCCTCGTCGGGAGAACTTCTTTCGACGCAGCAAAAATCAGGTTAGTGGGGAACATGGCGAAAAAAGAAGGCGTCATCGAAGTAGAAGGCAGAGTAACTGAAGCCCTGCCCAATGCGATGTTTCGGGTCGAATTGGAGAACGGGCACATGGTGCTCGCCCATATTTCTGGCAAGATGCGTCAGCACTACATCAAGATCCTTCCGGAAGATCGTGTTGTCGTTGAGCTCACTCCGTATGATCTCAACCGCGGCCGTATCGTCTACCGTTACAAGTAACCCATCGAGCGCCGGATTTTCCGGCATAGGAAGCACCATAAATGAAGGTCAAGCCTAGCGTTAAGAAGATCTGCGAAAACTGCAAGATCATTCGCCGGCATGGTCGCGTCATGGTTATCTGCGATAACCCGCGGCACAAGCAGCGTCAGGGATAACCTGGCAGCCAGGGCACTCCTGGTCGTGGATCGGCATCCACAGTCATTGCATTACTAGCGTTGGTTTCGCCCATGCAACCCTCAGTCCGAAGGCTGAGGCCCATTCGGGAAGTAATGCTCCACACCTTCGGATAAAGACACAAGGAGCCAAAACATGGCACGTCTTTCTGGCGTAGATCTCCCGCGCGATAAGCGCGTTGAGGTTGCGCTTACGTACATTTTCGGCATTGGTCGCACTCGTGCTCACGAAACTCTGCAGGCGACGGGGGTCAACCCGGATACCCGCGTGCGTGATCTGACCGAGGACGAAATGATCAGCCTGAAGAATCACATCGACGAGAACTACAAGGTCGAAGGTGATTTGCGCCGCGAGATTCAAGCAGATATTCGCCGTAAGGTCGAGATTGGTTGTTACCAGGGTCTGCGTCATCGTCGTGGTCTGCCCGTACACGGTCAGCGTACAAAGACGAACGCACGTACCCGCAAGGGGCCGAAGTCCACCGTTGTCGGCAAGAAGAAGAAGTAATTCGGCAGATCAGGAGTGTTAATAGATGCCAGCCAAGTCTCAGCGCCGTCCGCGTCGTAGCACGCGCAAAAATGTCCTCAACGGGCAGGCGCACATTAAGTCCACTTTTAACAATACGATCGTTTCGATCACGGACACCAAGGGTGAAGTCATCGCGTCAGCTTCTGCCGGTATGGTCGGCTTCAAGGGCTCGCGTAAGTCCACCCCGTATGCTGCTCAGCTAGCTGCGGAAAACGCTGCCCGTCGGGCCATGGATCATGGTCTGAAGAAGGTTGATGTGTTCGTTAAGGGTCCTGGTTCAGGACGTGAAACCGCGATCCGCTCGTTGACGGCATCGGGTCTGGAAGTAACCTCGATTTCTGATGTTACGCCTCAGGCTCACAACGGTTGCCGCCCGGCTAAGCGCCGCCGCGTCTGATGAAGTAGTAGATGGCCGAGGTTATCTACTATCCGGCAGGATTTCCTGCAGTTTCACCCTAAGAATTTCTCGCAGGTGTCATATAGCGGGCATCTGATGAAAGGATAAACCCGTGATCATTGAACAGCGTCCCGCGCTGACGGAAGAAAAGATTTCCGATACGCGTTCGCGTTTCACGCTCGATCCACTCGAGCCTGGTTTTGGTTACACCTTGGGTAACTCCCTACGCCGTACCTTGCTCTCGTCGATTCCTGGTGCTGCGATCACCTCCGTTCATATTGACGGTGTGTTGCATGAGTTTTCGACGATTCACGGCTGCAAGGAAGATGTTGCCGAAATTATTTTGAATCTGAAGGAACTCGTTGTGACGTCCGAGCATGATGAGCCGGTGCTGATGTACCTGCGTAAGCAGGGCCCAGGGCAGGTGCTCGCTTCGGATATCACCCCTCCCGCAGGCGTGGAGATCCACAATCCAGATCTCGTCATCGCGACCTTGAACGACATGGGCAAGATTGAAGTTGATCTGACGGTTGAACGCGGTCGTGGCTATGTGTCAGCAACGCAGAATAACTCGCCGGACTACGAAATTGGTCGGATTCCGATTGATTCAATCTATTCGCCGGTTGTTAAAGTCTCGTACAAGGTAGAAGCCACTCGTGTGGGGCAGCGGACCGACTTCGACAAGCTCATTGTCGATGTTGAAACCAAGCCGTCGATGCTTCCGCGTGACGCTTTTGCTTCCGCCGGTAAGACTCTTGTTGAGCTGTTCGGGCTGTGCACCGAGCTAAATGAAGAGGTTGAAGGGCTTGAGCTGAAAGAAGCTCCGGTTGTCGAGCAGCAGTCATCTGATTTGCAGCGCCCGATTACCATTCTTAACCTCCCGGCTCGTTCGCAGAACTGTTTGCAGCGTGAAGGTATCCATACCATCGGTGAGCTGGTTTTGCGCTCTGAAGCCGATCTTCTAGATATTCGCAACTTCGGTGCGAAGTCGATTGAAGATGTGAAGGATGAGCTGGCCAAACTTGATTTGCGGTTGAAGGATTCGCCGGCAGGATACATGTCAGGCTTTGGCGACGACGCCTACGGCATGCAATTTAGCGACGACGTTTAACTAGGACTGCCGCATCGCGGCTACGGGCGTTGGCCCGTGAAAGAATTTTAGGAGTTATTATGCCCAAGCCCACCAAGGGGGCACGTCTCGGTGGCAGCCCAGCCAACGAGCGCAAGATTATTGCTAATTTGTGCAAGTCCCTTATTGAGCACAAGTCAGTGGTGACGACGGAAGCTCGCGCCCGTCGGGTTCGCCCGTATATGGAGCGTCTCGTCACGAAGGCGAAGAAAGGCGATACCTACAACCGCCGTCTGGCACTCAAGGTGCTGAACAACCGTGAGAGCGCATACGTGCTGTTTGAGGAACTCGCACCGAAGTTTGCTGAGCGTAACGGCGGTTACACCCGTATCGTTAAGCTGCCGAACCGTAAGGGCGACAATGCCCCCATGGCTGAGATTTCGCTCGTTCTTGAGCCAGTCTCTCCGAAGCAGGCAGTTGTTAAGGAAGCTCAGAAGGTAGCGAAGAAGGCTGCGGAAACAGCCAAGCCGGCTGAGGAAGTGACCGAAGAGGCGCCGACGACGGAAACGCCGGAGGATGCTGAGAAGGTTGAATCGGTCGAAGTCGAGGAAGCGACTGACGCTAGCGACGAGAAGTAATTAGATTCTTCTGTTATTCCATTGCGGGGAAGCCCAATCGGGCTTCCCCGCAATGGCTTTTACGGGTAAAAATCCGGAATCAAAGGCTAAAATCTGGGACAACCTGCCTTATTACGTCGTCAATACCTCCACGCCGATGCCGGAAAGAACTACGGTGGCCAGATTTCCTCGGAGGAGGGTAGAGAGGGAAAAAGAAAGAAAAACTCATGTGCTCTCAGCTTTGGTTTACATAGGCAGCGAGCGTCAGAGCGTGAGAGCGTGTATCTTGCTACGAATACTTCGAAATCAGGTTGAGGGTAGGAAAGCGTGCGATGCCTAACATACTCAAGAATGTAACTATCTTGCCATAGCTAGTATGCACTGATAGCCGCATATAGTTCATCGTGATGAGGAAATACGGCATTAGATAATAGATGATGGGATACGCCGCGAGTTGCATATTCATATTGCGTGATTGCCTCAAGGGTATATTGACGGACGCTGGCAGATACGAGCGTCATATACCTCAATATGTTATCCGCGGCCAACCATTGACCAGGCGCGTACGCCGCCATTCATGCCTGCCATATTAGGAACGAAAATGACTCCAGGCATGCGCGAACGAACAGAATCTGTAATTCGCGCGGCGTTTCCCCCTCCGAGATACAAGGTATCCCACCGAAAGATTGGCCAAAGTGATTCGATGGCTTTGAGAACGCGACGCGACCAGGCAGAATCGCCCAAACGCAAACGTTCATGTTCGCCAACTACGTCGTCGTACACTAATCCCCACCGCATGGGGGCATGGGAAATCTCCAAATGCGGGGCAAGCCGACCGTTATCAAGGAATGCCGATCCGAGTCCGGTTCCAAGAGTAAGGACGAGTTCTAACCCTTGACCACGTACCACTCCGGCTGCCGCAACCTCTGCGTCGTTGAGAACCAGAGCGGGAACTCCGTAATGAACTTCGAGAGCGGTTTGCATATCCTGCCCCGTCCACGCTTCTTCTAACTGCGGCAGGATACGAGTGTGGGGCCCAGCTCGGCGAATGTAATGCGGCGTATAGACAACTACTCCGTGGCGGATCATTCCCGGCATGCCCAGGGTGATCCGAGAGAAAGAAAGCGAAGCGTCTGGGCTGACGTCGCGGATCTGCTGGTCAATAACATTAATTAGATCGTTCGGCGAAAAGGGATAGGGGACAGGGGTGCGAACAACATCAGAGCATTGGAATCCGCCCGCGTCAAGCAACGTCGATTTAATACCTCCGCCACCGCAATCAATACAGAGCGTGAGTGGCGATTCTGGTTGTGCCTGTGTTCCCATAGCCTAGACGGTAGCGCAAAACTCTAAGTCGAACCAGTTGAGGCAGCCCTGTTGTGGATGGCAGTTACGGTTACCTGCTGTGGAGAAGTGAATGTTCTGTTTGCGCAAGCCAGTATGCTGGATGGCATGAGGCTACGTATTGATGTCAGTTATGAGGGCTACGGGTTCCACGGCTGGGCGAGCCAGCCTGGATTGCGAACGGTGCAAGGGGAACTTGAAGAGGTATTAACGACGATAATCCGTCAGCCAGTGGTGTTGACCGTTGCGGGGCGCACTGACGCAGGGGTACATGCCTTGGGGCAGTGTGCACATTTTGACGTTGATCCGGAGCGTTTTGCGGCTCTCGGAGGGCGATCTGGTCACGATCCAGCGATGAGTTTACGGCGTCGGGCCAATGCTATGCTAGTGCGCCGTTGTGCTGGTATTCGGGGATATAGCGACGTGATTATTCGTCACGTGCGTGAAACCAGCCCAGAATTTGACGCCCGTTTTTCGGCCCTGTGGCGCGCCTACACATACCGGATTGCAGATCAGGTTGAGCTGTGGGATCCACGTCAACGGGATGTGCTGTGGTGTGAGGAGGAACTGGATATTGCTGCGATGAACCGAGCTGCTGAAGCGCTGCTAGGAGAGCATGATTTTTTGGCATATTGCAAGCCTCGGCCAGGCGCCTCAACCATACGGACTCTGCATGAACTGTATTTCTCTCGTGACGAGGCAGGTGTGATTACTGGATATGCCCGGGCGGATGCTTTTTGCCATTCGCAGGTGCGAACCATGATAGGAACGCTTATTCGGGTGGGAAGCGGTAAGCGGGAAGAGAGCTGGCCAGGGCAACGGTTACGTCAACGGTGTCGAGATGGCGAAGTAGTTGTTGCTCCGGCCCATCCCTTGACTTTGGCTGCTGTGGGCTATCCCGATCCAGCGCGCTACGGTGAGCAGGCTCGAATTGCCCGGCAGTTCCGAGGTGCGGATGGAGAGCCTTGTTCTTCATGCGAATAACGGGCTGCTAATAGTGGTTCCGTCTATGCAGATAGGCAGGCGAGTAGGGGTACGTTAATCTGCCGTGATAATAGTGGTAGCCGTTGTACATTCAGAGTTTTCGGTTTCCGGGGATGTGCAAGCGGCGGTTTTCCGACCGGATGGCGTACAGCGCCGCCGCAATACCTCAAATAAATATCGGCGCTTAACAGTGAGCACGATATAACAAGCAATACCGACGAAAATGAGGTTAGTAAAGACGGAGGGCCACGCACCAGTAGCCGCGCACGTCACTAAAGACAGCGATCCAGAAATCAGGCAGAGCCCCTGATAGCGCAGTGAATCAGCCATAAGCTTGCCACGTGAGACGCAATAGAAACTATAGAGATAGGTGACAGCTCCGATCCAACCGAGCGTCATTATGATCGTCATAGGTGCGCCATTCACGTAATGATTGTGAGCCATAATAGGATTAAGGTCAATTGAAATAAACTACAAATATATTTAAGTTATTCTTATGAAGATCTCTGTGCAGCGCCTATCTATTTTGTTGACGGTGGCGCGAGAGGGTGGTATCCAGGCGGCTGCTGACGTCTTAGGCGTATCAGCGTCGGCTGTTAGCCAACAGATGAATAAGCTGGAACATGAATGTGGGCATACTCTTCTCGTTCGCACCGCCAGCGGTGCGATTCTGACGGATGCCGGACGCCTCGTAGCGCAGGTCGCACAACAGGTTGAGCAGGAATGTGAGCATTTAGAGCGCGATCTGTTGGAATATGCCGGAACACCGACGGGGATCGTTCGTGTCGGGGCATTTCAGACGGTGATACGAAGCCTCATTCTGCCAAATCTAGAGGCACTCGCTGAGCAAGCACCTGGCGTTGACGTGCATGTTCGGGAAGGTGATTCGCGTGCGTCGTTGGCATATCTGCGGCAAAACACGATAGACATCGCCGTATTGGAAAGCGATACGGATGTGCCCACAGCGCCTCGCGGAACGCGGATCTATCCGCTCTTGGAAGAGCCGTGGTATGTGGTATATCCGGCGCGATTTGCGTTACCGGCAGATCCGCGAGAACTTGTCCAATATCCGTGGTTGGGCGCGCATCCGGATTCTGTCGTCGGGCGAGCGACTGAGCGATTAGCACGTAGCTGGGGTTTTACGCCTTCGCAGCAGTACGTCTTTCAGGATTATGACGTTGCCTTGTCTATGGTGCAAGCCGGATTAGGGGTGGCGGTACTGCCACGGCTCGGGTTGGCAGATCGACGTGAAGGGATTAAGGTGCATTACGTTCCGGGATTGGGAACGCGGCAACTTGTCATGTGTATTAGTTCTGCTCCATCGCGGCAGAATGCAGCTATTGATCTTATATGTCGGCAGTTACGGACCATCGCACTAGGCGCATCGGAACTCATAGATATTAAACCTGCCACAGCCTGACAAACATCTTTGACCATTGCGGTCACAGGTCATTACAATAAGAAACCGTTGTGACCTTGATGTCCTTCCCACTCGTCAAGAATGCAACATCCTTTGAGACCACTGGCAAAAAGCGGTAAAGCCATCCGCAGATTTGCCAAGATTACAGAAGAGAAAAGGCTACGCAAGTGCGCACTTTTACACCGAAGCCCGGAGATATCGAGAAGAAGTGGTACGTCGTTGACGCCACCGATATCGTCCTTGGCCGTTTGGCAGCTCAGGTTGCACCCCTGCTCCGTGGGAAGCATAAGCCGACTTTCGCTCCGCATGTCGATACGGGTGACTACGTCATCGTTATTAACGCCGAAAAGGTGGCGTTGACCGGCATGAAGCACGAGCAGAAGATGGCATATCGCCACTCTGGTTTCCCAGGTGGTTTGAAGGCAACGTCATACGCCGAACTTCTCGAGCACAACCCTGAGCGCGCTGTCTACAAGGCGATCGCCGGTATGTTGCCGAAGAACACTCTCGGACGTCAGCAGCTTTCCAAGCTGAAGGTCTACCGTGGTAGCGAGCATCCGCATGCCGCTCAGCAGCCGGTGCCCTTCGAGCTCAAGCAGGTTGCCAAGTAATCCCTGGCCAGAATTTACCTAAGGAGAACCGTGGCAGAGACCACCGTTGAAACCGAAGAGCTCGAAGAACTGAGCTCGTATTCGACTGAGACCCCCACGAAGCCCACCGGTCAGGGTGCATCCATGACCGCTCCGGGTGCGGGTCTTGGCCGCCGCAAGGAAGCAATCGCCCGTGTCCGTCTCGTTCCTGGCTCTGGTCAGTGGACGATCAACGGTCGCACCTTGGAAGATTACTTCCCGAACAAACTGCACCAGCAGCTTGTTAACGATCCGTTTACGCTTCTCGACCTCAAGGGCCGTTTTGACGTTATCGCACGTATCCACGGTGGTGGAACGTCTGGTCAGGCCGGCGCCCTGCGCTTGGGTATTTCCCGTGCGCTGAACGAGATCGACCGTGAGGCAAACCGTCCGGCATTGAAGAAGGCCGGCTTCCTCACGCGTGATGCCCGTAGCGTGGAACGGAAGAAGGCAGGACTGAAGAAGGCACGCAAGGCCTCGCAGTTCTCCAAGCGCTAAACCCAGTGCTTTCAGGTGGACCCAGCTCAGGCTGGGTCCACTTTTTTATCTGCGGAGTGCAAGCTGTGCCTTGCAGGTTTGGATAAATCGGCATCCATGAAGCAGCCCATGAGTATATGAGAGCAGTGCGTATTTTCTCCATTGACATATCTGAGCTATCGGACAGATTGCATGAGTTTTATGTCGTTTTTGGGTGTGGTTATTGAATAAAATGCATTGTTTTGGTCGAGGTTTTTCCGTGCCCTAGTTCGGAAAGCGGAGCAGGAGTTGGCGCAGGGCAATTTTGAGGTCGGATGTAATCTGTGAGTGTGAGTGAGTTTCCCAGGGTAGATAGTGGGAAATCGAGTTTTACGTCGCTTGCTTTGTTGCGATCTATAGGGCGAATTGTGTGGCTTTAGTGCTGTTTTTGTTGATGTAGTACCGGAAGTCGGGGTGAAGTTGGCGAAGATAGCAGAGGAAATATTCCGCAATGCCCACAGGTCATACACCCGTGATCGACGGCACTCGGCAAGCCTGCACTGTACGGGAACAGAAATACCTGAAGCGAAAAGAGCAGAGAAGCGCGAGAATAACGCGGCAGCCGGAGAACGTCATTCATCCGGTAGTCAAGGTCGGCAGCTAAAACAGTCCAATACCCAGCCGCGCAGCCACAGGTGAGGAATAACGTCGGGCACAAAGCCTAAGAAGATAGCGAGGAAAAAGAAACAGCAGAAAACCGGCTAAGCATAAACGCGGCGCGGGGATGTGAGGATATGCCGCTGTTGCGGGAGAGCGTGGCATAATCAGGAGAGGTAGCCCCTTAGCGCAAGCGTCATCAAAAGAGGGGATAGATGCTAGAAAGGCAGCGAGATGGCTCGACTTTTTGGAACTGACGGAGTTCGCGGATTAGCAAATACAGAGATCACCCCAGAATTTGCTTTAGAACTCGGTCAAGCAGCGGCTCGGGTTCTTGCTGAAGAAGCGACGGGGCGCCCCAAAGCGATCATTGGTCGAGATACGCGGCAGTCTTCAGCGATGCTATCTCACGCAGTCGGCGCCGGGTTGGCTTCGGCTGGAGTGGACGTTGAGCATGTGCGCGAGATTCCAACACCGGGCATTGCCTATTTGACGTCGGCACGTCATTATGACCTCGGCGTTATGATCTCCGCCTCGCATAACCCCATGCCAGATAACGGCATTAAATTCATCAACTCTCAAGGTTTCAAACTTGACGATGCGATTGAAGACCGCATTGAAGCCTGTTTGAATACCCAGTGGGACCGTCCGGTTGGTGCAGCAGTGGGGCATATCTCTGAATCGTGCGCGGTTTCTGATCGGGTTTACATGGATCACCTGGTGTCAATCGGTGATTCTTTGCGCGGGTTGAGCATTGTTTTGGACTGTGCCAATGGTGCGGCTTCCCGAGTTGCTCCCAAGGTATTCCAGGAGTTAGGCGCAGATGTCGTAGTTATTAACGCCTCGCCGGATGGTCGTAATATCAATAAAGAATGTGGATCGACGCATACCGAACGTTTGCAGGCGATGGTCAAAGCCGCCGAAGCAGATATGGGATTTGCCTTTGATGGCGACGCAGATCGCTGCCTCGCTGTTGACCATACAGGTCGGTTAGTTAATGGCGATGAAATCATGGGGTTAATGGCGCTATCCATGAAAGAACGCGGTGAACTGGCGAATAACACCTTAGTTATCACTGTGATGTCGAACCTTGGTTTGCGTTTAGCGTGTCAAGAAAAAGGTATTGATTTTGCGGTTACTGCGGTGGGAGATCGCTACGTGCTCGAAGAGATGCTGGCGCACGGGCACATGCTTGGTGGTGAGCAATCAGGGCATGTGATCTCTTTGCAGCATGCCACCACAGGGGATGGTACGCTGACTGCTGTTCTGGTGGCGAGTGAGATTGCCCGTCGCCAGCAAGCATTGGCAGAGGCCGTCAGTTTTGTGCAGACTCTGCCACAGCGTCTTATCAACGTTCCCAATGTGGATAAGACGCGCACGGAGCTTATCGCTGCAGATGTTGCTCGCGCCGAAGCCGAATTGGGAGAAACCGGGCGAGTGTTATTGCGCGCCTCAGGAACCGAACCGCTCGTGCGAGTGATGGTTGAGGCAAAGACGCAAGAACAGACGGACGAGGTTGCTGAACGTTTGGCACAAATCGTGGCAGATAAATTGGCTCTGTAGGGTAGCGCAACAGATAACGTCAATACGGCAACAAACCAGGAATGAAATAGGCGTGGGCGCACACTAACGATCCGGTGAGATCCGATTCGGTGGTGAAGAAAAATGTGCGGCGCATTGGCATGAAACGCCTACAGGTAGCAGGGAAGCCTGCGGGTAGCTGATGGAATATCTGCCGGCACATTCATGAAATACCTGCGGGTGCGCCATAAACCGTCATGCCTATCGAAGCATAGATAAGGTAAATCGAGTAGCCGGATGTCTATGTGTACGTCTATGTGCGCGCTCGCAAGACGCCAGGCATATATCCCTGATTGTACCAGCGAGCGCTGACCCTATGCCGGAATCCGCCTCGCTCTAGCTGCTGTATCTATATCTGGTGCGGGTATATCTGAGGTAACTACAGCCGGATACCTCGTTTGCGCTAAGGATAAGGAAGCTTCCCCGTCATACCTATACCCGCCACAGATGCTCCGAGCTGCGATACGTAGCGCTGAAAATGACAGGTATCTGTGTCGGCTGGCGGTACCTGACTTTCCACGCACTGCGCTAGATAGCAGTTAGTGGCGTATGCCTCGTGGCAATACTATGCGGATGCGGCAGGGCGCGTGTGCTAAATTTTGCGCAACTCGATCTTCTCAATCGCATGCGTCGGCCCTTTTGTGAGCACAACGTCGGCCCGACAACGAGTAGGAGCGATATTGAGCCGAAGATTTGGCAGATTGATGGAGGACCAAATCTGGCGGGCCGTGGCTTCTGCCTCTTCGTCAGATAGATTCGCGTAGGCGCGGAAATACGAGTTTTCATGGGAAAAAGCGGTGCTGCGTAGCGAACGGAAGCGCGAGATATACCAACGTTCCAGCGAAGATTCGGCGGCGTCCAGATACAGGGAGAAATCAAAGTAGTCACTGACGGCAATCTGGGAATGAGCAGTATTGCCGGCAGGTTGTAGCACGTTAAGCCCTTCGAGAATGAGAATATCCGGGCTACGCACTTCGATCGTCGCATCGGGGACGATGTCGTAAGAAACATGGTCATAAACCGGAACGCGCACAGATTCGGCACCGGATTTAATCTGATGTAAAAACTCAAGGAGGGCCCGACGGTCATAGGATTCGGGGAAGCCTTTGCGCCCAATAATTCCGCGTTCGCGCAAAACGGCGTTGGGATATAAAAAGCCATCGGTGGGGACGAGTGCGACATGTGGTGTATGCGGCCAGCGAGAAAGCAACTCGCGTAGTAAACGGGCAGCCGTTGATTTACCGACGGCAACGGATCCGGCAATGCCGATGATCCACGGAGTGCGCTCTGGCTGGCGCCCAAGGAACGTGCTGGTTTCGGTGTAGAGCCTGCGTTTGCCGTGTGCGTAGGTCTGCATGAGCGCAGATAATGGGCGATAGATGGCGTCTGCCTCGGCGAAATCAATAGGATCGCCGAGAGTGGATAACCGAGTAACATCGCCTTCGGTGAGCGGCAGCGCAGCATTACCTGCCAGTTCTGCCCACTGTTCATGGGTGAAAGTCATAAACGGGGTCAGTTCGGATGTCGTCATTCTCCTAGTCTGACAATAATTCCAGCATTTCGCACATCAAATGCGGCAACAGTGGATTTCCCCTGCGGTGCTCCATGAGGTTTTAAGAGTGACGTGAGGCTCCGATGCGCATTACATAAGCGCGTAACATAAAGAACGACGTTAATGGTTGCAAACAGTGGGGGAGCGATGGACGGATACCGAGCCGCTGAGGTGCGCAGGGCGGAAGAGATCCCGTTAGCTGCTGGAGAACCGCTGATGATGTACGCTGCTCACGCAATTGCGCAACGAGTGGTCGATTATATTGCGAGTATTGCTGAGGAAAAGCCGGATCAAGAGAGCAAAGCTAGTGGGTTTTCTAATTCACATGCTGCCAGAGGCTATGCGACTTCGTCGGTGCATACCGAACAATCGGTTCCACACGCTGGTGTAACACAACACGAGCGCGATCTTCCCTATGTGAAACCGCCAGCAGATAGTGTGTTAATCCTGGTCGGAGCCGGAAATAATGGTGGTGACGCGCTATACGCTGGAGCTTTGCTGGCACAGCGCGGCTATTGCGTCACGGCATTATATGGCACAGCCATTCACGCCTCGGCGCAGGAATACGCCACTCGCTGTGGTGTGCGATATGTGGATATGCGGCAGATACCGGCAGAACATACCGATCAGACGTTAACAGAACTTGGCTGTTCCCATCGGGTGTGGATTGACGGTTTGCTGGGCAATGGCGCGCGTGGTCCGATGCGCGATCCCTACGCTGTTTGGGTGAAACATCTCAATGAGATACGAGCCGAGCGTCCGAATTGTCATTGGGTATGTGCGATTGATATTCCCTCAGGAGTAGGGGTTGATGAGGCAGATATACCAGGGGTATGCGTGAGTGCGGATTACACGCTGGCCTTGGGCGGGTATAAGGCGGCGCATTTTGCTGCTCCAGCATGTGTACGCTGCGGTCAGGTAGAGCTGATGACTCTTGGATTAGAACGCTATCTGCCAGCCCAGCCAGCGCTGGTATCAGTACAGCTATCAGATTTACGTGGACTATGGGATCTGACGGAGCACGCGGATAAATACTCGCGAGGAGTTCTTGGCATGCTGACGGGTTCGTCCACCTATCCTGGTGCGGCGGTTTTAGGTGTGGGCGGGGCGCTAGCGATGGGCCCAGGTATGGTGCGTTACCTGGGGGAAAGCCCGCTTGTTTTAGGGCAATATCCTGAGGTGGTCACTGAGCCGGGGCAGGTTGATGGCTGGGTGATTGGCTCTGGGTTAGTTGATATGCGCGAAGCTGAGCGAGCACTAGAGCAGGCGCTCGCAGCGGATCGTCCGGTTGTGTTAGATGCCGGGGCAATCTCCTTGGCTGTTGCGCGGGCAGTAGCTGTACCAGCCTCGGATAGTGAATATGCGAGGTCGGTTCCTGGTACGTCGGAGGCAGAAAAATATCCAGATGCGCCTTTGGTGCCGATTCCTGATACCCCTTGCGTTTTAGGGGTAGCTTCCTCCGATTCCTCAAAAGTGCAAAATAGTTGTGCGCAACGCCCCACACAACAGCACCGCCGATTAACGGATCGAGTTGTGCTGACGCCACATGCAGGAGAGCTAGCGCGGTTACTGACAGATCTGGGAGAACCAACGAGCCGAAACGAGGTCTACCAGCATCCGTTGCGGGCAGCGCAACGTGCGGCCTCGTTGACGGGGGCGTGCGTGGTGGCAAAAGGGGCTACCGATATTGTCGCCCATCCAGATGGTGTTGTGTGCGTCGGAGTGAGAGCGCCGGGCTGGCGGGCCACTGCAGGAGCTGGCGATGTGTATGCCGGCATGGTTGGCGCATTATTGGCCATGTACGCACATCGAGAACAAGAGATCGCGGATCGCGGAGGGATCGCCTGGCTTGCTGCAGCGGCGTCCACAATCCATGCTTATGCGGCTAGTTACGCGAGCGGGGCACGTGAATATCGCGGTGGGCATCCGATCATTGCCAGCGATATTATCCGTGCTATCGCGCAGATCATCGGTAGAATTAACAGCGATGAATAACTACTCGGCATCTGCATACATCTCCCGTCGGGCCTTTGACGCGAATCTGGCCCGCATGCGTGAGGCGACTACTGCGGAAGTAATGGCGGTTGTGAAAGCCGACGCGTATGGTCACGGTCGAGATACGATCTCTCGCTGGGCGCAGGAAAAAGGAACGTCCTGGTTTGGGGCAGCACAGCTTGGGGAAGCGCTGGAATTACGCCAACAGTTAGGGCCACATGCGCGTATTCTCACGTGGATTTATACGCCGGATGCTGATTTGAGAGCTGCCGTGCAGGCCGATTTAGATATTTCCGTCGGTGCCCCCTGGATGTTGGATTCAGTGTTAGCCGCAGCTCAGGAGTGTGGGCAGACTGCCCGAGTGCACATTAACGTTGATACCGGAATGACTCGTTCGGGATTTTCGCGCAAAGAGTTATGCCTCGCCAGCTCACAGTTTGCACGAGCGCTTGCCGAAGGAAGCTGCGAGATCGTCGGTTTGTGGTCACATTTGGCGTGTGCGGATAGCCAGGATGATCTCACAACCAAAATTCAAATTGATGCCTTTGAAGATGCGCGCTCCTGGTTACAGGAGGAGGGGATTCGCCCGCAGATCCTACATCTGGCAGCTTCTGGCGGGGTGTTATGGCATCCGGATAGCCACTATGACATGGTTCGCATCGGTATTGCGCTGTATGGATTAAGCCCGAATCCGCAACGTGCGACGGGCAAAGAGTGTGCCTTGACCCCGGTTATGCGTGTGGAATCCATCGTGATGTCGGATCAACAGTTGCGAGCTGGAACGGGCATTTCCTACGGGCATACGTATCGCTCTTATGAGGGTGAACATGTGGGGGTCGTCCCGATTGGCTACGCTGACGGCATTCCGCGTGTTGCGTCAAATCTGTGCAGTGTTGATATTGGCGGGGTGCTGTGCCCGATTCGTGGTCGGGTGTGCATGGATCAGATCGTTGTTAGCGGGGAGCATATTCGTTCAGGAGATCGTGTGGTGATTTTCGGGGAGCCGCCCTACGTGAGCGTGGATGATTGGGCGATGGCCTGCAAGACGATCAGCTATGAGATGCTCACCCGAGTTGGCTCTCGAGTTAGGCGGATCTATCAGGAGGATACCCAGTGAAAATCCAGGCGGCGACGGTTGACGATATGCACCGAGTCGGTTCAGCATTAGGAAAGTGGGCACGCGGGGGAGATCTGCTCATGCTCAATGGCCCATTGGGAGCAGGCAAGACGACGTTAACTCAGGGGATTGCCCGTGGAATGAATATCGCGGCGCAGGTTTCTTCCCCGACCTTCGTCATTGCGCAAATCTATCGCGGGCAACAGATCGATTTAGTGCATGTGGATGCCTACCGCCTCTCGTCTCTCGATGAACTTGACGCTTTGGATCTCGACGCGAGCTTAGATGACTCTCTAACGGTCGTGGAGTGGGGCGCCGGAAAGGTGGAAGTACTCAGCCAGGACAGAGTGGAAGTAGATATTGAGCGACCAATCGGATCAGAAGCCGGCAACGAGCCGGATGATCTTTTTGATGATGCTCCTCGCACCCTGACCTTCCGAGCTATTGGGCCGCGTGCGACGGCTTATATGGACGATGTTCGCACCGCGTTAGCAGATATGGTGATCTCTGTATGAAACGCATACTGGTATCGGTGATGATGGCACTGTTGTGGCTGGCTACTCCAGCATTGGCGGCGCCGTCACCGGCTCCTGACCCAGGGCCGCCACCGCAAGAGGTCACGGCATGGTTCGCTGAGCGCGCGCTGGCGTCGGTGCGTTCCCACGCTGCAGACGCTTTCCCGGATGCCTCCTTGGAAGCAGTATCGCACTATACGATCGGTAATCCAGTGCGGGTCAGCACCTTTGCACAAAACGTTCCAGCTTCTCAGAGTATTACCGTAACGAATCGGTGGATTGCCCCGATCTTTGATGGCGGAACAGCAATTGGGGCCTTGTCGGTGAATTTCGATCAGCCTGCGGGAGGAGAGGAAATTATCCGACGTGATGCTCGATTAGGCTCTGCCGTCACGGCTGGTGGTGCCTCTGTTGCCGTGATCTACGACAGCGGGTTGCAGGCGTGGTTCTTGCTCAATGAGAGCGCTATTGAACCGGCTGATGAGGCAGCCGCAAACATTGTTCTCGGCTCAATCCCGCTCAATGACTTTCTCGCTCAACGTCAGCGAATTATCCAAAATACCGATACCTCAACGCCGGCTCCTGCTCAAACAACGCCGGCGAGTGAACCGGAATCCCACAACGTTCTCATGCATTTGGTGCGGATTTTGATTGCGTTAGCAGTGGTTATCGGCTCCTTGGTATGGCTGCGTTGGGATCAACATACAGATGATCCTCAAGAAGATACGCCAGAGGTGCCACATGACGATTTAGGGCATGTGGAACGCAAAGGAATCATTGGTAAACGTGAGGCAAAGGTACGTTTCCGCAGTTCTGCAGGGAAAGTATCCGTCTATAAAACTCCGCCCAGTGAGGAATCGACGCAATAGCAGGCCACCATCACAGCACCGGATACCGCAAGGATACGGGAGCGGGCGTAGATCTAACGTTAACTGCTTGCAAAGCGTGCGTCGATCTGCCAGCTCAAATGAAGGAGAGAGATGTTTTATTTAACGATTGATACGTCGATGTGGATCGCCGTGGGAGTGGCCGTCGAACGTGACGGTGAGGTGCGCGAATTGAGTTATCAGCTCATGCGCTCGAATCGTATGCATGCAGAGGCTTTGGCGCCGATGGTCAAGCAGGTGCTATCAGAAGCGGGTATTGAGCGTCCTGACGCGGTTGTGGTGGGTAGCGGTCCGGGTGCTTTTACTGGGTTGCGGGCGGGCCTGATGATGGCACGGACGCTGGCTCGTACTTGGGGAATTCCGCTCTATGGCGTCAGCTCGCTAGAGGTTCTCGCCTTGGCTGGGGCAGATGCAGGGGCACAAGAAGTCGTCGCTATGATCGATGCTCGTCGCCGTGAGGTCTACGCATTGCGCGCGCGTCCGATGGGAGCCGATGACGTCGCCATTCTTTCTCCGGAACGGATCGTCGCTCCGGCAGATCTGCATGCGGAATTGAGCCGCGAGCCAGCAGTCGTTGCGGCGATTGATGAGGTTTATCCGCATGTTGGTGTGGATACGATAGGGGGTCGGGTTGCGGTGGAGCATCGCCCTGTCGTCATGACTCGCCTGGCGCTATCTCACTGTGCTCGTCGTGCGGCTGGCGAGGATATTGACATGGGAACGCAGCCGCATTATCTCCGACGGCCGGATATTCACGGTGGTCATCCCCAGCCAAGCCAGTCTCAACCGGCTCAGTCTGAGGTTGAGCAGGGTGAGCCGAATCAATCCCAGCCAGCGTCATAGGGAACGCCGATATGGACGGGCGAGTACACAATCCGGAACGTTTCTTTCGCACGCCAGATGATACTCCGCACGAAGTGGCGGCTCAGCCGGCATCAAAACAGGTATATGACGAAGTATCAGGGCAACTGGTACGAGTGCCTTTCTTGTGGTGGGCATATCTCGCGAGTTTTGATGCAGATAATTTTGGAGTGGATGCCTGGCCTCCTGGGGTGTGGAAACAGGAACTATTAGCTCAAGATCGGAGCTACCTGGCGGTCATTCGGGATGATGGCCCATTACATCCCCGACCTTCCCTCGTGGCACTCGGTGGGATCTCGCACGGGCCGGAAGCGGAAATTTTGACGATCGCCGTGGCCAGGGCGCAACGTTCCCGAGGTATAGGTAGCGCATTATTGGCGGATCTATTGGCGGTTGCGCAGAGCCACGAGGCAGAGGCCGTCTTTTTGGAAGTGCGCGCTCGCGATGAGAAAGCACAGCGGATGTATCAGCGTGCCGGATTTGAAACTGTTGGGCGTCGCCCACGTTATTATCACGACGATGATGCCCTGATAATGCGCTATGAGCTTTCTAGATCTCACTAATCGCGAATAGCGCTCAGGATTGGTTGCCGACTAGCGCGGATAGCGGGTGGCAATGCGGCTAACAACCCGGCTAGGAGAGCACAGGCACTGACGACGAAAAGCGCTGGCACGGGAATCGAGAATACTTTTATTCCGCTGCTGGATAGATACTTTGCCAAGGCTGCAGCTAATCCGATTCCGCTGCTGACGCCCAGGACAGTCCCATATAGTGCCGTTAGGACGGATTCGACCCCGACGCCAGCGGCAAGGCAGATTCGCGAGATCCCGATAGCTCGTGATAGCCCGATCTCTCGTCGTCGCTCACTGACGGACAAACTCAAGGTGTTGATAATGCCGAGTCCAGCGATGAAAAGGGATAGCCCCACCAGGGCATAGATAATTGCCAGGGCTTGCGAAAGAACAGAAGCGGCAAATCCTTTCAGCTCTTCTTTATCCATGACAGCCACTAAGCCGGAGGTGGGAAGAGCGGAATGGATTGCAGCCTTCACCGTTTCCACATTGGTATGTGGATCAACGTGGATGAGGACTCTCATTCGTCCAAGTGAACTGATTCCTAATGGCTCAAGTTGTGAATCGTCTATAAATGCAGCGGCAAGGCTGGAGTCCTGGATGCCAGTGATGTGTAGGCTCTGCTCGCCTTTTTGGGTGGCGATCTTCAGGGTATCTCCCAGTGCGAGATGATGTGCGTGTGCTAACTGTTCTGGCACGATGATGCTATCTGCGCCGTGATGTTCCATGCTTCCGGCGATGAATTTCATTCGGAAAGCGTCGCTGAGGTGTGCTAAATCAGAGCTGACGACAAGCAGGGTTTCTGGCTGTGGATCATCAGGATAAATCGCGGAGGCCATAGCCAGTTTCATAGATAGCGTTCGAGCAACCCCAGGGGTATGAGTGATTTTATCGAATACCGCATCGGAGATCGTGGTATTGGGGTTGGATAGATTAGCTGGAAGGACCATGAGGTCGGTTTGTAACTCATTGTCGATGACGTCAACGCTTGAGGCGCGCAGGGAATCAGCGACGACTAAACCGGCGCTGACTAAAAGCATTCCAATCATGACTGCCCCGCCAGTTGCTGCGGTGCGTCGGGTGTTGCGCAGGGCGTTACCGGCACCGAGGCGAATCCACAGCGGGCGAAGGCGAAGTAACGGCCAGGAAATACCGCCAAGTATGAATTTAACAAGCCCTGGGCCAGCGATGAGTAACCCGATGATGAGGCCGAGGGCGCCGCATCCCAGAATGGTTCCCGATTGTTTGACCTCGGTCAAACCGACGATCAGTAGGCAGATAATTGCGCTGACGCACAGGGCGAGGCCGATAGTTAGCCGCAGCCAGACGGGGCGCTCGTTGGCTCCGCTGGCTTGTTGCATGGCAGTTATTGGGGGAGTTTTTGCTGCTTGCCGTGCCGGAAAGAGCGCGCCAATCAGGGTGACGACGATACCGACGCATACGGCAGTGAGTATGACGCGAACGGAAATTTCAGCATGTAACCCGGTGAAAATCCCGAAATGATCGAGTGCCCAGGTGGCGATCCGCAATAGACCTGTTCCGAGCGCTAACCCGATTCCTGCGCCGATAAGCCCGATGACCACTGCCTGCCAGGCGACCAGGGAGAAGATTCGCTGTGGCGCAAAGCCAACCGCACGCAGGAAAGCAAAATCCTGTAGCCGCGATTTAATGGCCATATTAAAGGTGTTGGTGATAATGAAGGTGGAGATCAGCAGTGCCAATCCCGCGAATATCAACAAGAACGTGGTGAGGAAGCCGAGCTGTACGTCAAGGTTTTCCTGATTCGTCTGATTGATTTCATCGGCTGTTTTCACGTTATAGCTGCTGCCAATCGCCTGGGCAATTGCCGATGTGACGTTAGCAGGATCTGATCCGCGGGATACTTTGACGATGATTGCGCTGGCGACGTCTGGATTATCGACGAGGGTGGGGACAAGAGTGTCACTTGCGCAGAAAAAATTGAAGACGGGAACCGGATGCCCGTAATCAATGGTAGCGGTGATCCGGAAGGTAAGGGCCTGGTCATTGACGAGCAACCGCACCGTATCGCCGACGTGCAAGCCGAGGCGCTCAAGAGTAGTTTTCTCCACAGCTATCTCATCGTTTTTACTGGGCGGGTTGCCGTGGTATTCGATGTTGAAATCAGCCAGTGCGTTGGCGAGGGTATTCGATATACCGGCATTGCTTGCTGGCCGATTATCCTCGTCAAGGACGGTGACAGATAAGGCATACCGCGGTTGGGCTTGTGCTACTCCGGGGATTTTCACGACCTCTTGCGTCAGCCCGACGGGTATGTCCTGAAAACCGACGGCGGGTGCTGGAAGTGCTGGCCCTCGAACTTGAATATCTCCTGGTTGCACTCCCGAAAGGCCAGATACCAGGTTAGTGGACATTGTTTCGCGCAGCGCTAAGGTGGCGCTCAAGAACGCGATCCCTAACATTACTGCGACGATGGTGAGTAAGAAACGACGCAGATGGGCGCGAACATCTCGCCAAGCGAGTTTCAGGGTTATCAACATTCGCTTGCGCCAATCTCCCGCAGAGTGTCGAGCACGGTATCCGTTTCTGGTTCGGTTAGTTCTTTGACGATTTCACCGTCAACCAGGAATAGGACGCGATCTGCCCAGGCGGCAGCGGAGGGATCGTGAGTCACCATGACCACTGTTTGATGAAAATCGTGGGCGGCTTGATGGAGGAACGCTAGGATTTGCCGGCTGGCCTTTGAATCAAGATTTCCGGTGGGTTCGTCAGCAAAAATGACCGCCGGTTCGGTGATAAGGGCGCGCACGCAGGCTACACGTTGCTGTTGCCCGCCAGAGAGCTCGGCAGGGCGGTGGTGTAGGCGGTCGGCGATTCCGACTGATTCGGTGAGCTGAGCGAAGCGTTTTGGATCAACTTTTCGGCCAGAGGCATCGGCAGGGAGGGTGATATTTTCTGCGGCGCTCAGTGTGGGAAGTAGGTTGAAAGATTGGAAAATAAAGCCAACTTTATCCCGTCGCAGTTTAGTCAGTTTTCGCTGTGAAAGTTCGGAGAGGCAAATGCCGTCGAGATACACCTGACCAGAGGTGACAGAATCTAATCCAGCCAGGCAGTGCATGAGGGTGGATTTTCCAGAACCGGATGGCCCCATGATGGCGGTGAATTCACCGACGGGAATATCGACATTTATCCCTTGTAGCGCCTCAACGCTGGTATCGCCTTTGCCGTAGGTTTTGCGCAGGTCGCGGGCGTGAATAATGTTGTGGCTCGACGTTGTGCGCGGGTTGTCACTCTCGTTGGGGTGAGCAATATCGGTGGCGGTGATCTGTGAGCGATCGGTGAGATCCTGTGAGATTGCGGAGCACTCTGAGGGGGATTCCGTTTCTAGCGGTGAGGTAGCTGTAGAGTTCGTTTTATGCATTAGGTGGCGTCCCATGCTGTTATGGTAACAATCTTGGGTTCTGCAAGGTTTTTTATCCACCAGCTATTTCCCATCCGCGCTGTTGCGCAGCCGCGAATCATGGCTTATAACCTGCGAAGAAACCGCATATATGCCGGAATACCTGGCTAGCTGAGGTAATCGGATGTTGCTGTGGAAAATGATGACGTAGGAAATTGATGTCTGATGTGGATATACCCATGTTTTTTGGGGGAGGGGAAAAGGTGAGGGATTTGCCGTCCTTATTATTGGTTGATTATGAAAAGAGGGGCTGACGAAGAACCGCATCGCTGCGAATATAATCGCCGTAAATATAGCTGCGTCAGATTGCTACGCGATAAATCCAAGCGATAGATAGGTTCGCTAGCCGAGCGTCCTAAGAGTCGAGCAATCTAGGTACAAAGCCACAATATTCTGATTAACGCACCAAAACTATTACGAAAATAGTGCTATCGCACCAGAAAGCTGCGCTAGCTGTAAGCTGGCGTGTTAGCGCTAAATAATCCCGATAAGCACGGGAATTTTCTCAATTTGGCAAAGAAAAATTGCTTAAAATCAGGTCTTAGCTCCCGTAAAATCCGCTAGTTACTTTGCTAAATTGGGATCGTGGCTACTACAAATGTTGATCATATTAAGAGCCGGAGGACGACCGTCGCGCTAAAAGTCGCGATGGCGCTTACTGGCCTGCTTTTTGTCTTTTTCTTGCTCGCGCACATGTTCGGCAATCTCAAAATGTTTGCCGGCGCTCATGCCTTCAATGGTTATGCAGCATTCCTGCGCGAGGTAGGGTATCCGGCAGTTCCGCATGAGGGAGTTCTGTGGATCTTCCGCATTGTGCTCTTCTTGTCGATCATTATCCACGTATATGCGGCAATGACGCTGTGGGGTCGGGCAAATCGGGCACGCGGCAAGGCGTACAAGGTGAATACTGGTCGTAAGGTTACGGCAATTCACTCTTACACTGCTTCGCTTATGCGCTGGGGCGGGATTGGCCTGTTCTTGTTCATCATCTTCCATATTTTGCAGTTCACCACCTTGACGGTTCAGGTTGGTGGTAACTACAAGGAGATGACTCCGTATGCCCGTATGGTGGCGGCTTTCCAGCCGGCCAACTGGTGGCTGTATCTGATCTACCTCGTCGCGATGTTGTGCTTGGCATGGCACATTCAGCACGGCGTGTGGTCAGCATTGGTGACCTTAGGAACGTCACGTACCTCGCGTCAGCGGGTGTATAAGACGATTGCTGTTCTCGTTGCACTGGCAGTCGTGGTTGGCTTCTTGGCTGCGCCGACGGCGATTATGGTCGGATATCTGTCGTAAGGTGAGGGAAATGACTGAAAAACTTATTGAAGGTCTCTATCGCGAAGGTGATCCCATTGCGGACACCAAGGCGCCCTCCGGCCCCTTGGCTGACCGCTGGGAGACGCGCAAGTTCAAGGCGCGCCTGGTTAATCCAGCAAACCGTCGCAAGCTGAATATCATCGTTGTAGGAACGGGTCTGGCTGGCGGCGCTGGCGCGGCATCGCTTGGCGAGATGGGCTACAACGTTAAAGCGTTCTTCTACCAGGATTCCGCTCGTCGTGCCCACTCCATTGCGGCACAAGGCGGTATTAACGCGGCGAAGAACTACAAGAACGATAACGATTCGACCTACCGTCTGTTCTACGACACGATCAAGGGCGGTGATTTCCGCTCGCGAGAGTCGAACGTCTACCGTTTGGCAGAAGTGTCGGCCAATATTATCGATCAGTGCGTGGCGCAAGGCGTTCCGTTTGCTCGAGAGTACGGTGGTTTGCTTGATAACCGCTCCTTTGGTGGCGTCCAGGTGTCGCGTACTTTCTACGCTCGTGGTCAGACGGGTCAGCAGCTTCTGATTGGCGCATACCAGGCGCTGATGCGGCAGGTGAAGGCTGGCACAGTCAAGACGTACAACCGTCACGAGATGGTTGAGCTGATCGTGGTTGACGGTCGCGCTCGCGGAATTATTGCCCGCGATATGAAGACCGGCGAAATTGAAACACACATTGCCGATATCGTCATCTTGGCAACCGGCGGCTATGGAAACGTGTTCTTCCTGTCTACCAATGCTATGGGCTGCAACGGTACGGCTGCGTGGCGTGCCCACCGCAAGGGTGCATACTTCGGCAACCCGTGCTACACCCAGATCCATCCGACCTGTATTCCGCAACACGGTGAATCCCAGTCGAAGCTGACCTTGATGTCGGAGTCCTTGCGTAATGATGGGCGTATTTGGGTTCCTAAGAAGGCGGAGGATTGCAAGAAGGATCCACGCGATATTCCGGAAGAGGATCGCGATTACTACTTGGAGCGTATCTATCCGTCCTTCGGTAACCTGGTTCCGCGTGATATTGCGTCACGGCAAGCAAAGAACATGTGCGACGATGGTCGCGGAGTGGGGCCGGAGATCGGTGGCGTTGCTCGTGGCGTGTACCTCGATTTCTCTGAGGCAATTGGCCGTATGGGCAAGGATCAGGTTTCCGCTAAGTACGGCAATCTGTTCGATATGTACGAGCAGATCACCGGCGAGAACCCCTATGAGGTCCCGATGCGTATCTACCCGGCTGTCCACTACACAATGGGTGGCATTTGGGTTGACTACGATTTGATGTCCACGATTCCTGGTCTGTACGTGGCTGGTGAAGCAAACTTCTCCGATCACGGTGCGAACCGTTTGGGCGCGTCGGCGCTCATGCAGGGTCTGGCAGACGGTTACTTCGTTCTCCCGAATACCGTCAACGATTATCTGGCAGATGGCCCGTTTGAGCCGGTTGCGGAAGATCATCCGGCTGTGGTGGAAGCTCGTCGCTCGGTAGAAGAGCGCATCAGCTTCTTCATTAACAACGAGGGCAATCGTTCAGTGGATTCCTACCACAAGGAACTTGGTCACATTATGTGGGAATACTGTGGAATGGAACGTACTGCAGATGGTTTGAAGAAAGCCATCAACATGATCCGCGAATTGCGGGCTGATTTCTGGAAGAACGTTCGTGTTCCAGGTAAGGCGGATGAGTTGAATCAGTCGCTGGAGAAGGCTGGGCGCGTGGCTGACTTCCTCGAGCTCGGTGAGTTGATGTGTATCGACGCCCTGCACCGTGAGGAATCCTGTGGTGGGCACTTCCGCGCTGAATCTCAGACGGAAGAAGGCGAAGCACTGCGTCATGATGACACCTTCGCCTATGTCGCAGCCTGGGAGTGGACGGGCGAAGGTAACCCGCCGGTCCTGCACAAGGAAGACCTCAAGTACGAATTCGTCGAGATGAAGCAGCGGAGCTACAAGTGAAAATTAACCTTGAATTTTGGCGTCAAAACGGTCCGGAGGATTCCGGTCATTTCGATACGCATACCATCGACAACGTTGATGAGACGGCTTCCTTCTTGGAGATGCTCGATCAACTGAACGAGGAACTGTTCGCGGAAGGCAAAGAGCCGGTTGCATTCGACTCTGACTGCCGTGAAGGCATTTGTGGTCAGTGTGGTGTTGTCATCAATGGTGATCCGCATGGGCCGCAGGTGACAACTACCTGCCAGCTCCATATGCGCACCTTCAAGGATGGCGATACGATCACGATTGAACCGTGGCGTTCGGCTGCCTTCCCGGTTTTGCGTGATCTTGTGGTTGATCGTTCCTCCTTGGATCGTATCGTTCAGGCGGGCGGTTACGTTTCCGTCAATACGGGTGCAGCTCCAGATGCGCACTCTGTTCCAGTTCCCAAAGAGCATGCGGATCGGGCTTTCGAAGCTGCGGCTTGTATTGGGTGTGGTGCATGTGTGGCGGCGTGCCCGAATGGTTCGGCAATGCTGTTCACCTCTGCAAAGGTCATGCATCTTGGCTTACTGCCACAAGGTAAGCCGGAGCGCTACGATCGCGTTGTGAACATGCTGGCACAGCATGATGCTGAGGGATTCGGCGGTTGTACGAATGTTGGTGCATGCCATGAGGCGTGCCCCAAGCAGGTTCCGCTTGAGCTGATCTCACTGCTCAACCGCGAACTGATGTCTGCGTCGGTACACGGTCGCTAGACCTCATCTCGGTAGCCATCAGTGGGCCTTCCTATTTTGGAAGGCCCACTGTTTTATGCGCTTTTCTTGGCGGTACGCCACGCTGGCGCTGTAGGTACTGGGCTTAGTGCAGTACCTATGCCTTGTATAGATCTTCCGCTTTGCTGAGCAGGGGAATGAGAGGCGGAATGAATATTCTGTGCGATCGCGATACGTTATAGGATTTTAATGAGGTACGTCGGTCGAGTAGGTTTTCAACAGTAAGACCAGAAAACAATATATATTTCCTGATACTGCGTATCTATAGTTAATTGCGAAGAGCTAGTTTTTGGCGTGTTCTCAACATAATCGCCACCTGTTAAAGAATGACTAACACACAGAATTAGGACTAAAGACCTAGAGTGTTGTTAATTTTTTCCGCTGTGAACGTGCTCATATTTGAGCTGGGATGAGTTGCAGTTGCTTCCCCGTCGTTTGCGCTTGCGCGGGGGGGGGGGGGCAGGCGCACAATTGCAATAACGTTTTTGAACCGCTTCAAAAACGCGTTTTTCACTCTAACAATCGAGGGGGATTGTGAAATGAAGATAAGAAAAACGTTCGCCGCGAGTTGCGCGGTAATTGCTCTTGCGCTTGCCGGGTGTGCAGGTGGCGCAAAGGAAGGCGATAAAGGTGCAGAATCTGGCTCAGGTTCCGGCTCAGGTGAAATCTCCGTTGCGTTCGTGCCAAAGATTCAAGGTATTCCGTTCTTTGAAGCAATGAATACCGGCGGCGCGGAGGCGGCGAAAGAATTTGGATTCAAATGGGTATATTCTGGCCCGACGACAGCAGATCCAGCAGCTCAGGCAGATGTCGTTCGCTCACTGATTCAACAGAACGTCTCGGCACTGATGGCAGCTCCAAACGATCCTGACTCATTAGCTCCGCTTTTGAAGGAAGCACAAGATGGCGGTATTCGCGTCGGTACTTCTGATACTGATGCGCCAAATTCCGTGCGAGAAGTATTCGTTTCCCAAGCTTCTCCCGAGGGAATCGGTGATGGTCTGATCGACCAGATGGCAAAGTCAATCAATAATGAAGGCAAGATTGCCATTGTCTCGTGTGGTCAGACCGCAGCAAATCTGAACACCTGGATCGACATCATCAAGAAGAAGGTTGACAAGGATTATCCCAAGATCTCCATTGTGGATGTCGTTTATGCTGACGAAGATCAAGCTCGCGCCGTGACTATGGCAAAGAACCTCATGAGTGCAAACCCAGACCTGAAGGGTCTCATTGGCCCATGCACCACGGCAGCCCCTGGTGTCGCCCAAGCCGTTGAAGAAGCAGGCAAGATCGGTCAAGTCCAGACGGTTGGCGTCGGTACTCCTAAAGCAATGTTGCCATATTTGCAAAATGGGGCAGCCTACTCCTCAGTTCTGTGGAATGTGGAAGACCATGGATACCTGACCGCATGGGCTGGCTGGCAGTTGGCTCAGGGTAAGGAATTCGCAGAAAAGCAGGATGTCGGTCGCTTGAAGAACGTCACCTATGACGCCAAGACGAAGACCTTACTGCTCGGTGAGCCACTCATCCTCACGAAGGATAACGCCGGAAAGTACAACTACTAACTCATCCGGAACACATCATCTGCTGCTGGGGCTGTACCACCTTTCAGCCCCAGCAGCCAATTAGGGGATAGTAATGGGAAGCCACACCGCGAAAGCATCTGAGCAGCTTCTGCTTGATGTGCAGCACGTTGACAAACGCTATGGCGGCGTCCATGCGTTAAAAGATGTATCCTTCCAGGTTCGAGCTGGCGAAGTACATGGACTGGTAGGAGAGAATGGGGCAGGTAAATCCACCCTTATCAAAATGATTAGCGGGGCAGAACGCCCAGATTCTGGAGAAATTACGCTTCTTGGCGAGCCGATTGAGTTAGGAAATACGGTAAAGGCATTAGAGGCGGGGATCTCTCCGGTCTATCAAGAGCCACAACTTTTTGCGGATTTGACGGTAGAAGAAAATATCTTCTTAGGCCGCGAACATACCCGTGCTGGGCGGGTCAAGTGGAATGAACAGCACGAAAAAGTTATTGGATTGTTGACGGATCTTCGTTTGCGGCCAGAAGCAATTCAGGAGCGGGTTGGGGATTTATCTGTTGGAGAGCAACAGCTTGTTTCCATCGCAAAGGCCTTCGTCACAGACGTTAAATTACTGATTCTCGATGAACCCAGCGCCATCCTTGCCAATAGTGACGTTGATCGGCTGTTCGATATTATCCGGACGTTTACCGCCCGTGGCATTGGCGTTATCTATATTTCGCATCGGCTTGATGAGCTAGGCGAGATCACGGATCGCATCACTGTGTTGCGTGACGGGAGTCGGATTGGCACATACGACACACATTCATTAACGACGAATGAAATCGCGACGTTGATGGTCGGCGATAAATTCCAAGTGGAGCATCGAGATCGTGACCAGGGGAAAAAGAAATCAGAAATCGCCGTCTCGGTTCGCGATATGCGCGCCGGTAAGCGTTTGGCGTCGGCGAGTTTTGATATTCGACGGGGAGAAATCCTGGGTATTTATGGGCTGATTGGTTCTGGTACGACGGAAGTGATCCGAGCCTTATACGGGATTGAACCGGCAAGTTCAGGGGAAATCGAAATAAATGGCAAGCCGGTGACGATCCGTTCTCCGCAAGCGGCAATGCGTCATTCGATTACGATGTTGCCGGGCAACCGGAAAGCGCAAGGCGTCTTCTTACCTAAGTCGCTGAGTTTTAATTTGTCCTCCTCGCATCTGGGGTACTTTTCGCGGCTTGGGATATTCAATTTTGGCAAAGAGAAGCGCGCGATGGAGGAGGCCATCCAGCGTCTGCGCATTAAAACCCGAGGGCCACATGCTCTGATTAATGAGCTATCAGGCGGTAACCAACAGAAAGTTGTTATGGCTCGCCAGTTCGTTCAAGATCCGTACCTCTTGCTCGTAGAGGAGCCAACACAAGGGGTGGACGTCGGAGCAAAAGCAGAGATTCATTCGCTTATCTTGGAGCACGCGGCACAAGGGAATGCGGTCCTAGTGGTTTCGACTGATCTGGAGGAAATCCGGTATCTGTGTGATCGCATTGTTGTCTTGCACAACGGGGTGAGCGCCAGAGAGCTACCCGGGGATTGTTCGGCAGCCGAGCTGCTGGCGGCCGCTTCTGGAGAATCTACGGCGAAAGATCCAGCAGGAGGTGTCGAATAATGTTTGGACGTTCCCGCCATACGAAAGCTGTTGGAGTTAGACGGCGATTCGTTGAAGGTCAAGAGATGGTTCTCGTGGGCGTCATCATTGTGTTGTGGGTTGTCATGGGGTTCGTCTCGCCCACATTCCTGACGGCTGGATCTATCTTTGACATCTTCTATTCGGTTGCCCCCATTGCCATCATCGGTATTGCGATGACGGCTGTGATGTGTACCGCCGGTATTGACGTGTCGGTCGGATCGATGATGGCCGTCGTTATGGTCATTGTGGCGCGGGCAATTCGGGATTATCACGTCGGTTTCCTAGTAGGCGTTCTCATCGCTATTGGTGTGGGCGCATGCCTTGGTGCGGTGAACGCGTCGCTGATCGCTTTCGGGCGGGTTCCGGCAATGGTGTGTACCTTCGGAACGCTGAATATCTTTCGATGGTTGGCCTTGCAAATCTTTGGTGATAATCAGATTTCCGGGGTGCCGCCGACTTTTGCTGTGATTGGCGGCGGAATTAATGCCTCGCTGGGAAAGATTCCCAATGCGATGTGGCTTGCGTTGGTATTAGGGGTGGTCGTCTGGATATATATGCGCGAGTACGCCTCGGGGCGTCATATCTACGCAATCGGTAATGATATGAATGCTGCCCGACTCGCCGGTGTGAAAGTGACCCGACGGTTATTCTCCGTCTATATCGGAACCGGAGTGGCAGTGGGAATTGCCGCGCTGGTTTCCTTGGGAAATGGTGGCCTTATCCAGCAAAACGTCGGATATGGCTTGGAGATGTCTGTTATCGCGGCATGTGTTATTGGCGGGACCTCGGTTATGGGCGGTCGAGGAACAGTTTTTGGGACGATTCTCGGGGCCATCCTCGTCGGTTCAGTACAGGCCGCCGTCATCCATCTCCACTGGCCCAACCAACTGACCCTGCTCATCGTTGGCGTCATCATTGTTGTTGCAGTTGGCGTTGATCTGGCTCGACAGGTAAGGAGAGCACGAAAATGACAGCTAATCAATCTACGCCGATAGCTTCGGATACGCCCACTGTTGCCTCGCGTGAGCCGGAAGTAACAAAAGCTCAGTCGGGGGCTGCAGGAACTGGAGCGCGGTTATTGCGTCTGGTGTTAACTGAACGCGCGGCAGCGTTATTCATCCTCATGATTATTTTGGTTTTTGCCTTTATGTATCTGGGGAATAACGGGTATCTATTTGCGCCTTTCAATCTTCGCTATATGGGCACGTCTTTAGAAGCGCTCGTGCCGATTGCACTGCTGGCCTTAGCGGAGATGTTCGTTATTATTTCTGGGCGTTCTGGTATTGATTTATCAGTTGGCGCGACGGTATCACTGGCGGGCATGCTATTCGGGTATCTCATCCAGCATCGTGAGATGGGGGTGGGATTAGCGCTGGTTATCACCGTGATTTTTGGGACGATACTGGGGAGCGTCAATGGAATCTTAGTTGGGTATCTCCGGTTCCCGCCGTTGATCGCAACTTTGGCTACCTCCTATGCCTATGCCTCCTTAGCGATGGTACTTTCGGGGCAGTCGCCGATTTCGGGTCCGCATATTGCTCGGGCAAATGAAACCTTGGCGTCAAAGGTGCGGATCGGAGATATTCCCATTCCGCTCCAGGTTTTGACCGTGTTGATCCCCATGGTAGTGGTGTCCTGGTTTGTGCTGGATCGCACCGCCTGGGGGCGTTCTTTGCTTGCTATTGGTACGAATGACGTGGCAGCGCGTTATGCGGCACAGCGGGTGAAGCTGGTGCGCTGTTCGGCATATTCAGTGTCGGGGATGCTGTGTGGATTGGCTGCGGTAGTCAATGTGGCACAGTTTGCTTCGGCGCGCCCGGATGCTGGCACGGCCGGTTCGGGTATGGCTTTGCCTGCGATTACGGTAGCAGCCCTCGGTGGGGTTCTGATTCAAGGCGGATTCGGTCGGGTCAGCGGCGTCATCACTGGGGCTTTGCTGGTGACCTGGCTGAATGCTGGCCTGCTGATTTCTTTCCAAGGGTCAACTGGCCCGCGCATGCAGCTACTGGCATTGGGCGTCATCTTAATCGGATCTATTTTGCTCAACAGTTTTGCTGCAAAGAAGTACAACCTGCGAATGTAGCGGGAGATCTGGTGAAAGAACGGCGAGCGAGCATTTCCCACATTGCTCAAAGCATCGGGGTTTCGGTGGGGACGGTATCAAACGTGTTGAACCATCCCCACCGAGTCCGGCCGCAGTTACGCGAGCGTGTTGAGGCGGCGATTAAGGAGTATGGGTATTCGCCTAATGCGGCAGCTCGCGCCTTATCGAAGGGGCATACAAATATTATTGGCGCGCTATTCTTCGACATTGCTAATCCGTTTTTTGCTTTAGCTGCCCATGATATGGACGCGGTGGTCAGCCGGTTGGGGACGTCAATTTTATATGGAAATACGGAACAGCGCGTAGATCTGGAACAGGCGGCCATCGCTCGGATGATTAATGCCGGTATTGAGGGATTAATCATCACTTCTACAGGCTTGGTGAGTAAAGAGTTGATCGCGTTGAGTCGGCATATTCCGATTGCGTTATTCGCTCAGCGGGCTGCTCATGCCAAGCTGGCATTCGTCTCGGTTGATGATTACGACGGTATGTGTAAAGTGGCGCATCATTTATGCGAGCAGGGGATGGAGCGGTTCTGTTTTATCCATGAGCGTTCCGATGCCCCGCAGCACCAGGATCGGTGGCGAGGATTTTGCGCTGGGGTGGCTGCGTGTGGGATTGATCCGGATTCGATTATTCAAACCTGGATTCCCAGCCCGACGTGGGATGACGGATATGACGCAGTAGCTCAGGTAACTGCCCAGAATACGGCGGCTTTGCCGCAGTGTTTCGTCTGCCTCAATGATTTCGTGGCGATTGGGGCTTCTAAAGCGTTGACGGATCTGGGGATGGTAGTAGGGCGAGATATTGCTGTGACTGGCTTTGATGATGTGCCCTATGCAGCAGTACTAGGTACTCCGATCACAACGGTAAAGCAGCCGATTGCTCAGATGTCGCAATACGTTGTTCACCAAATACTTGATGTTATTAATGGGCGTTCCGATAGCGTCCAAACCAAAATTTTCCCCGCAGAGCTTGTTATTCGAGCTTCTGCTTAAGTGATATGACGGCAAAGGAGCATGTTATGAAACCGCAGAATGTTGATATGTGGCGGCAGCAGATTCAGGAACGGTTTATCGCTCATAAGGAGCGCAATCCGCAGGATTTTGAGCGAAAGATTGATTTGTCCTGGTCGAACTGGGGCTTCGGCTTGGAAGATCTACGGGTTAGTGCCCAGCGGTTGGCGGATAATGGTCTGGAATTTATTGAGTTGCATGGCAATCACTATGGGCCGACGATTGGCTACGATGTGGAGGCGACGCGCGCAATCCTGACAGAGGCAGGCTTGCGGGTGTCTGGGGTATGCGGCATGTTCTCAGATGACAATGATTTATCCTCGAATCGCCCGATTAAGCAGCAAGAAGCAGTTGATTATATTAAACGAGAGGTGGCCTTTACTGCGGAAATGGGCGGGCACTACCTCTTGGTGGTTCCGGCTTCGTGTGGTCGCGCGGAGGCGTTAGATGCCTATGAGTTTGAACGCTCATGGCGGATGTTGCGCGAGGTGGCCGACGTATTTGTGGAATATGGCGTCAAGGCAGCTATTGAGCCAATTCGCTCGGCTGAAGTGTCGATTGTGCATACCGTTGCCGAGGCGAAACGCTATATTGAGGCGGTCAACCATCCGGGCATTCAGCATATTAACGGGGACGTCTACCACATGCAGGTGGAGGAAGTGTATATTCCGCAGGCTATCTTGGATGCGGGTGAGCGGTTGGTCAATTTGCATTTGGCTGATTCTAATCGCTTGGCGCTTGGGGCAGGATCAATGGATTTGGATACCGTCATTATGGCGAGCTATCTCGTCGGGATGAATCGCGAGGGCAGATTCCTTACGCCGGAGCCGCTTGGCCCGGGGAGTGCTCCGTATCCGGCGCGTAATGGTCTGGCTGACGCGCATAAGCTCGATATGTTGGTCCATGACAGCGTGGCGTATTTCCGTGAGCGAGAAGAGGCGGTGCGAGCGCTGAGCTAGTCGATGTGGCTGCGATCTGGCGTGTGCGGTGCGGTTATCGCTAGTGGTCGGCATGCACGGTAGGAAAGGACGCGGGAAGTGGCTGTGCACTAACGGTCAGGAGTTGCTAGCCGGTGCCAATACCACTTTCGTAGTGGTCGAGTGTACCTTTTCCTGTTTAGCGGCTGAGGGGTGAACATCAGTAGACTTAGCGCTGTGAATGAACTGATCCTTGGTATTGAGACATCGTGTGACGAGACGGGTATTGCGTTAGTGCGTGACGGGGAGCTGCTCGCTGACGTGACGGCGACCTCTATGGATGAGTATGCGCGTTTCGGGGGCATCATCCCGGAGATTGCTTCGCGGGCTCATTTGGAATCATTCATTCCGACCTTGGATGCGGCGTTGGAGGCGGCCCGGGTAACTCTCGATGATGTTGACGCTGTTGCGGTTACTGCTGGCCCAGGGTTAGTAGGCTCGTTAACCGTCGGTGTTACTGCTGCGAAAGCCTTGGCTTTAGCGTTAGATAAGCCGTTTTATGCGGTGAATCATATTGTCGGGCATATTGCTGTGGATCAGTTGGTGCACGGAGAGTTCCCGGATCGCTTTATTGGTCTGGTTGTTTCCGGTGGACATTCGCATTTGATGAAAGTTAGCGACATTGCGACGTCAATTGAGGAGCTAGGCGGAACCTTGGACGATGCGGCAGGGGAGGCCTTTGATAAGGTGGGGCGCCTTTTAGGTTTGCCCTATCCGGGAGGACCGCATATTGACAGGTTAGCCCGTGAAGGGGATCGTCGGGCGATTCGGTTCCCTCGGGGGTTGTCGCGTGGCAAAGATAAGGCACGTCATCCGTATGATTATTCCTTCTCTGGCTTAAAGACGGCAGTGGCTCGGCATATTGAGGGATGTTTGGCGCGCGGTGAAGAGCTGCCGAAGGCGGATATTGCAGCAGGTTTTTCGGATGCGGTGTGTGAGGTTCTCATTCAGAAAGCTTTTGCTGCGTGCCAGGTCAATGATTGTGACACCTTAGTGATCGGGGGTGGGTTCTCGGCTAATTCGCAGTTGCGGGATATGGCTGAGGAAGGCTCGCGTAAGTATGGTATTGAGGTGCGAATTCCGCCGATCCGGTATTGCACGGATAATGGGGCGATGATTGCCGCTTTGGGGTGGTCCCTGGTTCGTGCTGGGGTCGCACCCTCACCCTTAGATATTACGGTGGATACGGGGTTATCGCGCGAGACGATTGTCGTTCGCTAGCTGAGAAGTGTCTTTCCCTGCTACGTTTTCAGCGTCGGGCTGTGCGGATGTGTGGATGCGTTAATTGTTGTGCCTAAGGTGTAGCAGTGGCGTGTTCTGTGTTGCCTATTCCAGCAGTAATAGGGAAGCTGCCATGACGCCCATACCGGCAATGAGCCCTCCTATGGCGTGGTGATGTTGGCCGAATTCTTCGGCGGAGGGTAATAGTTCATCCAAGCTGATGTAGACCATAATGCCGGCTACTGCGGCAAATACGAGGCCGAATACGGTATCGCTCATCATATCGCGCAGGATAAGCCAGCCGATTAATGCTCCGATGGGTTCGGATAGTCCAGAGATAAAAGACCACACAAAGGCGCGTATTCGAGATCCGGTGGCATAGTAAATCGGCATAGCGACGGCAATGCCTTCAGGGATGTTATGGATTGCGATTGCTACGGCGATGGGAATTGCGATTTTTACGTCGTATATGGCGGAAAGAAAGGTTGCGAATCCCTCCGGGAAATTATGTAATGCCAGGGCTCCGGCGGTGAATAACCCCATGCGCATGAGCTTCGCTTGAGCCTGGGGATGGGCTTGAAAAAGCTGGTTTTGTGCCCCAGGTGGGCGGAGAAATTGGTCGGTGTTGTGGAATTCGTGCGGGTTGGAAAATTCTGGCAGAGCGGCGTCAATGGCGGCGATGATTCCAATTCCGGCAAAGAATGCGCCGACGGCATAGGCAGCGGCGTTAGGATGTGCGTGGGAAATCGCGGTTCGAGCCTCTGGCAGGATCTCAACGAGGGAAACATACAGCATGACTCCGGCAGAAAATCCCAGCGAGATGGAAAGTAGTTTAGGCGTAGGCTGGCGGACTATGAAGGCACAGGCAGCGCCGATGCCGGTCGCGAGTCCGGCAAGTAACGTCAAAAACCACGCCATAACTTCGCCCGACATAATATTCTCCTTTCGGTTAACCGAAATTTTGCTGGGAGAATAGGTGATTAGTCAAATCTGAGCTCGTAATGCGGGTTAGATACCGTTAAGGTCGGCTGTTACAAAGTGCCAAGATCAGTGCAGGAGGTAGGCAGGCGTCGTGCCAGGATTGCTCGACGCTGACCAGAAATCGTCGGGCTGATGATTAGGGTCATCTCTTGCGTTCCTTTGGCACGAAGTCGGAGCTTTTTACGCAGTACTTCTGGGTCGAGGTCTATGCCGCGTTTCTTAATCTCGACGCGCCCCACATCCTCAGATTGTAAGCGTTTGCGCAGGCGGGCAACATCGACAGGTAACACATCGATGACTTCAAAACCTCGGAAAAATGGCGAGGATAACGGCTGATCGCCGGTGAGATATGCAATTGCGCTGGCGACGGGTGCTAGCTGGAAATCGCGGCACAAGGTACGGATTCCCCCAGCGCGAATCACGGCAGGATCGGGTTCGTAGATATAGCGAGCCAGTTCGCGTGGGGCGACGTGATCCGGTGGAGTGGCTGGATCGCCGTGGAGGGTTGATAGGCGATACGCCTGTTCGTCTTTATCTATAATGAGCGCGCATCTCCCTGGGATGGTGGCGGCGGTGCCGCACCAGATAATTGCTTCGACAAGCGAACCGTTAACTGACACCCATTCCACGCGAGTATCGGATGGTAGGTGCTGGTAGTCAATACCAGGTGCGACTTTAATGCCGGCACAGGGGAATTGGTGGGCAAGGTCGAGGGCGTGTGATAACGGGGGCGTCCACAGTTCGGGGTGAAGGATTCGCCCAGATGATGAGCGGGGAGCAGAGGACGAACGATGCTCCGATCCGGAGTGGTGAGCAGATTGGGATGTGCCCTCAGCGTGATTGGGCGGTATTGTGCCTGGAGAACCTCCGGCGTCAGTTGTGCGACGTGCCGGATCGAGCCATAGGGCGTCGGCACCTAAAGTATGCAGATCAAGGGTTAACCCGTCGGCCTCGATAACCTGTGCATGGGGAAAGATGGAGAGATTTTCGCTGGCGGCTGCGGCTGTCTCAGCGTCCATCTCTATGCTGCTGACGTGCAACCCCAATCCGGCAAAGGCAAGTGAATCTGCTCCAATTCCGCAGCCAAAATCAATGATGTGTTGTGCTCCGGCTGCGCGTAAACCAGCGGCATGAAAAGCTGCGACAGATAACCGAGTAGCTTGTTCGAGGCCGTCGGCAGTAAAAAACATTCGCTCAGCAAAATCTCCGAATTTTGCGCGCGCCCGCTCGCGTAGCCGGCTTTGTGTGAGGGCTGCTGCGATAAGTTCTGGGTGGTATCCAGCTTCCCGTAAGCGCGCGGAGAGAGCGAAAATCTGCGCATTGTCGTAGGGCGGCAAGGATTCTAAGAGGGCGCGCCCGTCGGGAGTGAGCAGGGGAGAAATCACCCTCCTATCGTCTCATAGTCATCGTGTAGTTCGCGCTTAGCGAGGTTTTCCACACCCATTTGGCACTCACCTTGACCGAGTGCCAAAATCTGCTTAGCCTTATCTCGGTAGCATTTGCTACGTCCTGGTACCGGCCCCCGCGACGGCGGTTAGCCAGCGATTGAGTTTTTGGAACGATAGAAGGGGGAGCCGAATGTCGGTCTCCATTAAGCCGCTTGATGATCGCATTGTGATTCAGCAACTTGATGCGGAAGAAACCACTGCTTCTGGTCTGATTTTGCCGGATACGGCAAAGGAAAAGCCGCAGGAGGGTACTGTTGTGGCAGTTGGCCCAGGTCGCATTGACGATAAGGGCAACCGCATCCCGATGGATATTTCCGTCGGCGATGTTGTGATTTACTCCAAGTATGGCGGCACGGAAGTTAAGTACGGTGCAGAGGATTACATCATTCTCTCTCAGCGTGACGTCCTCGCTATTGTGACTCGCTAGTCGCTGTGTATTCCTAGGTGAAGCTAGGAACGACGAGGATACTGAGAAATAACTCGGCAGCCTGATTATCGGTTGTGTATTATGACTGTGGGCCTCCCTGGAAAGGGAGGCCCACAGTCATAAAGAGAGGGGAAGACCGCAAACATGTTGAGCTGAAGATGCTTGACAAGACGCTCGGCGGTATGTGCCTGAATTACTATGTGTGCGGCAGGTGTGCGCAACGAATTAGAGCGCAATTGCGGAAGCTGGTGCGGAGTATTCCGCCGTGATTAGGCTATTAGGTTGTTATCGCTACACTGGCTGGCGGCGGCGACGCGCCGACATGTTATAGCGTTCTTCTTCTGAGAGTGCTCCCCATACGCCGTATGGCTCGTTATTGTTCAGCGCATAGTTGCGGCACTCTTCGACGACCGGGCAGGTATGGCAAATCTGCTTGGCGCGTTCGATACGCCGCCGTCGCGGGCCACCGCGCTCTCCTTCAGGGTGGAAGAAGTAGTCGGGGTCCATAGAGTTGCAGCTTCCCTGCGATTGCCAGTCCCAACGGGTGAGATGGACTGTCTGCACATTAATGCGCACGAGTTTGCTCCTATCACGGCGCAGCGGTTATTTAGCTTATCGTCCAGTATGTTACCAACTTGGCGCCCAATTACCTACCCTCTTTTTTCTGACAGAGGCGAAAATCCCCGTGTTATCCCACTGTGAGCGAAATGCGCGATGGTTATATATGTGCAGGTCAGTGCGTTATTTTCCAGAAAAATGGGCGCGCTAGCCAGGAGCGGGAAAACATTTTAGGATAGGGCCGTGAGCAGCGATCCTTTCGGCCTGATTGGCCTGACCTATGACGATGTCCTCATCCTCCCTGGCGCAACTGACGTCATCCCATCAGAGGTGAATACCGCAACTCGCTTAACCCGTTCCATCACCTTGCAGGTCCCGCTTCTCTCAGCGGCGATGGATACGGTAACGGAAGCCCGCATGGCTATTGGTATGGCACGGCAAGGCGGTATCGGTATCATTCACCGCAACCTCTCTATCCCGGATCAAGTTCACCACGTCAAGCGGGTGAAACGCTCCGAATCAGGCATGATCTCAGATCCGGTGACGATCCGCCCAGAGGCGACCCTCAGTGAACTGGATGAGCTGTGCGGTCAGTATCGGGTGTCTGGCCTCCCGGTTATTACCGATGAGGGGACGCTGATCGGCATTATCACGAATCGGGATTTACGTTTTATCCCGACGGGAGAATGGGAGCAGCGCACCGTCGCCCAGACGATGACGCCCATGCCGTTAGTGACTGGACGTACCGGCATATCGCGCGAAGAAGCTGCCCAGTTGCTGGCGAAACATAAAGTGGAGAAGCTGCCACTGATTGACGATGATGGCCGGTTAACTGGTCTTATCACCGTTAAAGACTTCGCTAAATCAGAGAAATACCCATTGGCCACTAAGGATGGCGACGGGCGTTTGCGCGTCGGAGCTGCCGTCGGATATTGGGGTGATGCGCGGGCACGTGCCGAAGCACTGGCAGATGCTGGGGTGGACGTCCTCGTCGTAGATACCGCGAACGGGCAAGCTGCCTTAGCCTGCCAAATGATTCAGGCGCTCAAAGAAGATTCCGGCTTTGCTGGGGTGGATGTTATCGGCGGAAATGTTGCCACTCGTGAGGGCGCCCAAGCACTCATTGATGCGGGAGCTGACGCAGTTAAAGTGGGGGTTGGCCCGGGTTCAATTTGTACAACTCGTGTTATCGCGGGTGTGGGTGTACCGCAAATGACGGCGATAACCTTGGCGGCGCAGGCATGCCAACCTGCTGATGTGCCGCTGATTGCTGATGGTGGTCTGCAGTATTCCGGCGATATTGGTAAAGCACTTGCTGCAGGGGCGTCCACAGTCATGTTGGGCTCGCTGCTGGCCGGTTGTGAGGAATCCCCAGGAGAGTTGGTTTTTGTCAACGGCAAACAATATAAGAGCTACCGTGGGATGGGCTCGCTGGGGGCAATGAGTTCGCGCGGGCGCGTCTCGTATTCAAAGGATCGCTACTTCCAAGCCGATGTGACAACGGATGACAAAATCGTTCCGGAGGGGATTGAAGGTCAGGTTCCGTTCCGTGGTCCGCTCTCCTCAGTGATCTACCAACTCGTCGGTGGCTTGCATCAGACAATGTTCTATACCGGCGCTCGCACAATTCCGGAACTGACGAGTAAAGCGCGCTTTGTGCGGATTACCGCCGCTGGTTTGCGAGAATCGCATCCACATGACATCCAAATGACCAGCGAGGCGCCGAACTACACCTCGCAACAGAAATAACGAAAATAGCGCGACGTAGCTGCTATACCCACCGAGAACTGTTTGTAGGCAGCGGTGCGCGATCCGCCCCTATACGTGTTGGGCTGTTCGCAAGATGGTGCGAGTAAGAAATCGCTGCAGGCGGCCCGTAGCGTGTGCGCCCGTGCCGTCAGCGCGAAAAGGTGCGCGACGAGGGCAACAATTCGCAACGCACTGCTATGTCAGATCCTTCGCGCCGTAACGAGCCATGCGTCGTATTAGCTACTGTGAGCTTTATGTGCATGGGATAACAGCTTTAAGCAGGGGAGACGATAGGCCATCCGCGTGGTTCAGATGAGGGGTAACGCCGCTGAATGAAAGCCATAAAGTCCTCATACGCGCTTCGTTGTGCGGCATGTAGATCCGCCAGCGACATTTGCGCTAACCGAGGATAGCGTTCCACCATAGCGTCGAGGACGCGCAAGGTCATGATGACGTCACCGGAAGCGTCATGGAACGTCTCGTCAAGGCTGAGCTGATAATGCTGGGCAAGGTTAATGAGTTTGCGTGGCCCGCGGCGGAAACGATCCACGTATCGATCTAACATATATGGGTCAATGACGGGCCATGTGCTACTTGGACCAAGCCGATCGGTTAACGACGGTAAATGGTATCGGTGCAACTCCGCGTCCAACAAGCTCAAATCGTAGGTGGCGTTGTAAACCACCAGCGGATTTCCGGCTAGCATATGCGCAGCTACCGCCTCGGCGACCTCCGCAACGACCTCGCAAGCCGCCCTCCCATCGCGTTGGGCCTGTTCGGTTGATATTCCATGCACTGCTGCAGCGGCTTGCGGGATAGGAATTCCGGGATTGGCCAACCAAGTGCGTCGGTGCATATCGCCATTGGTGCTCGTGATGAATGCGGCGGTGACGATCCGGTCCTGAGCGATATGTACGCCTGTTGTTTCAGTATCAAATCCTGCTCGTGGTCGGGAAACCCACATGAATTCTCCTTTGCTTGGTATCTCCAGTGTAACGGGTATTGTGCTCGGCAGATCTGTCAGGCACGAGAAATGAAGACAACGCGCTGTGCTAAAAGCGCATATCAGGAGCTAGCCAGAAAATTCGGTACCGAACCGCATACCTGATCGGAAAGATTATGAAATGTCTCGGCAGGAAGCGTCGGAGAATAACACATACGGAACGTGTATCCGCGCGGTCATGCCGGTGCATTACAGCTAGAGGCGGTAGGCTAGCAGCGTGAATGAGATGGAGATTGGGCGCGGGCGGCGCGCACGAGTGGGATACTCTTTTGACGATATTTCGATTGTTCCCTCCCGACGGACCCGCGATGCGGCAGACGTATCCATTTCTTGGCAGTTGGACGCCACCTTGTTAGATATTCCGATTATGGCAGCGCCGATGGATTCGGTGACTTCACCGGATACTGCCATTGAGATTGGGCGCCTCGGTGGAGTGGGAGTTCTGGATCTCGAAGGATTATGGACGCGCTATGCCGATCCGACGCCACTGTTTGAGAAGATTGCCGCTGAGCCTGCCGATAGCGTTACCACGCTCATGCAACATCTATATCGGGAGCCGATTAAGGACGAGCTTATTGTGGAGCGGCTTTCTCAGATTCGTGCTGCTGGCGTGCCGGTGGCGGGTGCGCTTTCCCCGCAGCGGGTACACCAGCATTGGAAAACGGTGGCCGATTCAGGCATTGATCTATTTGTTATTCGCGGGACGACAGTCTCTGCTGAGCACGTCTCGTCCAATCGTGAACCGCTGAACTTAAAGCGTTTTATTTATGAGCTTGATGTTCCAGTCGTTGTGGGCGGCGCCGCGTCATATACTGCCGCCTTGCATTTGATGCGTACCGGAGCGGCCGGAGTGCTTGCTGGTTTTGGTGGCGGAGCGACGAGTGCTAACCGGCGAACGGTCGGTGTGGCGGTGCCGATGGCGACGACGGTGGCAGATGTTGCCGCGGCTCGTCGGGAATACATGGACGAAACGGGCGGGCGCTATGTGCACGTCATTGCCGACGGGCAAATATCGACCTCCGGTGATCTCGTTAAAGCGATCGCCTGTGGGGCAGATGGCGTCATGTTGGGAACCGCATTGGCACGGTCCATACAGGCTCCGGGGCGCGGTTTCCATTGGGGTGCTGAGGTCTATCATCGTTCGCTGCCGCGTGGTGAGCGGGTCGAGGTAGGAACGGTAGCTGATTTGGCGACGATTATTCACGGGCCATCCACTAACGCCAATGGGCATACGAATCTTGTGGGGGCGCTACGTCACGCTATGGCGATGACGGGATACTCGGAATTGAAGGAATTCCAGCGGGTAGAAATCTCTGTTAGTGGCTAAATAGGCGCCGATTTTGGTGGCTGTGCGGCATAATAAACAGGTGTAACAGTGACGCACGTCCCACGTCTTTCGTGGGCATTGTGAGAAGATGACAAGGAACAATACCGGCAAGGTTGCCAAAGGAGAAGTAATGACGGAATACCGTATCGAGCATGACACGATGGGCGAGGTCAAAGTTCCAGTCGATGCATTGTATCGGGCACAGACCCAGCGCGCAGTAGAGAACTTCCCAATTTCGGGCAAGACGCTGACGCCCCCGCATATCCACGCCTTGGCGCAGATCAAGAGGGCCGCAGCCCTGGCAAACAATGAGCTAGGAGTACTGGACGATGAGCGGAGCGCGGCAATCGTCGCCGCTGCTGATGACGTCATCGCCGGAAAATATGACGACCAGTTCCCGATTGACGTATTCCAGACGGGTTCGGGCACGTCATCGAATATGAATACCAATGAGGTACTCTCCACGATTGCGACGAAGGCTTCCGGCGTGGAGATCCATCCGAACGATCACGTGAACTGTTCGCAGTCCTCCAATGATGTTTTCCCGTCCTCGATTCACATTGCGGCGCTCGCGGCAGTACGCCAGAGCTTGCTGCCGAAGATGGAAATTTTGGCTGAATCCCTGGAGAAGAAAGCAGCAGAGTTCAAGCATATTGTGAAGTCTGGCCGCACTCACCTGATGGATGCGACGCCGATTACTTTGGGTCAGGAATTCTCTGGTTATGCCCAGCAGATCCGTTACGGCATGGAGCGCATTAAGGATACCGAAAAGCGCTTGGCTGAGCTGCCGTTGGGCGGTACCGCTGTGGGAACAGGGATTAATACTCCGGCTGGTTTCTCAGCTCGTGTGATTGAGCTGATCGCTGAGCATATGGATCTGCCGTTCGTGGAGGCAGCGAACCATTTCGAAGCGCAGGCCGCGCAGGATTCGCTGGTGGAAACCTCGGGCGCGCTGCGCACCGTGGCTGTTTCGCTGGTGAAGATTGCTAATGATCTGCGCTGGATGGGCTCTGGCCCGCGCACAGGTATTGGCGAGTTGGCATTGCCAGATTTGCAGCCAGGATCGTCGATTATGCCAGGTAAGGTCAATCCGGTTGTGCCAGAGGCGACTGTTATGGTGGCAGCTCAGGTTATCGGCAATGACGCGACGATTGCTTTTGCTGGCGCGCAGGGGAACTTTGATCTGTTGGTCATGCTGCCGATTATGGCGCAGAACCTGCTGGAGTCTATTGACATCGTGGGTAACGTCTGTGAGGTCTTGGCTAAGCGCACGGTTGATGGCTTGGTAGCTAATGAAGAGCGTTGCTTGCAGTTAGCTGAATCCTCTCCGTCTATTGTTACGCCGCTTAACCGCCATATTGGTTACGAGAATGCGGCGAAGATTGCGAAGCATTCGGTTAAGGCGAATATGACGGTGAAAGAAGCGGCAATTGATCTGGGCTTTGTGGAGCGCGGTGAGATTGATGAAGAGACGCTTAACGCGGCGCTGGACGTCACCACGATGGTAGGGGATTACTAAATCGCTACCATCGTTAGCGCAGTTACTGTGATGTTGGGGTGAAGAAACTGGGGTTTCTTCACCCCAACATGATGAGGCGGGCGACCGTGGGAAAATTTCTCCCCACGGTCGCCCGCCGGTATCTACCCTTGGCGCGATCTTTCTGTGCCTGAGGTCGAGCTGTTACTGCACTGGTACAGCTGCCATTGCGGTAACAGCCTACAGTGGCTGATTTACTGAAAGAGGGTGTAGACCCCTGCTGGTTTTAAGACAAGGAGGTGACCAGCAGAGGCCTACACCCACTATTATGCACGCTAGATAGCCCTTGCCGGGCAGGTATGTGTATGTGTAAGCGGATTACTGTGCGAAGCGGTAGACGTTCGTCTCGCGCAACTGGAAACCACAGCGCTGGTAGAGCCGGTTGGCTGCTTCGCGCGAGGGGCGAGAGGTCAGATCAACGGTTTTCGCGCCACGGCTATGTGCGAGCTGCACGGCCTGTTCAACGAGCTGTTGCCCTGCTCCTTGGCCGCGAGCTGCCTCATCTACGACGACATCTTCAATCCAGGCGCGCACCCCAGTGGGAATTGTGAAGGTCACGAGCGTCAACATGCCGGCAATCGTGCCCTCCTCAGTGCGAAACGCTAAGAGATCAATTGCCTCTTGGGCGATGAATTCCCGGATTTCTGCTTCGCTCATCGGCGCGGCGCTGCGGGAAAGCTGAGGAATCAGGCGCTGAAAAGCGGCCTCAATCTCGGGGGTAGCGGACGTGATATGTTCGATGGTCATAGGTATCTCCTCATGGTTCGGGACGCAAGACGCGATCGGGGATAAATAGGCAGGAAATGCTCGGTGTACCCTCAGGTGCTTGTAGTATCCCTCTCGGGTCATCCTCCGGTTGGCACTAGAAAACGCTATAAACAGATCTAGCGGCGCTACCGAGGCGCATGGCGCTGAGGTGTGGAGGGGACAGCATTGAGCGTAAAGACCGCGTAACGCACCGGATATTCCTCGGTGCGTCACGCGGCAGAGAATTACGCTTCGGCGAGTAACTCCATCGCCTGCTGAGCAATCGCAAGCTCTTCATTCGTCGGTACAACGGCGACTCGCACGGTTGAATCGTCAGTAGAAATAAACCGAGGCTGCTTCGAACGCACCGCATTAGCTTCCGCATCGAGGCGCACCCCAAAATGAGCCAAACGGCCGATAACTAATGAGCGCAGCCGGTCATCATTTTCGCCCGCACCAGCAGTGAAAGTGATGACGTCAACTCCGCCCATAACGGCGGTGTAAGCGCCGATGTAGTGTACGAGCCGATGGACGTACACCTCGATAGCTTCAGCGGCATTCTCATCGCCAGCGTCAGCTAACTTCCATACCGCGCGCATATCATTATTGCCGGCCAACCCCTTCAGTCCGGAGTGCTTATTGAAGAGGGCGTCAATATCGTCAATCGACATACCGCCAACCCGAGCCAGATGGAAAACGACGGCGGGGTCAATATCGCCGGTGCGCGTTCCCATGACCAGACCTTCGAGCGGGGTTAGACCCATCGAGGTATCGACGGCGTGCCCGTTGACCACCGCTGATACGGAGGCGCCATTCCCAATATGCAAAACGATCTGCTTAAGATCCTCTCGGCCCATCATCTCGCTCACAGCACGTGAAACATACTGATGGGAGGTGCCATGTGCGCCATAGCGACGAATCTGATATTTTGCAGCCACCTCGCGGTCGAGAGCATAGGTGGCAGTTTCACGGGGAAGCCCTTGGAAAAATGCCGTATCAAAGACAGCCACATGTGGAACAGCCAGGAGCTGACGGGCAACCTCAATACCTTTTAAGTGTGCCGGATTATGCAGCGGGGCAAGTGGCGCGAGATCGGCGATAAGCTGCTGAACCTCGTCATCAATGATGGCAGCGCGGCTGAAATATTTTCCTCCTTGCACTACCCGATGGCCCACTGCTTTCACATTAGCTTCCAGCAGCGAGGGCCCAACTTCCTCAAAGAGCCGTAAGACCTCGCGCAACCCGTGCGCATGATCGGTGATGGGTTCGTCCAGCTCGACAGTAGTGCCATGTGCTGAATGTTCGATATGGCTTTCCGCCTCACCAATACGCTCAACTAGACCGGAAGCGAGCGATGTGCGGGTATCTGGGTCGATAAGCTGATATTTGATAGACGATGAGCCGGAATTAATAACTAAAACAGTCATAGTGCGGACCTCACTTTCTTACATAGGGACTCTGGTCGGATATCCGGATGCCGTGCACACTCATTGCTCATGACACCCGAATATTCGCTAGGTACATGTGAATACGGCTCAGGCTACTGCGCCTGGATTGCCGTAATCGCGACGGTGTTAATAATATCTTCCACCAACGCGCCACGAGATAGATCGTTGACAGGCTTATTCAAGCCTTGGAGAACTGGCCCGACGGCAACTGCGCCGGAAGACCGCTGCACAGCTTTGTATCCGATATTGCCGGCGTTCAATGATGGGAAAATGAAGACGGTTGCATGCCCAGCAACTGCTGAGTGCGGAAGTTTCGTTGCCGCAACTTTGGCGTCAACGGCAGCGTCGTATTGGATAGGACCTTCGATCAGCAAATCTGGGCGCTGCTCGCGCGCTAAACGAGTTGCCTCGATAACCGCGTCAACGTCAGGACCTTTGCCGGAATCACCTGTGGAATAAGACAGCATTGCCACTCGCGGCTCAATGCCGAACTGTTGGGCCGTTTCTGCGGAAGAAATCGCGATGCTGGCCAGTTGCTCTGGGGTGGGATTCGTTGTGACGGCACAGTCACCATAGACGTACACGCGATCTTCCATCAGCATTAAGAAACACGAGGAGACGAGGGAGGCCCCTGGTTTCGTCTTGATGATTTGGAATGACGGAACAATGGTGTTGGCGGTGGTGTTTACCGCGCCCGAAACCATGCCATCAGCGTCATTCATATGAACCATCATAGTCCCGAAATATGACAGATCCTTCAGGGTTTCGCGGGCCTTATCGTACGTCATGCCCTTCTTCTCGCGCAGCCGCGCCAGCTCTTGCGCGTACTTCTCCACCAGTTCCGGATCCTTCGTGCTGACGATACGTGCCTGCGATAGATCCAATCCGAGTTCTGCGGCCCGCCCCTGAACGGTTTCAGATTCCCCAAGCAAAATAATATCGGCGACTTTGCGGCGAATAAGCTCATTGGCAGCCAGCAAAATGCGGTCATCGGAGGACTCTGGCAAGACGATACGTTTGCGTGCCGCTTGAGCGCGGGCAATTAACGAAGCCGTGAACGAGAGCGGTGTTACCACCTTCGAGCCGTGCTCCATAGCGCTGACGAGGAGATGACGATCTGCCTCACCCACCGTGGCATCCTCGTCATCATAGAAATACATGATGGGCATATGCTCACTGTGTGGCTCGGTAGCATGATTGCGAGCCGCTGAAGTAACCGCCACCGCGCTGATGGGGGCGTGTTGCGTCATGATCTCTTTGCCAGCCAGATGGGATAGCGTCACGATCTGCTCGTCTGTACGCACAGCACCGGAGATCACCAGGAAAACGGATGTGCCAAGATGGGCTGCGGCCCGACCAGCGCGAGCAAGAGCTCCAGGGTATATGGGATCTCCATCCAATAAACCAAGAATGAGGACGGCATCACAGGAACGTGCATACTCGGTATAGCGTGTGACGAGTTCTGTCATGGCGGCGGATTCGTCATGGATGTACGCCTGATGGGTTGTTCCCCAGGCAATATCTCGATCTTCGGGGCGTCCCACCAGATCAAGCAGGTCGAGAAAATCGCGATCATCGTCGATCGAATTATTGGTAAATGCGCGGAAAATGCCGAGGTTAGGGTAGCTGTTTTTCAGTTCTGCTACGACTGCATGGGTCACTGGGCGGGTTCCAGAATTTCCTTCCGCTGCGGTGAAATAGACGCTCTTGGTCATATCATCCTCTCATCTGTGCGCCGGTTAAAGATGGCGCAGAAACAGCCTATACCTTTCCATAGTCCCACGTTCACAGCAGCAAAGGTGACATATTGCCTCGCTAGTATTGTCACGTTGACCATTTGATGTGTAGGAGAGACGGGATGCGGCAAAAAAGACATTGGCGCCGTGCCGCTCGGATTCGGGCGGTTCGCCCGCCGATGCGCAACGGGATTAATGCCAGCCCATTGCGGCTGCCGCACGGAGCGTGGGCCACTGTTGATGAGTGGATTTTTGAGCGCTTTGGCGAAGAAGGACGAGAGCTACTGCACAATGGCGATATTTTCGCTGATAACGCCGAGTGCGTGTGGCCAGGAGCGAGCTATCGACCAGGGCAACGGCTGTGGTTTTTTCGCCCCGTGCCCGACGAACCAACAGAACCGATCACCGTGCCCATCCTGGCACAAACACAACGGTACATTATCGTCGATAAACCACACCAGATGGCTACCATTCCGCGGGGATCCCATGTGGCACAAAGCTTGACTGTGGTTATGCGACGCCAGATGAAAAACGATGACATTGTGGCCGCACATCGTCTGGACGCAGAAACAGCCGGATGCGTGCTGCTAACAACTGATCCCCAGTGGCGTGGTGCTTACCAGAAACTCTTTGAGCAACGACGTGTGGAAAAGACGTATTACGCCCTGGCGCGATATGCTCCGAACGATCCGATCGGGGTGTGGCAACGCAGCGACGTGCGGCTTGAGCGCGGGCATACAGATTTAGTCGCTAGCGTGGTGGCAGGAGAGCCGAATAGCCAAACGCGATTGCGCCTGGTGAGCACGTATGGGGAACTGGGGTGCTACGAATTACGCCCGATAACTGGCCGCACCCATCAACTGCGCGCAACGATGGCGCATCGGGGAACTCCCATTCTCGCAGATCCGCTCTATCCGCAGGTGTTAGATCCCGAGGAAACAGCTAATCGGCCCTACCCGTTGCAGCTCATCGCGGCGCAATTATCCTTTATCGACCCATATACCGCCCAGCCGGTCACGGTTTACAGTAACCGAGTTTTTCTCGCTGGCAATGGGGCGGTACGCTGGGAACGTGACTGAGATTCGCCCCGTTGTAGTAATTGATAATGGCGCGCAAAACGCACAACTTATTGCTCGCCGTGTTCGCGAAGCCGGTTTTTATTCCGAGCTTGTCCCACATTCCTGGCCAGCCCGCCAGATCCTGGAGCGCAACCCAAGCGCCATCATTCTGTCAGGCGGTCCCGCGTCGGTTTATGAGCCAGGAGCGCCACAAATTGATAAATCCATCCTTAGCGCTGGTATCCCAGTTATGGGTATCTGCTACGGATTTCAACAGATGGCACACGCCTTGGGTGGGAAAGTGGAACGAACCGGAGTGCGGGAATATGGCCCGACGCCAGCGGTAATGCTGTGCGATGGGGTCGTCACCGGATCGTCGGACAACCGGCCAACCGTATGGATGAGCCATTTTGATTCTGTTACGCAGGCCCCGGAGAGCTTTACCGTCACCGCGCAAACGCCCGGCGCACGCGTGGCCGCATTCGAAAATCCACAGGCGCGGCACTACGGGATGCAGTGGCATCCGGAGGTGCGTCACTGCGAAAACGGTCAAGAACAGATCCTCGCTTTCCTGACTGAGGGTGCCGGGTTGACCCCGAACTGGGATCCGGCGTCGATCATTGACGAACAAATCGAGCGTATCCGTGCCCAAGTGGGCGATCGTCACGCTATCTGTGCGCTCTCAGGTGGTGTTGATTCTTCGGTTGCTGCGGCTTTGGTCCACCGCGCTATCGGCGATCAATTAACCTGTGTATTCGTCGATCACGGACTATTGCGTAAGGGTGAATTCGATCAGGTTGTTCGCGATTATGCGGGCGCTCGCGGCATGAAGATTCTGGCAGTGGATGAAAGCGAGCGATTCTTGCAGGCCTTAGCCGGCGTCAGTGATCCGGAAACGAAGCGCAAAATTATTGGTCGCGAATTCATCCGCAGTTTTGAGGCGGCGCAACAGCGATTGCGGGAAGAAAATCCAGATAAGGATTATGCGTTCCTCGTCCAGGGCACTCTCTATCCGGATGTTGTTGAATCTGGTGGGGGAGACGGCACAGCAAATATTAAATCCCATCATAATGTCGGCGGTCTGCCAGAAGACATTGAGTTCGAGCTGGTGGAACCGCTACGGGAATTATTTAAGGATGAAGTTCGTGCGATCGGATGTGAGCTCGGCTTGTCACAGCGGCTGGTATGGCGTCAGCCCTTCCCCGGGCCAGGGCTCGGGGTGCGCATTGTCGGGGAGATTACCCGAGATCGTCTCGCTACGTTGCGGGAAGCCGATGCGATTGTTCGAGAAGAACTCACCGCAGCCGGATTAGATCGCCAGATCTGGCAGTGCCCAGTGGTTTTGCTGGCTGATGTTCGCTCGGTTGGCGTCCAAGGCGATGAACGCACCTACGGTCACCCGATTGTATTGCGCCCGGTGGCCTCGGAAGACGCAATGAGTGCGGATTGGGTTCGGTTAGATTATGACCTGGTTGCCAGGATCTCTAACCGAATTACCAATGAGGTCAGTGATGTCAATCGCGTGGTTATTGACGTCACCTCTAAGCCCCCAGGGACGATCGAATGGGAGTAATGTGCGCGCTTGTGTGAGTGCGGATCGGGATGCCGGCTGCTGTGCAACCGGCATCGCTGTTATGTGGCGTATATCGATGCTGAGCGTCGCCAATGCGTTGCGTCGCCTCCTCTATTAGGCTGAAAGAGATATGCCTGAAGATAAATTAACCGCAGCTTTAGATCGAATTCGTGCACGGGTGTCTGCCTCGAACTCGCAGGGGGCGGCTGCTGCACCTGCTATGCCTGGCGCAGATAGCGCCAGTATTGCCCCAAATAACACGTCGGCGGTATCACGGCGTGAATGTGTATCTACCTCAGTCGTTTCTGGTGCTGATATTTCCGACCCCACTGCCCCAAAAACCACCGTTGCCGCTGCAGACGAGGCTGTGCCTGAAACCTCGTATGCGCCAGCAGCCGACCCGGCGGTGGTGGAAAAGATTATTCGCGGGCTCAATCCACAGCAACGGGCTGCCGTCACCTACGGTGGGTCGCATCTTTTAGTTATTGCAGGGGCGGGTTCCGGAAAGACGCGGGTGTTGACGACCCGAATTTGTTACCTTATTGCCACTGGTCAGTTACGGCCGACGCAAATCATGGCGATTACCTTCACCAATAAGGCAGCGAAAGAAATGCGCGAGCGCATGGAATCAATGATTGGTCCAGGCGCGGGGTATATGTGGATTTCGACGTTCCATTCCGCATGTGTGCGAATCTTGCGGGCTGAACATCGTTACCTCTCCTTAAATTCTGGTTTCACTATCTACGATTCAGCTGATTCACAGGCATTAATGCGCGCTATCATTCGCGAAGAAAAGATTGACGATAAGCGCTACCCACCGAAGAAACTCCTTAATGGCGTTTCTGATCTGAAAAATAATCTCGTTACTCCGGCGCAGGCCTTAGCGTTAGCGCAACGCGAAGATGAGCTCATGGTTGCGCGAGTTTATCAAACGTATCAGGAACGTCTGCGGCTTGCCCATGCGGTAGATTTCGATGACTTAATTATGCTGACGGTTGAGCTGTTGCGGGATAACCCGCAGGTTGCACAGGTATATCGGCAGCGTTTCCGCCACATTCTGGTGGACGAATATCAGGACACCAATATGGCCCAATACGAGCTGGTGCGTTTGCTGGTTGGGAGCAGGGGCGATGATCCGCATGGGGCTTTGACGGTGGTTGGCGATGCCGATCAGTCAATTTACGCTTTCCGCGGGGCAACGATTCGTAATATCGAAAGTTTTGAGGAGGATTTTCCCCAGGCTCAGTCGATTGTTTTGGAGCAAAACTATCGGTCAACGCAGAATATTTTGTCGGCGGCTAACGCGGTGATTTCGAATAATGCGGGCCGACGTGCTAAGCGGTTATGGACGGATTCCGGAGCTGGAGAGAAACTCGTCGGCTATGTGGCAGACGCAGAATCCGACGAAGCTGTGTTTGTACGCGATGAAATCACAGATCTGGCCCGTGCTGGGGTGGCATATCGGGATATTGCCGTTTTCTATCGGGCTAATGCGCAGTCGCGTGCGCTTGAAGAGGCTTTCATCCGGTCGGAGATTCCTTATCGCGTTGTCGGGGGGACGAAGTTCTACGAACGGGCAGAGATTAAGAACGCCTTGGCATATTTGCATGCTATTGCCAATCCGGATGATTCAGTGTCTTTACGCAGGGTGCTCAATGTGCCCAAGCGTGGTTTAGGGGCGACGACGGAGGGTGCGCTCGCGGCGTATGCGGCCACCTATCAGATCTCGTTCGGGCAGGCCTTGGCAGATATTGCTCATCCGGAGCGTGCGCACGAGGCTGGGCGTGAGCCGGTTGTGCTGGGGGCGCGGCAAACGGCAACGATTACTCAGTTTGTGCAGATGCTTGAGGAATTACGTGACCAGGCACAATTGGGGGCAGATCCGGCAGATATTTACGTTGAGGTTATGGACCGCACGGGGTATCTCGCCGGTTTAGAGAAATCGACTGATCCGCAAGATAAGGCACGAGCGGAGAATTTGGCGGAGTTTCACGCCGTGACGTCGGAGTTTCGCGTCCTTAATCCTGAGGGCACCTTGGCTGATTTCCTGGATCAGGTATCCTTGGTGGCTGATTCGGACCAGCTTCCCGATTCTGATAGTGGGGAAGTTGTGCTCATGACGGTACATACGGCCAAAGGCTTAGAGTTTCCGGTTGTTTTCGTCACTGGCATGGAAGATGGCACGTTCCCGCATGCGCGTTCCCAGGAATCGCCAGAGGAGTTAGCTGAGGAAAGACGACTAGCTTATGTGGCTTTGACTCGTGCGCGCGAGAAGCTGTATTTGACGCGGGCGGCAAGCCGCACTCAGTGGGGTGCCCCGCAATTATTAGGGCCTTCGCGCTTCATCGCAGAGATACCTGAGGAGCTGATCGATTGGCGGCGTAGTGAATCGTCAATGGATTCATTACGGCAGTTGCAGTGGGGCGATGAGGACGATAGCTGGGATTGTGATTCCTCCTCATATAGTGAGGATCAATGGTCCGAGCGCAATAGGTATGCCGGTTGGAATGGTGGTTCATCTCGCACTGGTGGGTGGGCTAGTCGTTCCTCATCTAGTCGCGTAGGGGCGTCATCTGCAGGTACAGCTGCTGGCTTTTCTGCTAGTGCACCGAGATCTAGCGCTGCTAGGTATCACGAGGACGAATTTGCTCCCCCGATTGGCGGAAAAAAGGTTCCAGCGGGGAAATTCTTCGGGGAGCGGGCGGCTCAGAGCTCACGTTCTGCCAGGTCGGGGTCGAAGGTATCTGAGGCTCAACGGCTTTCTTCGGAGGAGCAGTCCGCTTCGCCAGCGCAGTCTAGTGCAGCAGCTCGCCAGACGCACGGTTTGAAAGTTGGTGATCGCGTCCGGCATCGTTCTTTCGGGATGGGGACGATTGTCGCTTTCGACGGCACTGGGAAATCAACGGTTGCTCAAGTGAAATTCCGTTCCGGTGCGACCAAACGATTGATGCTACGTTTTGCCCCGTTAGAGAAGGTATAGGCCATGACGGATTACCGGCTACGTACTGTACGCCCGCAACCTGGTCAATCAGGGCGGTTGGAGCGCTCACCGCACGCAGGGGCTCAGGGGCGGTCTGGTAATCAGGAAGCTGAATCATCGCCGCAAGGGTCTGGGGATAGTGCGCTCTCTTCTCGCACTGCCGATCCTGCTACGCGGGCAAATACGCAAAAGCCGGTGGCGCAGAAACAGCGGTCAGGATCGTTGTATTCCGTTTCGCGTGGCGGTGCTTCGGGGGCAGGTGCTTCTCGGGTGCACCAGCAGCCACCTCAGCACGATAGTGAAAGCCCAACGGGGTTATCGCGTTCGGATATGACGGACCGTGGGGAGTATCTCTGGGGGATTGCCGGATTGCGCGCAGTGGCTATCCTAGCGATTTTGGGTCATCACCTCATGCCAGGTGTTGTTCGTGGGGGCTTTTTAGGGATTGATATTTTCCTCGTAATATCGGGATTTTTAGTGACGATGACGCTGCTACGTTCCGATCGCACCCGTGGATATATTGACGTATTGTCTTGCTATCGCGCTCGCTTTACTCGTAGCTTTATTCCGCTCTTAGTGCTGGTGGTAACGGTGATCCCGCTGGCCGGTATTATTGCGCGGAGCACGTTAGGCGATATTCGTCGGCAAACTCTGGGGGCGCTGACCTACTCAACGAACTGGTTTGATATTTGCCAGGGGTATGTGCGCGATGCTGGCTCGGGCCGCTTGTTCTCGCATTTATGGTACGTGGCGTTGGATGCGCAGATTATGCTGTTGTGGCCTCTCATTGCCCTGGTGATGCTGGCTTTGCTTGACTCATGGCGGTTACGGGCACTCGTGGCTAGTGTCGTGGTTGTTTTTTCTGCTGGCCTGATGATGGTGCTCTATAACGGGGAGAATTCCGTCGCTTTGCTCTACGGCCCACATACGCATCTGTTTGGGGTTGCATTGGGCATTGTGCTGGCCATTATATGGGCAGATCCACAGGCCAGCATTTTAGGTGCTGTGCATTGGCGGCGTACCTACCCGTGGTACGGCTGGGCAGCCTTGAGTATGCTCGTCGTATTTTTATTCATCATTCCGATGGATGGGCCTTGGGCGTACATGGGTGGGATGCTGTTGGTTTCACTGCTGGCAGGGATCGTGCTAGCAACTATCGTCATTCCTCATTCTATTTTTTCGCTGATTGGGCAGATTGGGGTATTGCGTTGGCTTGGTCAGCGGGCCTATCTCCTATATGTGTGGCATTGGCCGCTCCTGGTGATCGCTGCAGCTTGTTGGCATGCCTCAGGGTGGCAAGGCGGGGTGCGCGATATGTGTGCTCTCATGGTGTGTTTTGCATGTGCGGAACTGACGTATCGCTACATAATGCGTCCGATTCGCCGGTATGGGCTAAGCGTGGCGTGTGCTCGTGCGGTGTTGGCAGTTCGTCGTTCCCTCCGCTATCGGATTGTTGCCATTGGAGCGAGCCTGGTAACAGTAGGGGCAATAGCAGTGCTGATCTGGAATCCGGTTTCGCTGGCGCAGGGCGCATCTCCTGATTCTTCGGCGCCAGTGCAGGTGGCGGCTGAGCCCGAAGGAACTGCTGGTGAGATCGGCGGTTCGAAAGCTGGTGGCGATCCCTCGTCGGCGCAGGGGAATATGACTCCTTCCCAGCCTGCAGTTGCGCCTAACAGTGGCGGTGATGCGCTGCAACGCGGGGATGAACCAGCGCCAGGCGCTCAGTTGTGCTCAGCCTTTGATGCTTCGAAACCGCAATGGAAAGATGTGACGATCTTCGGGGATTCTATTGCTGCGGGTGCAGGCGCGGAACTGACGGCCCAGATGCCGGGAGCTCAGGTCTATGCTCAGCCAGGGATGACGTGGGCTGAGGCCTATGCCTTTATTGCTCAGCATCGGGCGACGGCGCATGTGGGTCGGGTAGTGGTGCTGGAGTATGGAACGAATGGTGGTGTCCCCGATCCGAATGAGGTGCGTCGTAATATCGAGCAACTGGGATGCCGCAGGTGGGTATTCCTCGTTAATGTGGGTACGACGAGTAAGGATGTGGATTCAGCCAATCGCACCTTGAGTGATATTGCTGCCGGTTATGCGAATGTTTTTGTGGTGGACTGGCATGGGCTTATCGCTGAACATCCGGAGTTTTTGAAGATTGATACCATCCATCCGTTGCCGGAGGGAAATGTTGCTTTTGCGACTCTTCTTCGGCAGTCAATCGGACAAGCCGGTGAACATCTTGCCACGTTACCTCGGGCGAAGCGCTAGGCTGGTGGCATTGCATTAGGGGATTCGATATGGCGGCTGTCGATTTTCCTTAATGACATCCCATCGCAATTTTGCCGAAAACCGTGTCACTGACGATATTTTTCGGTATGCTCAAAGAGATGTCTCGACGCCGAGACAATTTATTATTCGGTAGTCCGCCGAGCGAAAGGACCCAGCGTGGATCTCTACGAGTACCAAGCTCGCGATATGTTTGCCGAGCACGGCGTTCCCGTGCTCCCCGGTAAGGTAGCTGCAACGCCGGAAGAAGCATACTGCGCAGCGGAAGAATTACTACAGCACGGCGATCTCGTCGTTGTTAAAGCTCAAGTAAAGACGGGAGGGCGCGGGAAAGCCGGAGGAGTTAAACTCGCCCGCTCTGCCGAAGAAGCCCGCACTCATGCGCAGGCTATTTTAGGAATGGATATTAAAGGGCATACCGTCCATCGCGTACTGATTGCTCTGGGTGCTGATATTGCCGAGGAATACTATTTCTCAATCTTGCTTGATCGTTCAGAACGCCGCTATTTGGCAATGTGCTCCAAAGAAGGCGGAATGGAAATCGAGCAGTTAGCAGTAGAACGCCCCGAAGCACTTGCCCGAATTCCCATTAACCCGATTACCGGAATCGATGCGCACACGGCTGAGCACATCGCCCAAGCCGCCGGATTTGACGCAGAATGTGGCGAAAAGGTGGCTGAAGCTATCGTCAAACTCTGGGAGGTGTACACCGAAGAAGATGCCACTCTCGTAGAGGTCAATCCGCTCGTGAAAACGACGACCGGAGAGATCATTGCAGTTGACGGCAAGGTATCTGTCGATGATAACGCCCGATTCCGCCATGAATCCCACGCTGCGCTCGTCGATAAGCGCACGGAAAACCCGCTGGAAGCAAAGGCCAAAGCACTAGGTCTGAATTACGTCAAACTTGACGGGGGCCAGGTGGGTATCATCGGCAACGGCGCTGGTTTAGTGATGTCAACTCTGGATGTGGTGGCATACGCTGGCGAGGCCTACGGCGTCGGCCCAGCAAACTTCCTCGATATTGGTGGTGGAGCAGACGCCACCGTCATGTCAAATGGTCTTGACGTCATCCTTGGAGATCCAGATGTGCGCGCAGTATTCGTCAACGTTTTTGGCGGCATCACTGCCTGCGATCAAGTAGCAGAAGGAATCGTCGCTGCCTTAAAGATCCTCGGTGATAATGCCTCCAAACCGATTGTCGTCCGGCTTGACGGAAACAACGTGGATGAAGGGCGCCGTATCCTGCGCGAGGCTAACCACCCGTTAGTCATCCTAGAAGAAACAATGGACGGCGCTGCCGCAAAGGCTGCGGAACTGGCTGGGAAGTGAGAAACAGATGGCGATTTTCTTAGACAAGAATGACAAAATCATCGTCCAGGGCATGACCGGAGCAGAAGGGCAGAAACACACCCGCCGTATGCTCGGCGCCGGAACGAATATCGTCGCCGGAACGAACCCACGAAAAGCCGGTCAGAGCGTCGAATTCGACGTGACGCCGATTGGCTACGGTGCGCAGGAACGTTCAGCAGGAACAGTCTCTGTTCCGGTATATGGAACAGTTGCTGAGGCTAAGGCAGCCACCGGCGCAGAGGTATCAGTTATCTTTGTGCCGCCAGCTTTTGCTAAAGCCGCAGTCATTGAAGCAGTCGATGCTGGCATGCGCTTGGTGGTCATTATTACGGAAGGAATTCCGGTAAAGGATTCCTCGGAATTCTTCACCTATGCCCAGGAGCGCGGGGTGCAACTCATCGGCCCGAACTGCCCAGGTATTATTACGCCAGGTCAGTCTAACGTGGGGATCACTCCGCCAGATATTACCGGCCCTGGCAAGATTGGCCTGGTGTCGAAATCTGGCACATTAACCTACCAGATGATGTACGAGCTGTCGGATATTGGCTTTACTACATGTATTGGTATTGGTGGCGATCCGGTTATCGGAACTACTCATATTGATGCGCTAAAGGCATTTGAAGCCGATCCGGAAACTGAGCTGATCGTTATGATCGGAGAAATCGGCGGGGACGCAGAAGAGCGAGCGGCAGCCTTTATTCGGGATAACGTCACGAAACCTGTTGTGGGATACGTTGCTGGATTTACTGCGCCGGAAGGAAAGACGATGGGGCATGCGGGCGCTATCGTTTCAGGATCGGCCGGTACTGCCGCCGCAAAGAAAGATGCCCTTGAGGCGGTAGGGGTGCGCGTTGGAAAAACCCCAACCGAAACAGCGCGAATTGCTCGGGAGATCCTCAACGCAACCGTCTAGATAGCATCTAGATGAATAGGTGCTCGGATGACGAGCTGAGGTGAAGATGGCTCGGTGTGAACAACACGCCGAGCCATCTCGCTGTGTATCGCGCAAGAACCAGGAACGATAGAAACGTGCGGACCATTGATCTTTCTCGCGAATTAGCCGCAGTGCGGGCGGCCCTTGCCGCGCCCTTTTTCACGTGGTTAGCGATGGTCGTTGTCGTCCTGGCCAGCTATGTGGTGACGGCTTCTGCGCCCGGGTTAGCTGATAGTACCTGGCATGACGCGGCTCGCTTGGCTACTGGATGGTGGATGACGAGCACCGGCGGGCAGATGAAAATTTCTGGTGCGCCAATTTCCGTCATGCCGTTGAGCATTTTAGCTATTACCTGTTACACCCACTACGTGCGTTTCCGCCGTTGCCAGATGGAAACCTGGGTAGAGGTTGTTGCTTGCGGGCTGGGTCATGCTGGCGTCGTTGCCATCATTGGCCTGTTGATCCGGCCATCTGGCGCGTGGTGGCTCGCCATTTTTATCTCTTTCTTCTGCGCAGCCAGCGTTGCCCTCGCTAGCGCGCCGCAACTTGTTCCTGCTGAGCATATTCGACACGCGCGCACCCGCATCCGTGCTACGGCGCGCGTCTTAGCCATCTGCAGTGCCCTGCTGTTCATTCTCGCTGCGCTGTGTGGGTGGTCGCGCATCGCTCATATTCACGGGTACTACCTAACCGGGCTAGTCGGTTCGATTAGTCTAGTGATCCTGCAAATGTGTTACCTGCCTGTTGCCGGCATTTGGGCCTTAGCATGGCTTTTCGGTGCGGGATTCTCAGTCGGCACTGACACGCAGTTTTCGATATTTGGTACGACGAGTGCTCCGCTGCCAGCTATTCCAATATTTGGTGCTTTGCCCCCCGTGGGATTGCGATTAGGATGGCTGGTGATTTTTGTTGTCCTTGGGGCGGTTGTGCTTGGGGCGTGGCAGACTCGCAAAGAATCTCAGGATGGCGCCGTAGGTTTGCGCCAGACGCTAATTCGAGCCGTGGTCTGTGCGCTTGTTATCGCTGTGAGCCTAGGGGTGCTCGCGCTGTTCGCCAGTGGTTCCCTTGGGCCTGGGCGCATGTCAACAGTTGGACCAGTGCCGTATCACATGGTGGGGTGGGTGCTCCTGCTCGGAGGCGTTCCATATATTCTCGGATCGATGGCTGCCCATCGGCAGGTCATCCAGCGGCTTCGCCAGCGTCTCGCGCGATAACACTATCCTCTGGCAGATGATTGCTCACCGATAAGTTAGGCGTGGAACGTCGGCGCGATCAGGGAGGAAATAATGTTCCGCCGAGCTTTAATATCGGTTTCGGATAAGAGTGGCGTGCTTGAGCTTACTCAGGCCTTGGCGCACAGTGGTTGCGAGATTGTTGCCACCGGAAGCACTTTCCGTCTTTTAACAGACGCCGGCATTGCAGTTCGTGCGGTATCGGAGGTGACGGGTTTCCCTGAGGCATTCGACGGTCGGGTAAAGACGCTGCATCCAGCCATTCACGGCGGGATTCTGGCACGCCCTGAACGTCATGGGCAGCAAATGGCGGAACTGGGGATTTCGCCTTTCGATCTGGTTGTCGTCAACCTGTATCCTTTTGCACAAACCTTAGCCAGTGGCGCCTCGGCGGAAGAATGTGTGGAACAGATTGATATTGGAGGTCCGGCTCTTATTCGGGCGGCAGCAAAAAATATAGATCACGTGCTCGTCGTTATTGATCCGGCTGATTATCCCCAGGTAATTGAGCTAACGCGTTCCTTCTCGGTTGCGCTCGGAGTGCCCCAGCCGGTAGATAAGGCACCAATGCTGGCACAGATTCGACGTGATTATGCGGCACGCGCATTTGCTCATACGGCGCAATATGACGCGCATATTGCGCAATGGATGAACCGTAGAAACGGCGATGTTGGACCGGAGGGCGATACGGCGGCCTTTCGTGGGCAGATGTATCCATCAGATCCGGATAGTAGTGGCAGCGATCGCAGCACGCGCGCCCTCAGTGTGAGCGAGGGGCGGCATACGGAGGGCGCTGGAAATGTTGGCGAGGAGCGTAGCGCGAAGGCAGATCAAGAGTATTTTGCTGGGCCGAGGGGTGAGCATGCCAATGAACTTGGCAATGAAGGGGCTGAGGCGAGTGCGGCATTGCCGGAGGAGCTCCGCCCATATTGGACGCGAACGCAACTGCTGCGATACGGAGAAAATCCACATCAACGTGCGGCGTTATACCGTGATGGATCTGGCGTGGGATTAGCCTATGCTCAGCAGCTAGGCGGAAAGCCAATGAGTTTTAATAACTATCTCGACGCCCAAGCGGCGTGGCGAGCGGTGGGGGATCATGACCGCCCCGCTGTTGCTATCGTCAAACATTCAAATCCCTGTGGGATAGCGGTGCGAGAAGAGATTTGCGCGGCGTACCAGGCAGCCTATGCCTGTGATCCGCAGTCAGCCTTTGGCGGTATCGTCGCGGCAAATAGGACCGTCGATCACGCTATGGCTCAGGCGCTCAGTGGCGTATTTATGGAAGTTGTGATTGCCCCAGATTTTACGCCGGAAGCTCTAGAGATTCTGCGGGGTAAATCTCGGTTGCGGATCTTGCGTATTCCTCTCACGCACTCACCGTTATGTGGCCTTTCTTCCGCTCGTGCTGGTACTCCGAACGAGGAAGCGGAAATCGCGCCGGCTGGCAGGGGCGGAAACACCAGCGAATTAGGGGATGGTGATCCGAGAGGCGAGATACTGGCGTGTGCTGATACCACCTGGGAAAGCGAGCGAGGAAGTATCAGGGTTGCTGGATCTTCGGGCACAATGAGTAATTCCTCAAGTATGGGCCAGCATTTATGTGATGGTTCGGCGGCACATCCACCGCTAAGTGTGCCGAGATCAATACCTGATGCCTTAGGCGAATGGCCGCGAAGTACGCAGAGTGTTGAGATAAAGTCCTCAGCGTATGGCGTGCATGACGAGCTAGATATGCGGGTTATTTCTGGAGGTGTGCTCGTCCAAGAGCGAGATTCACTGGCTGCCACTGGGGATGATCCGAGCACCTGGCAGCTCGTGTCTGGCTGCGCGGCAGATGAGCAGCAACTGCGCGATCTCCTTTTCGCTTGGCGAGTAGTGCGCGGGGTGAAATCTAATGCGGTTGTTATTTGTGCAGATCAGGCCACATGTGGCATTGGTATGGGGCAGGTGAATCGGGTGGATGCGTGCCACCTGGCAGTCCAACGTGCCGGTCAACAGCGGGCAACGGGTGCGGTGGCCGCTTCGGACGCATTCTTTCCGTTCCCAGATGGGGTTGATGTACTAGTAGCGGCTGGTGTCCGTGCCATCGTCCAGCCTGGTGGATCCATTCGAGATGAGCAGGTTATCGCTGCAGCTCAACAGGCGGGGATAACAATGTATCTGACAGGCGTCCGTCACTTCGCACATTAAATATGTAATGCAGCTAGGCTATGGGGAGATGAATACTGAACCACATTCCACAATGAGCCGACAGCGGGAGGCGATTGCGCGGTGGCGATCGCGCCGAGATGCGCGTGCCCGCAAGTTCCCGACGGTGTGGTATTACGCGGTGCTGCTCGGTTGGGTTGTGGTGCTCATTTTGATCGCTGTGCAGTGGGGTGCGGCAACGGCGAGCATTGCGTTAGCGATGACGATGGTTGTGCTGGCAGTACTGCGAATTATTTTGCCCGACGGGTATATCCCGCGGATTCGGCGGCGTTCCCTCGATGCGACGATGTACCTCGGTTTTGCGGTGATTTTGCTTATCTTGGCGCACTGGGGCAATACCCCGCATATCTAGCTGGTGCAAGGGCAGGGGAGTCCAGGCGGTGTGCTGCTGATATATACAGATCCGTGTATGGTCTTAATGTCCGCCACATTTGCGGTGGTTGAGCTGCCCTTAGCGATATGCCCTTGGAGTAGTGCGGCAGATACCCGCTGGATAAGAAGCGATTTATGTTAGCTAATGTTAGTGAGCTGGGGATGCAGCTAAGTTGAGTTTACTCAGGCTACGAAGCTGATCCTGCATGAATATGTGCTTACTTCTGTTAGAAAAGACGGATTAGCAGGGATACCTGTTGTGCTGATGTGTGCGGTCTATGGCTTGCCACTTTAGCTAAGGTTTTAGGCAGCCGTGGTAGGTGCAGCACGCCGCTAAAACTCGGGAGAGAAAATATGTAAAGGATCAGGGAAACGCGGCGAGTAGGGCGCAGTATCTACGGGGTGCATATGCCCTTGGAGTAGTGCGGCAGATACGCGCTGGATAAGAGGCGAGCCATGCTAAGCGGCGTGATGGCGATAGGCAAGGGCAGAGTGCAAATGTGGCGGGCCAAAGAAAATGGCGGGTGGGTGTCTAGGAAAAATTATAGACACCCACCCGCCGGCAACAGCCTATCCGCTGCGGTTTACTCCTCGGTGACGATACTCAACTGCTCCAGCTCGCCGTCAGCATTATGATCGGAGACGACATATACGACATTGAGCAAAGATAGCCACCACGGATCGTAGGGGAGGCGTTCTTCCATATCAATGAGCTCATTCATATGCGCCACTGGGCGCGCCTCCAGCGATCCGTCAATCATCCCTACGTGATACATGCCTGATTTCCCGCTGCTGAGCTGCTCGTCAAGGACCTGCATGGCCTTATTGACGTAACGCACTGCCAAGGTCCGATCAAAAGGAGAGGGATTGCCGCCCTGCTGGGCATGCCCGAGGACGGTGGCCCGAACATCAAATAGATCTCCGCCTTCCTCTTCAAAGATGGCACGCAAGAATTCCGTGTTGTAGTACTCTGATGCGTCCTCGTTGCGCACCACCAGGTAGAACTGGCGTCCAGATTGGAATGAACGGATCATCTTGGCCGTATCTTGTGCCAACTGCGCCAAATTAATCCCGTTTTCATACAGATAGACCTGTTCAGCTCCTGTGGTTAGCGCACTCATCAACGCTAAGAATCCACACTTGCGCCCCATTGTTTCCACGACGAAACAGCGCCGTGATGCGGAACCGGACTGTTTGATACGGTCAATCGTCTCCGTATTGAAATTCAAGGCCGTATCGGCGCCAATAGAGAACTCTGAGCCCGGTAAATTGTTATCCAAAGAAGCCGGAACGAGCACCATCGGGATCTTAAACGCCGGATAGCGGGAGCTTTCTGCAAGCATGTTATACACCATCTTGTAGGCTTTGAACCCGCCGATAACCAGGAGTGCATCCAGGCGGGCTTCTTCGATGGCGCGCCCGAGCGCGTAATACTGATCGAGCTCGGGAATGGTACGCCGAGTTCCTAGCTCCGCGCCTCCGTCCTCTACCCAGCCTTCAACATCCGACCACGCTAGCTCGCGAATCTTCCCATCCAGTAAACCAGGGAAACCGCCCTCAACGCCGACCATCGTGTAGCCGCGATCCATCCCCAATTTGACTGCTGCCCGCGCAGCCGGATTCATTCCTGGCGCTAGCCCGCCCGCGTGAACAATACCGACGCGCGGCGAATTCTCTTGCCGCTGTGGGGCTTCGGGCGAGGAGAGCGTTTCGAATAAATTAATCATGTCTCGGTAGCCAGATCCGCGAGAATCAATAGCGGCCTGCCAGTTTCCACTGGCGAGATACTCTTTGACGGCTCGGGTATTCTGCACCGCTTTCATCATGGGCAGACGAATGATCTTATTGTGGCGCGTGCCAATGATTGTCGGTTCGCTCTCATCGGTCGCGTGGACCATATCCCAAGCTGCGGTGTATCCCAATAGGGTAGGCATCCAGCGGTCGTATGCCGAGGGAGTACCACCGCGTTGGACGTGACCTAAGGACGTGATACGGGCATCTTCGCCAAGTCCCTGGCTGAGAACGTCTTTGACCTGCTGGGCAGTAATCGGATTGCCCTGGCGGTCCGTGGCTCCTTCGGCGACGACAATCAGCGAATCCCGTCGGCCGTTTTCGCGCCCACGCCGAAGTTTGTCACATAAGCCCTGCTCCCAGCCTTCTTCTGGGGGTAGCTCCGGGATAAACACATAATCACAGCCCCCGGCGATAGCACTCATCAACGCCAGATAGCCACAGCGTCGGCCCATCACTTCAATAATGAACGTGCGCTGATGGGAAGCTGCCGTTGCGGCAATGGCGTCAATGGCGTCGATAATGCGATGCAGTGCAGAATCTGCCCCGATCGTCATATCGGTTCCCACAAGGTCATTATCAATTGATCCAACCACGCCAGCGATATGGAGTTTGGCATGGGTATGAGCCACCTCGGCAGAGATTTCCCCTTCTGCAACCAGCTCTTCTAACAGTTCAGGCCACAATTCTCGCAGCTCGTCAGCACCGGAGAGCGTGCCATCGCCGCCAATAACGACAAGGCGGTCAATCCCGTGGGCAACAATATTTCGCACGGCTTTCTTAATCCCGGAACGCTGCCGGAATTCCTCAGAACGGGCCGTTCCAATTGCGGTTCCGCCGCGATTAATTGTGGAGGATACATCTGACCATTCCATCTTCTTGATGAGGTCGCCACCCTCTACCGGACCACGCCAGCCCTCAAAAAAGGCGTAAGGCTGAGCGCCTAGTTGCAAGGCGGTGCGAACAACAGCACGAACTGCAGCGTTCATGCCTTGTGCGTCGCCACCGGACGTTAAAACACCGATCTTAACCTGTGAGGATGCAGGTGATGACTGTTCGGTCACGATAACTCCCTTACTCGAACTCATTGCTTCCCATACTCTCATATTTGTGGGCGCCATAACGCGCTAGACTAGCTACGCTGTGAAGAAACACTGAGGAGTGTCATGTCTGCACCTGTTGATGCCACGCGCACCGCTGCGTGGGAGCGCTTAACAGCGCTGAGCAAGGAACTAACTGTCGATTTTCGGTCCTGGTTTACCGATCCGAACCGAGCTTCGGATTTTACCTTTAGTGCCGGAGATCTCTATGTTGATTTATCCAAATCCTATTTAACTGCCGACGTTAAAGCGGCATTGTTGGATCTGGCAGAGGAAGTTGGCTTGCCGGCTCGCCGGGAAGCGATGTTCTGTGGGCAGAAGATCAACGTCACTGAGCATAGATCGGTTTTACATACCGCATTGCGCCGAGCACCTGACGATGAGCTGGTTGTTGATGGGCGTAACGTCGTCGCTGACGTGCGTGAGGTCCTGGATCGGATGTATGCCTGTGCGGATCAGGTTCGTAGCGGGGCATGGCGCGGGGTGACTGGTAAACCCATTACCACGATCGTCAACATTGGTATTGGTGGTTCGGATTTAGGGCCGGTCATGGCCTATGAAGCCTTGCGTCCCTTTGTGCAAGATGGTCTGGAATGTCGATACGTATCGAATATCGACCCGACGGACATCGGCGAGAAACTACGCGGAGTTGATCCGCAGACGGTACTGTTCATCGTTGCTTCCAAGACTTTCACCACCTTGGAGACGTTGACGAATGCCCGTCAAGCTCGCACTTGGTTGTTCGATAGCCTCAAGGCGCAAGGGATCAGCACCGACGGGGCAGTGGCGAAGCACTTTGTTGCGGTGTCAACGAATCTGGAAAAGGTGGCAGAGTTCGGTATTGATCCGCAGAACGCTTTCGGCTTCTGGGATTGGGTCGGCGGGCGCTACTCCGTTGATTCAGCAGTGGGATTATCTTTAGCGATGGCGATCGGTCCGCAGGGTTTTGAGGAATTCCTTGCTGGTTTCCGGATGATGGATGAGCATTTCTTGGCAGCCGCACCGGAAGATAATGTGCCGCTACTCATGGGATTATTGAACGTTTTTTACGTCAACTTTATGGCTGCTCCCACTCATGCGGTTTTGCCATATTCGCAGTATCTGCACCGTTTCCCGGCATATTTGCAGCAGCTCACAATGGAGTCGAACGGTAAGCGAGTGCGTTGGGATGGCACTCCGGTAACATCCCAGACGGGTGAGGTATTCTGGGGAGAACCGGGAACGAATGGGCAGCACGCCTTCTACCAGCTTATTCATCAAGGAACGCAGCTTGTTCCGGCTGATTTCATTGCTTTCGCTCAGCCGCAGTATCCACTGTGTGACGGTCAATCCGATCAGCATGAGCTGTTCTTAGGGAACTTCTTTGCCCAGACGAAAGCCTTGGCGTTTGGAAAGACGGCAGCGGAAGTGCGCCGCGAGGGGACGCCAGAGGATCTAGTAAGTGCCCGCGTGTTCCCCGGAAATAAGCCAACTGCGTCGATTATGGCTCCAACTTTGACGCCTTGTGTGCTCGGGCAGTTGATCGCGCTATATGAGCACATTACCTTCGTGCAAGGTGCGGTTTGGGGGATTGATTCCTTTGACCAGTGGGGAGTCGAACTCGGCAAACAGATGGCAAAAGAATTGACGGGTGCGATTGCTGGTGATCCGCAGGCGCTTGCCGAGCAGGACGCATCTACCAGAGGGCTGATTGATTATTATCGGGCGCATCGCGATAAGTAGTGGGGGATAACCTTGCGATAGCGAGGGCGCAGACCATTTATATAGCGGTGGTTGCCATGCATTTCGGGTGGCAACCACCGCTTATGTATGCGGTTAGTAGGCAATTATTATTCTTTTACTTCGCCGCTAGGGCGCCGATACACGTGTGCATGTGGGGCGCAGTAGCCAAACTATGGGGCTGAGGCAGGACGTGTTGTGCTACCGGATATGCGCTCGCGGATTAACGGTCGCAAGATAATAATCGCAAAGTAATAGCCGCAATTGCACTGCGCGGCGGGTGAACATCGGACCAAGGGAACAGTTTTTCTGATCTGATCGCGTTAGACTAGATACGGTATCGGCGAATTCGCCGCTCATACTGACAGGTTTGACCACAGTCTGATCTGCCTGGGGAACCAACAAAGGAGTTTAGTTACATGGCAAAGTCTCCAGTAACAGTTACCGTTACCGGCGCAGCCGGAAATATCGGCTACGCCCTGCTCTTCCGCATTGCTTCGGGTGGATTGCTCGGCGCTGACGTTCCGGTTCGCTTGAACCTGCTTGAGATTCCGCAAGGTCTGAAAGCTGCCGAAGGCACCGCAATGGAGCTGAACGATTCAGCTTTCCCCTTGTTGGACTCGATCAATATCTTTGACGATGCCAATAAGGCATTCGACGGCGCTTCCGTAGGTCTGCTCGTTGGTGCGCGTCCACGTACTAAGGGGATGGAGCGCGCTGACTTGCTCGAAGCAAACGGCGGCATCTTCGGCCCGCAAGGCAAGGCCATCAACGATCACGCGGCAGACGATATTCGCGTCCTCGTCGTTGGTAATCCGGCAAATACGAATGCGGTTATCGCAATGCGCAACGCTCCGGATGTTCCGAAGGAGCGCTTCACTGCGATGATGCGTTTGGATCACAACCGAGCAATTTCTCAGCTCGCAGAAAAGACGGGCGCTAAGGTCACCGATATTAAGAAGATGACGGTTTGGGGTAACCATTCCGCCGATCAGCATCCAGATATCACCTGGGCGACGGTCAAGGGCACGCCGGCAACCGAGCTCGTTGATGAGGCGTGGGTCAATGAATACTTCGTTCCGACGGTTGCCAAGCGCGGTGCGGCAATTATCGAAGCTCGCGGAGCTTCGTCAGCGGCATCGGCTGCATCGGCCGCAATCGATCACGTCTTTGATTGGGTCAACGGCACGCCGGAAGGCGATTGGGTGACGCCGGGTGTTTACTCTGATGGTTCGCACTACGGTGTTCCAGAAGGTCTGATTTTCGGCTTCCCGGCAACCTCCGAGGGTGGCGAATGGAAGATCGTTGATGGTCTGGAGATCTCCGAGGCCAGCCGAATCGGTATCGAGCGCAACATTGCTGCAGCGCAAGAAGAACTTGAGGCAGTTCGTGCTTTGGGCTTAATCAAGTAGCGCTATGTAGCAGTTATGTGCAGGTAACAAGACTGTATGTAGAGCTGTTGGGGTCGGGACGCGCTTGCGTGCCGACCCCAACACTATGCCCAGCCTATCTGGGTGATAAGTGTTGAATGATACCCCTAGCTCATCAGCAGGAGAGCAGATACTGCCGATACGCGCTGCATACGGCAAAGGCATCGTCGGAAAATATCTAACGTCACTTAACGTCACTGAACCTATCTCGACAGTGCATAAAAGATCAGTACCGCATATTAAGCGCTACATATTAATCAGCGGGAGCTTATTTTCCTTGCGATTGGGCGCGCTGAGCGCGGGCAGCACCTGCGAGAATCTCCGTCATCACGCTCGCTGAGATACACTAACTAAGGACCGCCATCTGCTCGTATGCGCAAGGAGTACCGATGAATTTTAATATGAAGTCAATTCGTGACGTTGATCCGCAGATCGCAGCAGTACTCCAAGACGAACTCAGCCGTCAGCGGGCAACCTTGGAAATGATTGCCTCGGAGAATTTCGTGCCGCGATCCGTATTGCAAGCCCAAGGATCAGTCCTGACGAATAAATACGCTGAAGGGTACCCTGGGCGGCGATATTACGGGGGATGCGAAGCCGTTGACGTGGCGGAATCGCTAGCCATTGAACGTGCCTGCCAGCTATTTGACGCCGAATACGCCAACGTTCAGCCGCACTCGGGAGCGCAAGCGAATGCGGCGGTTTACCATGCGTTAGTGCGCCCCGGAGATCTCATCATGGGCTTGGAGTTAGCGCACGGCGGGCATTTGACGCACGGCATGAAAGTGAATTTCTCTGGGCGTAACTATCAGGTTGTCTCCTATGGGGTGCGTGAATCTGATTTCCGAATTGATATTGACCAGGTTGCGCGGGTCGCTCGAGAATCGCGACCAAAGCTGTTGATCGCGGGCTGGTCTGCCTATCCGCGCCACTTGGATTTTGCGGCTTTTCGTGAGATCGCCGATGAGGTGGGAGCATACCTGTGGGTGGATATGGCGCATTTTGCGGGTCTGGTTGCCGCTGGTTTGCATCCGAATCCGGTGCCTTACGCTGACGTGGTAACTACCACGATTCACAAGACTCTGGGCGGGCCACGCTCCGGCATGATTCTGTCTCGCGATAAGGAACGCTTTGGAAAGCTGCTGGATTCGGCGGTTTTCCCTGGTCAACAGGGCGGACCACTGATGCACGTCATTGCGGCAAAAGCAGTCGCGTTGAAGATTGCCGCCAGCGAGGAATTCCGTGATCGGCAACGTCGAACGCTGGCTGGAGCGCGAATCTTGGCAGAGCGCCTTATGGCTCTCGATTGTCAAGCGCGCGGAATTAGCGTCGTGACCGGAGGAACAGATGTGCATCTGGTTCTTGTAGATCTGCGCGAGAGCGATATGACGGGGCGCGAAGCCGAGGAATTATTGGAACGAGTGGGGATTACTGTTAATCGCAATTCTGTGCCATTTGATCCACGGCCTGCTACCGTCAGCTCCGGTCTGCGCATTGGAACTCCTGCTTTGGCCACGCGCGGATTTACCGAGAAAGAATTTACTGAGGTTTCCGACGTCATTGCTGAAGCCTTATGCGCTGGAGCACGCGCTGATATTGCTGCTTTGCGGGCCAGAACTGCGGCATTAGCTGACGCTTTCCCGTTGTATGACGGCTTGGATCAATTAGCATGACCGCTCGAATCCTGGATGGGCGTCGGGAAGCCTACGTTGTTAAAGAGGAGCTGCGCGCACAAGTGCGCGGTTTACAGCAACTTGGATGTTATCCAGGATTAGGAACGATTTTGGTTGGAGATGATCCTGCCTCGCATGTATATGTTCGTGGTAAGCATCGCGATTGCGCTGACGTAGGAATTGAGTCTTTGCGTATTGATCTGCCGGCGCAGGCCCGTGTTGCTGATATTTTGGCAGCGGTTCGCGATCTGAACAATGCCCCGGAATGTACCGGATTCATCGTCCAACTACCGCTTCCTGATCCCGGTCAAACCCGCCGTATCCTCGAAGCCATAGATCCGCACAAGGATGCAGACGGATTGCACCCGATGAATCTTGGGCGTCTGGCCTCAACAGCAGCCGGTGCATTACCGCCGATCCTGCCGTGTACTCCGCGGGCGATTGTGGAATTAGGCCGACGCGGGGGTGTGCAATTTGATCGCGCACACGTATGCGTCATCGGGCAAGGGCAAACCGTCGGGCGTCCACTGAGTCTATTGCTCACCCATGAGCAGGTGAACGCAACTGTTACGTCGTGTCATATTGGCACGTGGAATTTAGCTGAGCATACTCGGTCGGCAGATATTATCGTTGCGGCAGCGGGTGCGGTCCATCTGTTGCGAGCCGCTATGGTGCGAGCTGGGGCAGCAGTATTTGACGTCGGGGTTACTCGGATTGCGGCTGATTGTGCGGTCGGTACTCCTAGCCGAATTGTGGGGGACGTCCATCCTGAGGTTGCCGAGGTTGCCGGATATATCTCGCCAAATCCGGGAGGTGTAGGGCCGATGACGCGAGCTATGCTCCTCGCTAATGTTGTGGACCTCGCCCGCAATAATATTTCCGATCGCCGCTAGCCTATTAAGATCGAAATTTCTCTTTAGGCAACGTAGGCTATCGGGCAAAGGAACATCGGAGGTAATATGCGCGTTGCAACTGTAAACGTCAATGGAATCCGCGCTGCGGTACGCAAAGGTATGCATGAATGGGTAGCGCAGGCAACTCCCGATATTCTGCTATTGCAGGAGGTGCGTGCTCCAGAGGATATTTTGGCAGAGCTCACTGCGCCTGGCTACACAATGTACGCGCATCCTTCACAATTGAAAGGCCGTGCCGGCGTGGCAATCGCGGTGGCGCACGGCATTGAGGTGGGGGAGATTCGCTACGGGCTGCCCACAGGATTAGCGGTGGCTGACGCGGAACCGCCGGTGGATACGGGGCGTTGGATCGAGGCGGATATTCCGCAATTTGATACCACTTTCGTCAGTGCATATTTACATTCTGGGATTGCTGATCAGGAAGAAAAGATGGCTGCTAAATATGCGCATCTCGATCGCGTCACGCAGCGGTTACAAGAGCTGAGGGAATCCGCAACGGGGATGTCACATGTATTGGTAGGCGGTGATTTCAATATCGTGCATACCGAACGCGACATCAAGAATTGGAAATCCAATCACAATAAGACCGCTGGTGTGCTTGATGCGGAGATTGCTTACCTGACGAAATGGTTTGAGGAATTAGGATATGTTGACGCCCATCGCCGCCTTGTAGGCGACGCGCAAGGCCCATATACCTGGTGGTCACAGCGGGGTCAAGCCTTTGATAACGACGCGGGCTGGCGCATTGACTATCAGATGGTCTGCCCGCAGTTGGCCGCCGCCGCACAGACAGCGCGAGTAGATCGCGCGCCAGATTATGCTTCCCGCTGGTCAGATCATGCCCCGCTGGTTATGAGCTACACCCTCTGAGAAACGAAGTGAGACGCGAGAACATGGCTAAGACTGTTCATATCCGCAAGCCCTCCGATCCGCCCATCGCGGTGAAGAAAGCACAACGCTATTTGAACTGGATTATGCGCCTGCGTATTGTGCGGGCTTTCCAGCGATACGGCAATGCCCGCGGAGCGTTAATCTCCGGCGGTATCGCCTATTCGGCAATGTTCTCGATTGCGGGTGCATTGACCGTCGGCTTGACAGTGTTTTCCTATGTATTGGGGGGAAATACGGAACTGCGTGAGGGTCTGTTCTCCTCAATTGAATCATCCTTGCCAGGGGTGTTAAAGACTCATGCAAACCCTAACGGGTTATTGGACCCGGATTCCTTGATTGTTGATAGCCCGCTGACCTTGCCGAGTATCGTGGCATTACTGGTCTTGTTATGGTCGTCAATCTCATTGATGAGTGGAATGCGATCCTCGATCTTGGCGATGTTTGGGTTGAGCGCACCGCGCCGCTCCTTCGTCGTGGCAAAACTGATGGATCTATCCGGACTCATCGTGATGGGAGGCGGAGTAGTTCTTGCCACGGTGGTCGTTTCGGCGGCACGATTCTTCGCCGGGCCGATTCTGGCGTTTTTGGGGATCTCACGTGATGCCTCGACCTGGCTACTGACGCTGGTGTCCTATGTGGTTGCGGCGGCGATTGATTTCGGCGTTGTCGTCTTTTTGATACGGGTAATGTCGGGGGTGCGCCCACTGCGGCGCGATCTGGTTATCGGCGGTTTAGTTGGGGCAATTGGTTCGGGCGTCTTGCGCTATCTAGGAACGTCAGTGGCCTCGTCGGTATCAGATAATAAGTTGCTTGCCCCCTTTGCTGCTATCGCCACGTTGCTGCTGTGGGTTAACCTTTTGGCTCGCATTATTCTGCTATCTGCTGCGGTGACGGCGAATCCGCCGGCTCCGGGCAAGCCAACCCCGAGCCAGATAGAGCATTTGGAGGACCGACCGAACTACGTCACGGAATCGGATATTACGACGAAGATGTGGAATTTTGATCCGCGCACTGGAGTTATTGCGCCGGATCGTCCCGAACCGCGAGAAGATCCTATTCCGGATTGGTCAGGATGGCGTGAGCGTCGTGCCCGCAAGCGTATTGCTGCGGCAAAACAACGGGTGACGCAGGCTGAGGCGCAGTTAGCTATCGTCCGTGATGATTACCGTCGGGGCGCCTGGGATGCGTTCTACGCCGATACTCGCCATACCACCAATGCGCAGTTAGCGGGGATTCGTCGGGGAGATATTGTTATTGAGGAGGACGATAAGTAGTGCAATTCCACGCGATTATTCCAGCCGGTGGAGCCGGAACGCGGTTGTGGCCACTTTCGCGGCGCACCTGCCCGAAATTCCTAGCGGATCTGACGGGGTGTGGGCGCACGTTGTTACAACAGACGGTGGATCGCCTCCAGCCGATTGCCCAGACGATCACGGTAGTAACCGGAGAGGCACATGCGTCGGCGGTGCGGGAGCAAGTACCAGATGTTGAGGTGTTGGTTGAGCCCTCAGCTCGGGATTCCATGGCGGCCATTGGTTTGGCTGCTGCGGTTATTCGACAGCGTCACGGCGATGTTGTGGTGGGATCCTTTGCGGCTGACCACCTCATTAGCGATGTTGCGGCCTTTCACCGTGCGGTACGTGATGCCTGCGCGGCAGCCGATCAGGGATACGTCACAACGATTGGGATTACTCCGGATTCTCCAGCGACTGGCTTTGGGTATATTCGGGCTAGCGAGCCGATAGCCGGTCTAGCGCGGGTATTACGGGTGCAGGCCTTTGCGGAAAAGCCAGATGCTCAAACTGCGCGTGAATATCTTGCGAGCGGTAACTATCGGTGGAATGCTGGGATGTTTGTGGCGCGATCTCGCGTCTTATTGGACGCATTGGCGCGTTTTGAACCGCAGATGGCGGCGGATGTGGAAGCAATTGCAGTGCAGTATGATTCCGCGGAGCGTGAGGCGGTGATGGGGCAGTATTGGCCGAGGTTGAAAAGGATTGCCATTGACCACGCCATTGCTGAGCCCTTAGCAGCCGCTGGCGGGGTAGCCGTTGTCCCGGTTGAGATGGGATGGTCTGACGTCGGAGATTTTGCTTCGTTGCGCGATGTGATAATGCATGACGCGGCAGCGGCGCAACAGATGAGTGATTCCGTTATAGAGGTGGGCTGTAGCGGCACTTTGGCGTATAGCCAGGGTAAACCTGTGGTTGTGGTCGGGGTAGATGACGCTGTTGTTGTGGAAATGGATGACGTCATCATGGTGACGACTCGCCGAAATGCCCAAAACGTAAAGCAAGCACCCGAATTGTTATCGAATAGTGACCTGCAATTTTTATGTTAATTGCTCGTTACCTCGTAGATCTCGGTAAACTTAGTGCGTATGAAGGCTGAGAAGAGTATGATGAATCTTCCCAACTTCACGCGACAAAACGCCCGCAAAGCGTTATTGTGTTGTGGTGGTACATCACAGAGGATGTGATGGGAAAACCCGTACGAAGGAGTAAATTCGTGAAGAATTTCAAGAAATTTGCCGCTATTGCTGCAGTGACGGCTATGGGTCTGACTGCGTGCTCTGGAGGAGATAAGGGTGGCTCTGGTTCTGGATCCGAAGGCGGATCGGGAGCAGAGGGCAAAGACTTCAAAGCATGTATCGTTTCGGATGCTGGCGGCTGGGATGATCGTTCGTTCAACGAATCGGCTAAGGTCGGTCTGGATGAGGCGGTCAAGGAACTCGGTATTAAGTCAGGAACTGCTGAGTCCTCCTCTGATTCGGACTTCGTGCCGAACGTTGAGGCAATGGTTTCCGATAACTGTAATATCATCATCGGCGTTGGCTTCAACCTTGAAGCTGCCATCCACGCCTCCGCTGAGCAGAACGCAGACATCAACTACGGCTTGGTCGATTCGACGTTCTCCAGCGATCTGAAGAACGCTCGTCCGTTGATCTTCAACACCGCTGAGGCGGCGTTCCTTGCTGGTTACGCGGCCGCTGGTATGACCAAGACGGGAACGGTTGCTACCTTCGGTGGTAAGCAGATTCCGTCCGTGTCGATCTTCATGGACGGCTTTGCTGATGGCGTTGCCAAGTACAACGAAGCAAAGGGCAAGAACGTCAAGCTTCTTGGCTGGGATAAGGCAAAGCAGACGGGCTCGTTCACCAATACGTTCGACGATCAGGCACTCGGCAAGCAGCAGGCTCAGCAGTTCCTCGATCAGGGTGCAGACATCATCATGCCAGTTGCTGGCCCGGTTGGTCTTGGCGCCGCTGCTGCGATCAAGGAAGCTGGAAATGCTTACATCATCGGTGTGGATACCGATTGGTACGTTTCCTCGCCGGATTACAAGTCGATCGTTCTGACCTCCGTCATGAAGGAAATTCCTGAGGCAGTTAAGAGCGTTATCAAGGATGCTGCTGAGGGCAAGTTCACCAACTCCCCGTACGTGGGAACGTTGGAGAATGATGGCGTCGGCATTGCTCCGTTCCACGATTTCGATTCCAAGGTTCCGGCTGAGCTGAAGTCCGAGCTGGAGAATCTGACGAAGCAGATCAAGTCCGGTGAACTCAAGATTGAGTCCCCGAACGCTCCGTAAGGTTTTCTCAGACTATTATCGATGAAAGCGAGGGCCCGACCCGTAGGGTCGGGTCCTCGTTGTCGGTAAAAGAAAGGCAAAAACCGTGAAACTCGAACTTAAAGGGATCACGAAGCGATTTGGTCCGTTAGTGGCCAATGACCATATCGACCTCGTTGTTGAGGAAGGGCATATTCACGCCCTGTTGGGTGAAAACGGTGCAGGCAAATCAACGCTGATGAATGTTCTGTACGGATTATACGATCCCGACGATGGTGAAATTCTTATTGATGGCAAACCAGTGTCCTTCAAAGGGCCAGGCGACGCTGTTGCCGCTGGCATTGGCATGGTCCATCAGCACTTCATGTTGATTCCGGTGTTTACTGTTGCCGAATCTGTTGCGCTTGGCTACGAACCAGTTGGGAAAGCCGGTCTCATTGATGTGAAGAAGGCACGGCAAACAGTGCTGGACGTGTCGGCAAAATTCGGCTTTGATCTTGATCCAGATGCGTTGATTGAGGATCTCCCGGTGGGCGCACAGCAGCGCGTGGAGATTATTAAGGCGCTTTCGCGCGATGCGAAGGTCCTTATTTTGGATGAACCTACCGCAGTGCTCACGCCGCAAGAGACTGATGAGCTCATGGCTATTATGCGTCAGTTAGCTGACGCTGGTACATCAATCGTCTTTATTACCCACAAACTGCGCGAAGTGCGTGCAGTGGCGAATGATATTACTGTTATTCGGCGCGGCAAAGTCGTCGGTGAGGCCGATCCGAACAGTACCGAATCTGAACTCGCCACCATGATGGTTGGGCGTCCGGTGATGATGAAAGTCGAAAAGAATCCGCCGAAGTTAGGTGGGACCGGACTTGAGGTAGAAAACCTAACAGCGTTCAATTCGGCAGGAACTCGCGTCCTCGATGATGTCTCCTTCAATGTTGAACGTGGAGAAATCGTGGCTATCGCTGGCGTTCAGGGGAACGGGCAAACCGAACTTGCAGAAGCAATTATTGGTTTACTGGATCCGGCAGGTGGCTCACTGCGACTCAACGGCACGGATATTACGCATACTGGTGTGCGCAAGACGATCGAGGCTGGCGTTGGCCTTGTTCCAGAAGATCGTTCCAAGGACGGCGTTATCGCATCATTCTCTATTGCAGAGAATCTCATCCTCGATCAGTACCGCAACGTTCCGTTCTCAAAAGGCGGCGCATTGCGGCCCAAGGTCGTTATGAAGAATGCGCATGAGCGCGTCGACGAATTTGATATTCGATTGACTGCAGTGACTGATCCGATCTCGACTCTCTCCGGTGGAAACCAACAAAAGGTGGTTGTCGCCCGTGAGCTGTCGATGGATCTTGAACTGCTCATTGTTAATCAGCCGACCCGTGGCGTTGACGTCGGATCGATTGAGTTTATTCATAAGCGCATTGTAGGAGTACGAGATGAGGGAACTCCGGTTCTGCTTGTCTCGTCGGAACTTGATGAGGTCGTCGCATTGGCTGATCGCATCGTGGTTATGTATCGCGGCCGGGTCATCGGTATTGTCCCGGCAGATACCTCGCGCAACGCATTGGGCCTGATGATGGCCGGCGTTCCGCAAGCAGAAGCCTTGGCTGCAGAGGATAGTTCTGCAACGGCGAAGATGGAGGAGGCTAAGTAATGTCAGGAAAGCACTCCGCGACCACTACCCGCAAAGCCGGCATTGGCACCTGGATAAAGGCCCTGCTGTACACCGGCTTGCGCTCAGGGTGGCTCGTGTCAATTCTTGCGGTGATTGTTGCCTTCATCGTCGGCACTGTCCTCATTATCATTTCGGGTGCCTCCATCAGCGAAGCATACTTTGCCATGTTCCGCGGTGCGATCTTCGATCCGAACGCCTCAACTTTCCAGCGGGCAATTAAACCGTTAACGGATTCCTTCTTCTATGCAATTCCGCTTATTATCAGTGGTTTGGGCTTAGCGTTCGGTTTCCGTGCCGGTCTGTTCAATATCGGTGGTACGGGCCAGCTCATTTTTGGTGCGTTGGCGGCAGTGTGGGTCGGTTTTAAGCTGACGCTGCCCCCGATTATTCACCCTCTGGTAGCGATCCTGGCCGGTATCGTAGCTGGTGCTCTGTACGCCGGTATCGCTGGTGCTCTCAAAGCACGAACGGGCGCCAACGAAGTTATTTTGACGATCATGTTGAACTCCATTGCCGCTTTGGCATTGAGTTTCATCCTGTTGCAGCCCTCGTGGCAGGTGCCGGGGACGTCATACCCGCAGACCCCACGAGTAGCTGAAAGCGCGGCGCTGACGAATCTATTCGGCTCGCCGTTCAAGTTGCATACCGGCATTATCGTGGCGATTATCGCCGTAATTGTGTTCTGGTGGATCCTGGAGCGTTCGACCTTCGGCTTTGAAGTACGCGCTGTTGGTGCTAATCCGAATGCTGCTCGCACTGCGGGTATCTCGGTAGGTAAGGTTACGACCTTCACCATGATGGTCTCTGGTTCTTTCCTGGGGCTTGCCGGCGCTAACGAAGCGCTCGGCTCTTTGGGGTATGTGGCTGGAAACGTCGCTGGTACTACCGGCGTTGATGCGATTACGGTAGCCCTGTTGGGGCGGAATAAACCGTTAGGGACGTTCTTTGCTGGCTTGCTGTTCGGTGCATTCAAGGCAGGCGGTTACACCATGCAAACTCGTGACGTTCCGATCGATATGATTCTGATTTTGCAGTCCACTATCGTCTTGCTGATTGCGGCTCCGGCCTTGGTGCGGTGGATTTTCCGTTTGCCGCGCGCCAACAACGTTACTCTGCGTCAGTACGTCACCTTAACAGAGATGGGTATTCCCGTTACTGCTGCGAATGCCGCAGATTTGGCAAAGACGGAGAAAGCATCTGGCACACGTCCTGCGGTGGCAGAAGAAAAGGAGAGCGAGTCGAGTGAACCTGAGGAGCCGGTAGCGGCTACAGCGAGCTCGGCAACGAACGACAATACGAAAGGGGATGATCTGCGATGAGCACGACAACAGAACAGACACATACGTCGCAGACTGTTGATGGATCGGCAGTTCAGAGCTCCCTGTCGTGGAAGCTACCAATTACGTATGGCTTTGCGTCGCTTTTGCTTTTGTTCTTTAGCTTAAAAGCACATGGCATGACCGTCCTGCGTTTGAACGATCGAGTTCAAAAGCTGACCTTAGATGACGTCTCCGTCAATGCTAGTGGCGTTTTGCTGGTATTTACTGTGATCGCTGTGATCGCAACCGGATGGTCAATTTTTAGTACCTTGAGCCGTGGGAAGTTTGGTCGTCTGGGCCGCTCACTCGATACCACTGCCATGATTGTGGTGGGTATCTTGACGGTCTTTGGCTTCATGGTATTCGCTGGCGCTGGATCCTCCGGCGTGGTGACCTTGACCTCCACCTTGGTATCAACGGTTGCTATCTCCACTCCGCTGATCTTCGGCGCACTCTCCGGTGTTGTCTGCGAGCGCGTGGGCGTGGTGAATATTGCTATTGAAGGTGAACTCTTGGCTGGCGCTTTCGCGGGCGTCATGGCAGCGTCGATCTTCCACACTCCGTGGGCGGGTTTGGTGGCTGCTCCGATCGCTGGTGCCTTCCTCGGTTGCCTGCTGACCTTGTTCTCCGTGCGCTATGGCGTTGACCAGATTATCGTCGGTGTCGTGCTCAACGTGTTGGCATTGGGCTTGACCTCCTTCTTCTTTGGCACGATCATGACGGGAGATCCGGGCAAGTTCAATACCAACCAGTTCTCCTTGCCGTCGATCAAGATCCCAGTCCTGTCGGAGATTCCGGTTATTGGCCCGGTGCTGTTCAATCAGACGGTTCTGGTGTACTTCATGTACGCCGCGATCATCTTCCTGTGGATCTTTATCTTCCGTTCTCGCTGGGGCTTGCGCCTACGTGCGTGCGGTGAGCATCCAAAGGCTGCAGATACGGTCGGTATTAACGTCAACCGGACCCGTACCCGCAATACGATCTTCGGATCGGCGCTAGCGGGCCTTGGTGGAGCTTTCTTCACTATCGGATCTGGTTTGGCGTTTAATGACAACATCTCTGCCGGTAACGGATACATCGCTCTGGCAGCAATGATTCTCGGCAAGTGGCATCCCATTGGGGCAACTGGGGCAGCTCTCATGTTCGGCTTCGCGCAGGCAATGGCCCGCTTGATCCCGAACTTGCACGGCGGTATTCCGTCGGATCTGGTCAATATGATTCCGTACATCGTGACGGTTATCGCGGTGGCTGGGTTCGTCGGCAAGTCTCGTGCTCCGGCGGCTGAGAACATTCCTTATCTGAAGTGAGTACCATGACTGAGACAATTGATTGGGATTATTTACGCGAACTCGCTATTGAAGCGATGGAAACAGCGTATGTTCCGTATTCTGGGTATCCTGTCGGAGCTGCTGGGCTAGTAGATGATGGTCGATTTGTTTCAGGATGCAATGTTGAAAACGCATCCTATGGGCTTGGTACGTGCGCTGAGAACGGGCTGGTATCCGCACTGGCCCGTTCCGGTGGCGGCCGTCTCGTTGCCGTATATTGCGTCAATGGGAATCGGGAAGCCGTAGTGCCATGCGGGCGCTGCCGCCAGTTACTCTTTGAGTTTGGTGGTCCACAACTGCAGGTATATATGCCGCAGGGCGGTCCGCAACCAATGACCTACGTTATTCCGCAGGCATTTGGTCCGCTATCACTTGGCGAAGTGAGCAGCGCAGCGAATATCGATCTATCACAGACTATTTTTTAATCGCTACCACGAGGCGGCCGTCAATGGCCGCCTCGTATCTTCAAAGGAGAATTATGACTGAGCGTTTCGACGCCGTCGATATTATTCGTATTAAACGAGACGGTGGCAAACTTTCTCTCGATGAGATCAACTGGACGATAGACGCATACACCCGTGGCGTCATCGGTGATGAACAGATGGCCGCATTGGCGATGGCTATTTTCCTTAACGGGATGGATCGTGAGGAGATTGCCCAGTGGACTGCGGCAATGATTGCTTCCGGTGAACGGATGAATTTTGCCTCTCTCGGAAAGCCAACCGCTGATAAGCACTCAACAGGTGGGGTTGGCGATAAGATCACCCTTCCGCTCGCTCCACTCGTAGCAGCTTTCGGTGTGGCAGTGCCCCAGCTATCCGGGCGCGGTTTAGGCCATACCGGAGGAACGCTGGATAAAATGGAGGCAATTCCTGGCTGGCGTGCTGATCTGTCAAATGACGAGATTATGCGCCAACTCGGGCAGGGGAGCGGGGCCGTTATCTGCGCGGCTGGTGCGGGTCTGGCACCGGCTGATAAGAAGCTCTACGCATTGCGTGACATCACCTCAACGGTAGAATGTGTACCGCTCATTGCCTCCTCGATTATGTCGAAGAAGATCGCAGAGGGGACGGATTCACTCGTCCTTGATGTCAAGGTCGGCTCGGGTGCTTTTATGAAAAACATTGAGCGTGCCCGTGAGCTGGCGCAGACGATGGTTAATCTGGGAACCGACGCGGGAGTCAAGACTGTCGCGCTGTTAACCAATATGGAAACCCCGCTCGGCTTGAAGATCGGAAACGGCTTAGAAGTCGAGGAATCCGTTGAGGTTCTTGCCGGTGGAGGCCCAGCAGACGTCGTAGATCTGACGATTGCATTAGCTCGTGAAATGCTTACTGCGGCTGGTCAGCCAGATGCCGATGTTGAAGGCGCGCTCAAGGATGGGCGAGCGATGGACGTGTGGCGCAAGATGGTGGTCGAACAAGGCGGCGATCCAGACGCACCCATGCCGACCTCGCGCTTTACTCATGACGTTATTGCTCCAGCAGATGGTGTGCTCTCGCGTTTGGATGCGTTGAGCGTTGGGGTTGCTTCGTGGCGTTTGGGTGCTGGGCGCGCAGCTAAGGGCGATCCCGTCCAAGCAGCGGCAGGTATCGAACTCTTCGCGAAACCAGGTGACGAGGTTCGTGCTGGTCAGAAGCTGATGACCCTGCATACGGATGAAGAAGGACGAATCCCGCGGGCGATGGAATCCCTGGAAGGCAGCTTTGACATCGGAGAATACGCCGATGTGCCAGGCAACGTCGTACTGGAACGTATTGACTAAAACCCTGCGCGTGCGGCATCTGCACCGATGCCGCACGCCTCGTCATCTGTCAGCTATAGGGATAGATAAGAAAAGGAAACAGGTGCTGGGTATATGCCAGTAAATCTTGCTGCGCTGTTGAGCCGAGTTGCTCCTCCAGTTACTAGTTCAGTGGCGATGGGCTGGCCACAGATTAGAGATCCTAGCACCGACGCTGCTTTTGCGGCGATGGATGAGTACGCTTCCTATGGCGTTCCCATGCAGATTGGGGGATATACGCTTCGCCAGTCAACCCCATACACCTGTGGGGCGATGGTCGTTCTTCTGGCTCGGTACCTCTGCGATACCGACTTTCGTCAGCATCTCGATGCCAATCCACACCGGATTGCTGAATACGAGGTGGAGATTTTCGATCAGATACGGCGAAATCAGCAGGGAATTCGGCTCTGGCCGCGACGCTGGGGAAGCCCGCCGTGGCTACTAGCTCAGACGATGAGCAATATATTAGCTCAATGCTCGGATTCGCCTGACGGGAAGCAAACACGGGTATGTTACTGGGATCGCCCGGTCGCTCCCCATACCGAATTAGGGCACACCATTGTTGACTGGATACTGCATGCGACGTGTTGTGGGTATCCCATCCCGCTCTATACCGGAGGCGATCTGCGTTCCGGCGTGCGGGCCGCTATCCCGCGTCACGTCGTCCTGGCGTTACCCGGAGCTGGAACAACACCCGAAGGAATCCCAGAAATTGCGATATATGATCCTGCCTCTGGCAAGATATATCGAGTCCCGATTTATGCGTTGGCGGATAGAGAAACCCCGCTGGCAGCTTTTGGGCACTGGACACATATTGTGTGGGCGGTGCTTGCTAATCAACATGATAAGGAGTTAATGCAATGACTGATGTTGCGCGTATGATCGACCACACGCTACTCAAGCCGGAAGCCACGATTGAGGACGTGCGCGCCCTTATTGAGGAAGCCAAAGAGCTGGGAACGTACTCAGTGTGCGTCTCCCCGTCAATGCTTCCATTACCGGAAGATATTGACTTTGGTGACGTGAAACTTGCGGTGGTATGCGGCTTCCCCTCTGGTGCGGTCGCCTCGGAGATTAAGGCTGCGGAGGCTGCTCGTGCAGTGGCTGCCGGGGCAGATGAGGTCGATATGGTTATTAATCTCGGCTATGCCAAGGAGCATGACTGGGAAGCCTTAGAATATGACATTGCTGTTGTGCGCGACGCGATTCCGTATGCGGTTCTGAAGGTCATTATTGAGTCGGCAGCGTTGACGGACGATGAGATCGTTGCAGCCTGCGAATGTGCAAAGACGGCCGGTGCAGATTTTGTTAAGACGTCAACGGGATTCCATCCGGCAGGTGGTGCCTCCGTTCATGCGGTGGAATTAATGAAGCAAACGGTCGGCGAAGAGCTGGAAGTAAAGGCCTCGGGTGGTATTCGTGACGCCCAGACGGCTCAAGCAATGATTGCGGCAGGGGCAACGCGCCTGGGGTTGTCTGCCTCGCGCGCGGTGCTAGCGGGAATTACCGAATAATAGCTTTCTAAACGATGTGGGGTGCTCCTGGATCTTCCAGGACCACCCCACATTATTGCTAGCGTGCCCGGCTAATATGCGGTGCTCACCGTCGCGAGAACACGTGTGAGAGTGTTCTCGGCTGTGGCTAACTGTGTATCCCGCATATCGGCCCAGGTAGCGCGCTATACGCCAAGCATGGCAGAGACGTCAGCCTTGAAACGTTCCATGCGTTCGACAGCAGCGCTACGAGCAGCATCGAGTTCAGCCGCATCGGAAACCGGAACAATCACTTCTAGGTAGCATTTAACCTTAGGTTCTGTTCCGGAAGGGCGCACGATGACGCGATCACCGTCTGCGGTGACGATTCGCATGGCGTCGGTAGGAGGCAACGAAGGGCTGCCATTCGATAGATCCTCTACACAGGCTACTGGTGTTCCGATTAACTCAGTGGGTGGCTCATTGCGCACCTTTGCCATTGTGGCCGGAATAATGGCAAGATCTTGCACGCGCACGGTCACAGGGGCAGTGTGGTACACTCCGTGGCGAATTGCTAGCCGGTCTAATTCGGCTTGCAGAGTCGTGCCCTCCGCTTTGAGTTGGGCGGCTGTGACGGCAACGACCAGACCAGCGCTGACACCATCCTTATCTTTAACAACATCTGGATTGACGCAGAAACCGATAGCCTCTTCGTACCCGTAGAGAATTTCTGGCGCACGCGCAATCCATTTGAAGCCAGTCAGGGTAGCTTCGTAACCTAAACCGTGATGGCCAGCAATCTGCTCAAGTAACTGCGAGGACACGATAGAGGAGGCAAGATTTCCGGTGATGCCTCGGGAAACTGCCTGACGGGCAGCCTGTTCGCCGAGGATTGATCCGATCTCATCACCGGAGAGCTGACGCCATCCCTGTGGCGTGGGAATAGCTACCGAGCAGCGATCCGCGTCGGGATCAGAGGCGATAATAATATCGGCATCGACGTCTTGGGCAACCGCGATTGCTTCATTAAGTGCGCCCGCTTCCTCCGGATTCGGGAAAGCAACCGTGGGGAAGGCCGGATCCGGATTGATCTGGCTGGGAACCGTGATGACGTCAGTGAATCCGGCAGCGGCAAAGAGTGGGGCAACGAGAGAGTTGCCTACACCATGCATTGCAGTGTAGACAATTTTAAGATCGCGTGGACCTGCGGGGGTGCGAGTCAGTGTATCGGCAATGTAATCGTCAATGAGGGATTCGTCAATCATCTGCCAGCCCTGGCCCATAGGTACCTCATTAGCTGGCGGAGCGGCGGCAATCTTATCGGCGATTTGCGCATCGACTGGAGGAACAATCTGCACGCCACGCCCGTCAGCATCAACAGAACGACCGCCTAGATAGACCTTGTAGCCGTTATCTTTTGGCGGATTATGCGAGGCGGTGACCATTACGCCAGCATCGGCGTTGAGTTTGCGCACTGCGTATGCCAGGAGCGGGGTCGGAAGCGGGCGTGGCATGAGGAGCGCTTTTGCCCCCGCGGCCTGCACGATCGCTGCCGTATCTTGTGCGAATTCTTGGGAGTGATAGCGGGCATCAAAACCAATGACGACAACTGCTTCCTGATCGACGTATTCCTGCAACCAGGCGACCAGGCCGGCGGCAGCACGACGCACAACCGCAGCATTCATTCGATTCGGGCCAGCTTCCATCACACCGCGCAAACCGGCAGTGCCAAACTTGAGCGAACCAGCGAACCGATCGCTGAGATCGGCGTGAGCATGAGCGTCGCCACCTTCGGCGCGCTCTAATAGTTCCGTCAGTTCAGCTTGATCTGCTGGGGAAGGGTCGGCAGCGATCCACTGGCGTACTGCGGTAAAGAGTTCAGTATCAGTCATTTACATATCCTTCGTCATTGAGTCGATAATGTCTGCCAGAAGGCGTGAAATACGTGGGCCAGCGTTCCGACCCGCTTCTAGCACTTCGTGATGATCAAGTTTATGTGAAGCAACGCCCGCAGCCAGGTTTGTTACGAGAGATATGCCGAGGATCTCCATACCGGCCTCGCGAGCAGCGATAGCTTCTAATGCGGTAGACATGCCGACGAGATCGCCGCCAAGGAGCGCTGCCATTCGAACTTCGGCCGGGGTTTCGTAGTGTGGGCCAGGGAATTGAACGTAGACACCTTCCGGCAATTGCGGATCAACCCGATGTGCTAAATCGCGTAACCGCTGCGAATACAGATCGGTCAGATCAACGAATTGTGCGCCTTCGAGGGGAGAGGCCGCAGTGAGATTGATGTGATCGCGAATGAGAACAGCACTTCCAGGGCCGGTTGCTTCTCGGGTCGAGCCGCAACCGTTGGTTAAAATGCAAATCTTTGCTCCACTTGCTGCAGCGGTGCGAACCCCGTGGGCGACTGCACGCACGCCTTTACCCTCGTAGTAGTGGGTACGTGCCCCGAGGACCAGAGCGTGCTTTCCGCTTCGTAGTTTGATTGAGGTCAGTTTACCGGCATGCCCGGCAACTCCCGAGACGGAAAAGCCTGGAACCTCGTCGGCTGCCAACTCGGCGACCACCTCACCGATCAGATCGGCAGCCCCGCCCCAGCCTGAGCCGAGTGTTAATGCAATGTCATGTTGAGTTACGCCCGTTCTTTGCGCAATTACCTGTGCGGCATCTTGGGCTAATTTGTGTGGATTCATAGGTAATACGGTAGCGCAGTATGCCCAGATGCGGGGTAAGAAATGCCGAATAATCCGATGAATTGTGCGCACGGAGAACCCGAAGAAAACAGGTTATGCGGTGAAAAAGCTCAGGATGATGGTCATAACCGCAACCCCGAATAGTAACAGTGCGAAGCCTAACGATAAGGTTGTGTTCTTTGCCCGACGCGATAGCGGCGCTCCGAGTGCGCTGCCGATCAGAGAAGCCGCCCCAAACAGGATGACGATATGCCAGATGATATGAACAGGTGTACCGATGCGCCCCACCAGTCCGGCGGCTGAGGTAAGGAACATGACCAAGACGGATGTGCCGGTCGCTTCGAGCATGGGGAAACCAAAAATGGCAACCAAGACGGGAACAACGGCAAATCCGCCACCAACTCCGAACACCCCGCACAAGAGTCCGACGCTTGCGCCTGCCGTTGCCATTGCCCACCAACGCGGCGCAGGGGCTGAGGTAGGTGCTGGAGGAAGGTGAACGCTAGGTGGCGGTGTTGAGCTGGGCAGATATGTTGAGTCGCTAGGTAGAGACGTTGAATCCGGTGAAGATACCGGAGGGTAATGGCTGGGTATAACCGCGGGTACCTGCGAGGGATCCTCATCGCTATATTCCGAATCAGAATAGGGGATAGCAGCAGATGTAACTGCCCCCTGGTCTACCTCGGGTGATGTGGCGGGCACATAATGAGCGAGCGTATTGCTGGGGCGTGCATTGTGAGCGGGCACGTCATGAGTGGAAAGGGCGGATCCGCCAGATTCCCTTCGCCAACGCCAGAGCATATAGCAGCCAGCACAAAAGACGACTCCGGCGAAGGCAAACATGAGCGCAGTGGGATTGCATAAGGGTGCTAAACGTGCGCCGGCAATAGCACTAACAGAGCTGACAGCAGCAAATGTGCATCCGTCCCGCCAATGCACGCAGCGGTGCTTTGCATGGGAGAACAGGGCAGCGCAGGCCGATAGGGAGACGATAATCAGGGATTCAGCGGCCGCATTATGAGGAGTGTGGTGTAAGAGATACACCAGGGCAGGTATGGAGAGGATACCGCCGCCTGCGCCCAGTATTCCGACGATGAGACCAATCCCTAATCCAGCGCCTAGTGCAATTACCCATTCCATATTCGTTCAGCCTAATTCCTTGATGACGTGGGACCAAACTATGTGCAATGATCGCGCTATTTTGCACCTGTCTACCGTCGTGTCTGTCGGTGCAAAGAACCTAATAAATAAGGGCGGATAAAAGGAATTCTAGGGAAGAACGGGGATAGTGAGGCCAGCAAAGCAGAGAAAATCGCGCTGTACACATGCTTTTTAGCGCACAAGAGGAACTAGCCGATGATAGGAGTAATGGATACAGCCAAAGCGGTGAATACAATAACGGGCTAACCAATCCCAGCACCCAGGGAGCCCACAAGCCAACGGATTGACCATAAGGCAACCGCCCTGACCATGCGCCAACAGGAATTGACGATGAAACGCCACGAATAGCCCAATACAGATTCGCGCAACGCGTGAACACTGCACAGTATGCAGACAATATCGGTAGCCTGTGAAGTATGTCGAAAAGTATGCATAACTATCACAAAGGTCCGGTGACGTTGCGGGGCAAGCAAATCCCCCAGATGACCACCGACGCGCAGTTATTGCGCTCGCTACAAGATTCGTCGTTTATTCATAGCGATCCGTGGCGTATCATGCGCATCCAAGCAGAGTTTGTAGAAGGCTTCGATGCGCTCGCGGAGCTGGGGCCGGCAATTTCAATCTTTGGTTCTGCTCGGCTACACCCCGATAGCCCCTATTATCAGCTCGCTGAACGTATCTCCAAAGGTCTTGTGGAGCAGGGCTATGCCGTCATCACAGGGGGCGGGCCAGGCATTATGGAAGCCGGTAATAAAGGGACGATGGAATCTGGAGGAACCTCCGTCGGCTTAGGCATTGAATTACCCTTTGAACAGGGCATGAATGAATATGTCGATCTGGGGATCAACTTCCGGTATTTCTTTGTTCGCAAGATGATGTTCGTGAAGTACTCCCTTGGCTTCGTGGTATTGCCCGGTGGCTATGGCACAATGGACGAGCTATTTGAGGCGTTGACGCTAGTGCAAACACGTAAAGTCTCCTCATTCCCCGTTGTTCTCGTCGGGCGGGAATATTGGTCTGGGCTTATTGAATGGTTGACGTCTACCATGATGGTGCAGGGATATATCTCACCAGGAGACGACCAGCTCTTCACTGTTGTGGATACCGAGCAGGAGGCAGTGTCTGCAATCGTTGCGGGGGTGCATCGATTGGCTGAAGAAATGCGGGAAAGCAGCGAAACATCTGACGAATAATAAGATTCGTTATGAGGCGATGACGAAGCGCGGCGATTTCGCGTAGAATTATTCTCAAGAAGAGGCAGAGACGATCCTGCCTCGGAAGGAGAAACTCAATGGCAGCCATGAAACCGCGTACCGGCGACGGACCGTTAGAAGCGGAACGCGATATTCACGGAACGACGCTGAGAATGCCGCTCGAAGGCGGTGGGCGTCTCGTCTTGGAATTGAGTGATGACGAGGTGAAGTCCCTGCACGAGGTCCTTGCTGAGGTGCTAAAGCTAGCTTAACGCTTAACGCACACGATAAGACCATCCCCAAGGGGAATGAGGCTGGAGACGACGTCTTCAGCCTCAATTAGTTGCCGTCCTAAGTTACGCAAAGCCACGGTAGCTTCATCGCGTCGGGCTGGATCGGCAACTCGATCTGCGTTTAACGCATGAGTGACAATCAAAGTGCCGCCAGAGCGAAGCATACGCAGTGCTTCACAGGCGTCACCGGCGGCTTCGGCTGGATCGCCATCCAGGAGAACGAGATCATAGCCATTAGAGGCGAGCCGAGGGAGCATATCCGCGCTGCGCCCATTAATAAGCCGAACCCGCCCTGAGCGGATTCCAGCGGCAGTAAAATTCTCACGGGCCAGTGTTTGCGCCTCGGAATCAATGTCAATGCTTGTCAATACAGCATCGGGAACAGCATTAAGCAGATAGAGCCCCGATAGCCCCGTGCCGGTGCCGACTTCAGCAATCGTTTTTGCTGAGCCAAGTGACGCGAGAGTGGAAAGAAAACGGCCGGTAGCTGGTGAGAGCGTGCGAATCCCTAATTCGGCGGCATGTTGCCGCGATAGGCGCATAACGCCTTCTTCGACGATGATCTGTTCAGCGTAGGTCCAGGACTGGGCTTTATCGGCGGCCATCTTCTCTCCTTGAGTATGTGCATCTCCTATGGTACGTGCCCCGACGCGATTTAGCTGAGTATCGCGCCGAGGCACATGCCACGATATTGCGTTATTCGCGAGAATGGAGCACACGAGCACGCACGCGAGAGCGTGTGGCTACTCCGTGTGGCTGATTCTCACAAAACCGAATGAGCCACACGGAGCCCAAATGGGGTGGACACAGCCGAATCGAAATAACTGGGTTGCTTTGGAATGAGTGCTCGGATTAGAGCGGGGAAATTCCGAGATTGCGCCCAGATAAGCCACGGGCACGGTGGGCTAGGGTAGTGGCTACCTCCCGTAATGCAAGCTGGGCCGGGGATTCACCGTCTTGCCCAGCAATCGGCGTTCCCGCATCTCCGCCTTCACGCAGTTGCTGCTCCAAAGGAATCTGTGCGAGCAGCGGAACGGCATACCCTAATAGACGTGAGAGCTGCCCAGCGACGATTTGCCCGCCGCCGCTGCCGAATATCTCCATCGTTGAGCCGTCTGGCAACACTAAATGGGACATATTCTCGATGATGCCGACAACCCGTTGATCGGTCTGTGAGGCCATCATGCCGGCACGTTCAGCAACATCTGCCGCTGCGATTTGTGGGGTAGTGACCAAAATGATTTCGGCTGACGGGATGAGCTGAGCAACAGACAGGGCAATATCACCTGTTCCCGGCGGCAGATCAATGAGCAGTACGTCAAGATCGCCCCAGTAAACGTCGGCAAAGAACTGTTCTAACGCCCGATGCAGCATTGGCCCACGCCATACGACAGGCCCATTTTCTTGCATGAACATGCCAATCGAGATCGTTTTTACGCCGTGTGCCACCGGCGGGATAATCATATTATCGACGACCTGTGGCGGGGTGGAAACGCCCATCATAGTAGGGATAGAGAACCCGTAAATATCGGCATCTACCAGGCCGACTTTCAGCCCTTGGGCGGCCATCGCCACTGCCAAATTAACCGTCATTGACGATTTGCCAACGCCGCCTTTGCCGGAAGTTACCGCATAGACGCGAGTCAGATTCCCCGGCTGAGCAAAGGGAATTACTCGTTCCGGCTGACCGCCACGCAGCGTCTTGCGCAGCTCGGCTTTTTGCTCCTCACTCATGACGCCCATTTCAACCGATACGTGCTGGACTCCCTCTAGGGATGAAACAACCTCGTGAACATCGCGGGAAATGGTGTCCCGCAGGGGACAGCCTGCCGTCGTTAAATCAATACCGATGACGGCATCGCCGGTTTCTGAGATAGAGACAGAACGCACCATCCCAAGCTCGGTGATCGGACGGCGGATCTCTGGGTCAATCACCTTGGCGAGGGCGGCGGTGATGGTTTCAACACTGGGGATGGTCATATCGGTTATTCTCCTTAACTACTGTGAGATGTTCTCGCCGTTGCCAGGGTCTTCAAAGTGGGATAAGCGCTCGCGTAAGGCAGCAATTTCTGCTTCGCGATCGGCAAGTTGCGCACGCAAATCCTCGCGTTCGCTACTCTCACGCTCCGTATGCTGAGAAAGTTGGTCGTGAATCTCAGAGCGAACGAAATCTCGGGTGGCAAGATCCTGCATAGCGATGCGCAGTGAGGCGATCTCGCGGGTGAGGAACTCCGTATCAGCTAAGTTACGTTCGGCTCGTTGGCGATCATTCTCGGCCGTCACGCGATCGCGGTCATCTTGCCGGTTCTGTGCCAACAAGATAAGTGGTGCGGAATAGGAAGCCTGCAGGGAAAGCATGAGGGTCAGCGCGGTAAAGCCGAGAGAGGCGGAATCGAAACGTAAATGTTCCGGTGCCAGCGCATTCCATCCGATCCATATGACGACGAATACCGTCAGGTAGATCAAGAACGCCGGAGTTCCGGTAAAACGAGCGATCCGTTCGGCGACGATTCCGGTCGCCTCAGCGTCGGGTCGGTAAGAGAAACGACGCCGACGCTTTTCTAATGGCTGATCGAAGCTATCAGGCATCGTCATCCTCCTCATTGGCGTGTCGCTCATCAAATTCCGTATCAATGACGAGTTCGTCCTCGTCGCGCCAATCCTTAGGCAACAAGTGGTCGAGCACATCGTCCACCGAAACAGCGCCAACTAATAGACCACCATCAACAACAGGCAGAATCGTCAGATTATAGGTAGCCAATAGTCGAGTGATGGTGCCAATGCCGTCATCGGGATGCAGTGTTTCGACGTGGTCCACGATAGCGCCAACCATTTCAGAGGGCGGTTCGCGTAATGCACGTTGTAAATGCACGACTCCGATATATCGGCCGGTAGGCGTTTCGGTTGGTGGGCGAACGATAAAACATGCTGAGGCAACAGCCGGCGGCAGGTCTTGCCGGCGAGCTGCCGCCAAAGCCATAGCAACTGTAGCGTCTGGCGATAACACGATAGGCTCGGTCGTCATCAGACCGCCGGCGGTATGCTCGCCGTAGGACATCAATCGCCGCACATCGCGGGCGTCATCAGGTTGCATACGTGCCAGCAACATTTCTGCTTGTGCGGCGGGAAGCTCGTTGACCAAATCGGCAGCGTCATCCGGGGCCATCTCTTCGAGAATATCGGCAGCACGTTCCACCTCAAGAGCGCAGAGCACTGTAACGCGGTCGGCGTCCGACATTTCCTCAAGAACATCGGCCAGAATATCGTCGGACATGTACTTTGCGACGGAGATAACGCGCTCATCAGGTAATGCGGAAAGCAGATCGGCAATATCCGGAGCTTTCAGATTGTTAATCTGAGCCAGCAGGGCAGTGGCGGCTTGGTTGGCTGCGCGGGTACGCAGACCCGTAATCTCTGCAACGTCAACGATTTTGGTGTTCCCCGCGTCCAGGCTTCCGCGAGCCATTCTGACGTAGAGCGTCGTGAGTTGCCATTCACGGTGGCTTACCTGCTCAATGGCGGCGTCAAGGACGTGGGCGTTGCCAGAACCGTCGGTGAAATTGACCTGACGATCCAATAGCTCCCCGAGCACCATCGTCTCCGATGGGCGTTGCTCAAAGCGTCGGATATTGAGCAGACCAGTGGTAATGACCTGGCCGTTTTCCATAGAGGTGACGCGGGTCAGCGGAAGGAACACACGGCGTTTGCCCGATACCTCAACGACAAGCCCGACTGCTGACGGGTTGCCGCGCAACCGAAAGACAACCACCACGTCTTGTACTTTCCCAACGCGGTCGCCAATCGGATCAAAAACGGGTGCGCCAGCTAGCCGGCCAACAAAAACGCGCGTTCCGGATGCCATATTGCTCTCCCTAGCTCTGACGCCCCATGCAGCGTGCCATCCAGGCTTCGACATCTTCGACAGTGCGAGGGATAGATTCAGAGAGCCGGATGGCGCCATCAGGGGTGACGAGAATATCGTCCTCAATACGAACCCCGATACCGCGGAATCGTTCTGGTACTTTCAGATCGTCTTGCCGGAAGTATAGGCCAGGTTCGATAGTGAAGATCATACCGGGTTCAAGGTACGCATCTTGATAAAGTTCTCGCTTAGCTTGCGCGCAGTCGTGGACGTCGATTCCGAGGTGGTGTGAGGTCCCGTGGGGCATCCAGCGGCGGTGGTACTGCGCGCTAGGATCGAGAGATTCTGCGGCGGATACCGGCAGTAGCCCCCAGCGTTCGAGATGTGCGGCAATGACCTCCATTGCCGCGGCATGCAGATCTTTGAACTGCACACGCGGGCGGGAAGCCACCTCAAGGCAATATTCGCATGCCTCTAGAACGGCGTTGTAGACCTCTCGCTGAGTTTCATTAAAGACTCCGCTAATTGGCAATGTGCGAGTAATATCCGCAGTGTAGAGGGAATCTACTTCCGCGCCGGCGTCAATAAGGATTAATTCACCATCGCGGAGCTGCCCATCGTTCGTGATCCAGTGCAAAGTATTTGCGTGATTACCGGCAGCGGCAATCGTCTCATATCCCACTCCGTTGCCCTCTTCGCGGGCTTTGGCGAAGAACGCGCCTTCGACGACTCGTTCGCCGCGCCAGTGCTCTTTGGCGCGGGGCAAGGTGCGGATCATCTCGTCAAATCCCGACGCGGTGACGGCGATAGCCTTCTTCATTTCCTCGATTTCCCACTCGTCTTTAATGAGTCGGATTTCCGAGGCGGCTTCTGCCAGGAGCGCATCAGCTTGGCTTGCACCTTCCGTCAGCTCATTTTGGCTGCGCAATTGTGCAACAAGGGCTTCAATGCGGGCGTCAGATTGCGGCATAACTCGGATGTTGATCGCGCCGAGATCTTTGGCGAGCGCATCGGGAAGCTCCTCGATATGCGCTACTTTGATTCCAGTGGCGCGCTCCATCTCTTCGGCAGATAACCGAGCACCAACCCAAAATTCGCCGTGGCGCGAATCGGCGTAGAACTCTTCAGAAGATCGCGAAGCGCGAGGGTGGAAATAGAGCGTGGCCTCGTGGTGGGAATCATCAATCGGGTTGAGCACTAAAACAGCGCCGGGCTCATCTTCACCACCCAGACCCGTCATATGGGAAAACGCAGAATGGGCGCGGAAACGGTAATCGCAATCATTCGAACGTACCTGCAGATCTCCTGCGGGAAGAACGAGACGTTCACCGGGGAAACATGCCGAAAGTTTGGCGCGGCGTGCCGGTGTGTAATCAGCAACGGCCATTCGCTCTGGGCCGGCTGGGCGTGCCCCCCAATCCTGCCCAATGAATTCCCGAAAGACCTGACCGCGTGGGCGTTGGGTGCGGTTATGGGCTTTTTCTTCGACGCTCTGTGTCACCTGTTCACTCATGCTGCTATTATCCCACGACAGATAGCAGAGGAAGAATTCACCGTACCGCAGTTACGCTTGCCGAAATATGTTCCGCGTTTTAGCGTGAGCTTATGATCGATTTACATACTCACACCTCCTGTTCGGATGGCACGGACAGCCCCCGCGAACTCATGTATGCGGCGCGCGAGGCTGGCGTGCAGATGGTGGGTCTGACCGATCATGACACGATCAGCGGATGGGAAGAGGCCAGCAGTGCGGTTGCTGCCACGGGCGTCGCGTTAGTCCGCGGTATGGAGTTATCGACTCGTTTTATCTACCGTGAGCGCCCACTGTCAGTACACATGCTTGCCTATCTTTTCAATCCGGACGATGCCAATATGCGTCGGCATTGTGTGCGAATGCGCAATGCGCGGATAGATCGAGCAAAAGAGATGGTTGAACGTCTGGCACGCGATGTGGATATTACGTGGGAGGACGTGCAGGAGCAGGCCGGAGAACATGGCATTATTGGTCGACCGCATATTGCCGATGCGCTTATCTCCCGTGGGGTAGTCGCCTCGCGGGAGGAAGCTTTTGAGCGGCTGCTACATCCTCGGCACCCGTATTACGTCCGGCAGTATGCCCCGCAGACCTGCGAGGCGATTGAATGGATTGTGGATGCCGGTGGTCGGGCGGTTTGTGCTCATCCACTTGCCGGGCATCGGGGGCGAACAGTGCCGATGTGGGCTTTCGATCGCATGCGAGAAGCGGGACTATTTGGCGTGGAAGTTAACCATCGGGATAATCCTGAAACAGAACGTGAGCTACTGCGTAGCTATATTGAACGGCTACAGCTTTTCCCTTTTGGATCAAGTGATTACCATGGAAGCGGAAAACCGAATGTGCTCGGTGAGTATTCAACTGATCGGGCAACGGTAGATGCCCTCGCACAAGGTGCTTTTTTGGAGGTTTTACGCCCGTGAGATTTGACCCTGCGCTCTTTGCCACTGCGTTTACGACGCTGTTGGTCATTATCGACCCGCCAGGTAACGTGCCGATCTTTATTGCGTTGACGCGCTCGCAAGATAAGGCGACGCGAATTAAGGTTGCCCGTCAGTCAAATCTTATTGCGCTTATCTTGTTGCTAGTTTTCGGGTTTTTTGGCTTCTTCCTTTTTGAATGGATGGGAATTTCGGCCGAGGCGCTCCAGATTTCCGGTGGCATATTGCTCTTGCTCATTGCGCTGCAATTATTGACGGGAAAGGAACAAGATCCTGGCTCTGCCGGTGGGTCCATCCATGTGGCTGTAGTGCCGTTGGGGATGCCGTTATTAGCTGGCCCAGGGGCAATCGTCGCCTTCATGTTGTTTATGCGTGATTCGGGGCAGTGGGTAGAAAAATTAACCGTTATCGCTGCGTTGGTTGTCGTATTAGCTATTTCCTGGTTGCTAATGCGCTTCTCGGGTGCGGTAATGCGGTTCTTGGGTGAAGCTGGCGTTATGTTGTTGACGCGATTGAGTGGTATGTTGCTGGCCGCTATCGCAACCCAGCTTATAATTTCTGGCGTACTCGGCATTATTAAGTCGATGTCCTAGCCGAGGTTGAGCATTTTCGCTTAATAGTGGACGAGTAATGACGAATACCTGCAAGAATAAATACGCGCAATAGTGGGCCGGTTATTACGACCGGCCCATATATGTGCGGTTGATTCGCTACATAAGATCGCTACTGCTTGATTAATGCCACGATAGCTGGCGACAGCCTTGAGTGATGGCTGCTACTTAAGGTTGAAGCTATCTACGGCACAGGCAGCCACTATCAGAGCCGAGTATGACTCCAGATATCGGGCTGCAGATTTTTAGCTACCCGTTTGTTATTCACTTGATGTGGCCCGACGGGTGCGGGTGCGTTGGCGGGTACGTGGGGTAGAAGCACCGCGAGAAGCCGAGGGGGTGTGCGATGTGCCGGAAGCTACTGGAGCGGAATTGCGGTTGCGCTTTGCCGCAGTTGGAGCACAAGCAGATTCCTGGGGCGTTGGCGATTGGGCATGAGAGTTCTTTGCACTGTGATTATCGGCAGCCACTTGCCCTGAGTTTTCCACCCGAGCTGAGGACGTGCGCGTGCGTTTACGAGCACGTGTCGTCTTACGCGATGAGCGTGCCGTGGAACGAGACGAGGCATTAGTTGAACGGCGTCGCCCACGCGTGGAGCGGTACCCCGTCTCAGCAAAATCCTCAATTTCTTCCGCATCTAAGCCAGCGCGCGTGCGCTTAGACCGAGGCAGACGCCCACTTACGTCTGAGGGAATATCGAGATCGCTATACAGATGATCGGAGGTGTGGTACGTCTCGATTGGTTCTGGAAAACCGAGGTTCAACGCATTATTAATCACTGACCAACGCGGTAAATCTTCCCAATCAACAAAGGTAATCGCCGTGCCAGCATGACCAGCTCGACCCGTGCGACCAATGCGATGCAGATACGTCTTTTCATCTTCCGGGCACTGATAGTTAACGACGTGGGTGACGTCATCAACGTCGATACCGCGAGCGGCAACGTCAGTAGCAACCAGAACGTCAATTTTTCCTTTGCGGAATGCCCGCATCGCCTGTTCGCGTGCGCCTTGGCCAAGATCGCCATGCAATGCGCCGGTGGCAAATCCGCGGTCCTCCAATTCGGTGGCCAGCCGATCCGTCGTGCGTTTAGTGCGAGTAAATACAATAGTTAAACCGCGCTCGCGGGCCTGCAAAATACGGGCTAAAACTTCAGATTTGTTGAGCGCATGGCAGCGGTAGACCACTTGTTTGACGTCTTGAACGGTTGCGGAGTCATCGTTGGCGTCTTGCGCGCGAATATGCGTTGGGCGAGACATATAACGTCGGGCCATCGCGATGACCGGCCCTGGCATAGTAGCGGAAAACAGCATGGTGTGCCGGGTCGCCGGAGTGGCGGCAAGGATGCGTTCTACATCCTCTAAGAAGCCCAAATCCAGCATTTCATCTGCTTCGTCCAGGACGACGGTGCGAGTGTGTGACAGATCAAGCTGGCGGTGCTTCAGCAGATCAATAATGCGCCCTGGCGTTCCAACAACAATCTCCGCTCCGTTAGCGAGCTGCTTGATCTGTGGCTCGTAGGCTTTGCCCCCGTAAAGTTCCACAATGCGCACCGAGCGATGCGTACACATATCGCGCAGATCCCCAGCTACCTGTTTTGCTAACTCGCGAGTGGGGACAACGACCAGACCTTGTGGTACGCCAGGAGCACTGAGATCTTCCCAGCCGGGTTCGTTTGGGCCAATCGTCTTTTCCACCATCGGGATACCAAAACCGAGGGTTTTCCCTGTTCCGGTTTTGGCTTGACCGATAATATCAGCGCCTTTCAGAGCAACCGGAAGCGTCAGTGCCTGTATTGGGAATGGATGCGTGATGCCGTGTTCGGCTAGTGCAGTGACAACCGGCTGCGAAACTCCGAGATCTGCGAAGCTGGAGGCTCCCACCTCGCTATTATCCCCAGTAATATCTGCCGGAGGTTCATTTGCGGGGGTGATGGTGATGTGGGTGTTATCAACAATTCCAGATTGCACGTTCGTCACTTTCCGATAGGCACGATTAACCAGTAACTTATTTTAGAATCCGAATCCAACGCGGCGTTCTTCAGGCGAATTACATACCACGTATCCCAAAGAATCAGCGGGAACAATAACGACTTTACCGTCGGTGCCAGTTAAATGCAGGGGAAGGGTTGAGGTTTGCGCCTGCTCAACAGCGGCGTATAGATCCTGGGAACTCATGTCGGTGTCGAGAGATACCTGCCCGCCCGTATGGCGGAATCCGATTGTGATGTGCATATTTCTCCTTAATATTTAGCTCTCCCTATTGTACGGGTGCAGCGAGGATAAATATTAATACCTTTGCCGTATCCTGGAAGATGTGAGCGATGACGTGATTTTTGATCCTTCTCAGCAGGCAGTACTTGATCTCGTAGCGCCTGAGGTGGCATGTGTTGTGGGGGCTCCCGGAACGGGCAAAAGTTTGCTTGCCCGGGAGCTTGCGGTACGGCTGTGTAAGAGTGACCCACATGTTCGGATCGCGGTACTGACTCCAGGGCGTCGTGAAGCCGATGTAGCGCGAAATGCGATGACGGCACGCTTAGGCTATTTGCCCAACACGGTTAACGTCCAGTCCATTTCTGCTTTTGCTTTCCGCATTGTGTGTGCGTATGCGGCGCGTTTGGGTCGGAATATTCCACAATTACTCAGCGGCTCGGAACAAGATCGCATGATTCACGAGGCCTTGGAATTTTTGGCTGCAGAATATGCAGAGTATAAGGAGCGCCAAGGGGCAAAGGAAGATCCTCGGCAGGCAGAAGAGGGGCTCGAATCGATGCCTTTTTCTCCGCAGGCGATGACGTTGGATGCAGTCCGAGCAGAATTCCGAGAACTTCTTACGCGCAGTGCGGAGTTAGGGCTGGACGGGTCAGCCCTAGCCGAATTAGGGCGTCAATATGATGAGCCGATGTGGCGGTGGGGAGCGCGGCTGATTGACGTCTACGAAAAATCTCTGGCTACCCAGGCCAGCATGGGCAACCATAACCCCGATATGGTGGACCACTCCCGATTAGTCTCACGTGCGGCGGCCGCTATTGATAATTGGGATAGTGCCGATCAGGGGGCAACTGTTATTCAGCCGATAGTGCGGCCACATTGGGATTGGGTAATCATTGATGACGTACACAATGCCACACTTGCCCTGCGCACCTTACTGCGTTCTTTGCGTGAAGACGGATCAAATATTGTCGCTTTTGGCGATCCAGATTGCGCGGTTAATGGCTTCCGTGGCGGGATAGCCCAGTTGCCAGCTATTTTGACGCGCTCGCCGGCTACTGGCGGCATTGGAGCTCGCCTGATGATCTTGGAGCGGCGCTACCGCAACGCGCCAGAGATTACTGAGCTAATCATGAAGATCACCGCCGGTATTCACGTTGCGGGAGTCGGGCGTCATCGAGGCGCTGTTGGCCCTAGAGCATCTGAGGGTAATGGTACGACGGGAGATCGTGCCCAGCGCGGTGAGCTTCCCGTAGAAGAAAATGCGCAATTGGATCTAGCCCAGGGCGCGCAGCGCTCTGGAAATCCGCAAAACGCTGAAGGGTGCGTATTGCCAGAAAACAACGCCGAAAAATGCCTGAGCGTTGACGAATCTCAGAAGGCAGCTCAGGATACGAATGGCGATCTTGCACCGTTCGATGGCGTTCATAGCGCATTATTTGCCAACAGCTCGGATGAGATGTCCTATGTTGCCAATTATTTTCAACGTCTCCATGCGCACGGGGTGCCCTATTCGCAGATGGCAGTCATCGCCCGATCTAATAGTTCTTTTGCGGTTATTCAGCGGCAGTTGCGCCAGCATGGCGTGCCAGTGCGCAGCGTTGGTCTGACGGGATCGCTTTCCCAACATCCGGCCGTATTGGCTGTGGTTGAGCTGATTCGCTTAGCGCTCTGTTCGGCGCAGGAGGCACATAGCGATAGTATCCGTCGGGTACTCACTGGGCCGTTAATTGGTATTGATCCGATGGAGCTTCGGCGTTTTTTCCGCTTGCTCCATGCCATCGGGGAACAAGCCGGCACGCCATACTCGGATGAGGAATTGTGGCGGGCAATCTTGTTGGGCGATCCGATAGTCACGCAGATTGCGCAGTTAGAAAGATTCGCTCAGATATTAGAGCGGATTCGGCATGCGGCACAGCGCCGTGTCGATGCACAACAACTGTTGTGGGAAGCCTGGGATAGCGTGGGGGTAGCCGAGCAGTGGCGAGAGTGCGCTTTAGCTGGGCGTGAGGGAGCAGAAGAGGCGCACAGTAATCTTGACGCCATTATCGCGTTATTTCGGGTGGCTCAACGCCTTGTGGATCGCTATGGCGTAAATGCAGATTTCCGTCTGCTTGACGAACACGTCTTTAGTAATGACGTGCCAGAAGATTCGATTGCGCGCACTCGTGGTCAGCGTGATGAGGTCAGCCTCGTTACTCCGTCGTCAGCTATCGGCAAACAATGGGATTATGTTGCGGTTGTTGGCATTGCTGAGGGGCAATGGCCCAATATGCGATTGCGCAATGTCATGACCCACGTGCCGCAACTGGTCAATATCGTGGTGGGTCATGCGCTATCTGGTTCGGCAGGGGAGGCGCAACAGTATCTGCGTGATGTATTAGATGACGAATTGCGGATGTTACTGCAGGCAGTTAGTCGGGCACGACGCGGAATAATGCTGACGAGTGAGGATAGCCCGCAGGCGCAGGCTTCGCGCTTCTTTACTGAGTTTTTCCCAGATGCCCAGCGTATTGGTTCTTTCCACACGAGCTACAGCTTGATGGGTTTGCTAGGGGAATTACACCGCGCTACCCGATGTGCAGATGAACAGATGGCGCAGGAAGCTACTGCTATCGCTCAACGACTTGCCGATGATGGCATCTGGCAGGCAGATCCGAGTAGATGGGTAGATCGGTGGCAATGGACGAGCCAGGCGCACGATGACACTACTGTTATGTCGGTTTCGCCGTCTCGGTTAGCGGATATTCGGCAATGCCCGTTAAAAGCGTTCTTCGATCAGGCCGGAATGCGCCAGCAAGGGCAGCGATTACATATCGAGATCGGAAAGATTCTCCACGTATTAGCGGAAGAATATGCGCAGGGTACCGACGAATCCTACGCGCAGCGTGCGCGTGAGCTGCTTGATACCTTGCCGCGCAGTACCAATATCGGTGAGATTGCCAAACTCCGTGATGTGGAAAAGATGGTCGATCATCTCAAGGAATACCTGGACGCACAGGCTGAACATGTGGATCGGGTTAGTGTGGAGCAGCCAGCTCGTTACGACATGAATACGGCGGCTGGTCCAGTCCGACTTTCTGGTCGGCTCGATCGCATTGAGTATTGCGATAATGACGTAAATATTGTCGATTTTAAGACGGGCAGATCACCGCGGGACTCACGAGATCCGCAACGGAATATGCAGTTGCGCAGCTACCAATTCTTCGCTTACGTCGGTGCTATTGCGCACGCAGCGAAAGGCATGCAAGCTAGTGCAGAGCTTGTCAATGTCAATACCTCGCATACTAAAGGCAAAAAGGCGCGAATTGAGTCTTTCTCGAAATCTGACGCCGAGCAGATGGTTACTGCATGCGAATTCGTCCGTCGTGAATTTTCTGCACAGAGTATCTCTGCCCGAGCTAGCGATGAGTGCTCGCGATGCCCATTTGCTCATGTATGCCCATCGGTTGGCAATGGAAGGCTTTTCTCATGACGAGCTATGAAGAATTTGTGGGTTTGTTGGCTAATGAACCGACGCACGAGCAGCGTGAAGTCATCACCTGCCAAGATCCGGCGATTGCGGTTATCGCTGGGGCAGGTTCTGGGAAGACAGCGACGATGGCTCAACGGATCACCTGGCATATTGTTGCGGGAAATGTGCGCCCAGACCAGGCCTTAGGTTTGACGTTCACGCGAACTGCCGCAGCCGAACTAGCTCAACGGGTCGAGCAGACGTTGCATAAGGCGATACGTGCGGGGCTATATCGCCCGGCAGATGAACAGGCGGATAGCGCCTACCGTATCCATAGCCGATTGCAACGCCCACATGTGGCAACCTATCATTCCTTTGCTGCTGATATCGTCGCGACCTATGGCCTCCTGATTGGGGTTACGCCCGATACTCGGGTGATAACCGATGGCGAACGTTGGCAGATCATGGAGCGCATCGTTTCGCAATATGCCCAAGATCCAGCTTTCGTTGATGCGTGCATTGGTTCTTCGATGTCAAAGCTCGTCGATACGGCGTTATCACTGGCAGAAAGCATGAACGATCACGATTGTAGTTGTGCTCAGTTGCAGCAATTTTGCCAGGATTCTGTTGACGTCATTACTTCGATTAAAGGGGCGAGATTAAATAACGACGTTCGTCATTATGCTGGTATTGAAGCCAAAGAAGCCACCGATATGAACCGCGCATTATCCGGGGCGCTAGAGGCAATGAAATTGCGAATTGCCCTTATCCCCGTCATTGCCGCCTATCGGGATTATTGCCAGCAGCACTCGCTTATGGAATTCAGCGATCAAGTTCGACTTGCTCGCCAGATTATCAGTGATATCCCGAGCGTTGGGCGCGATCTTTCTGAACAATATCGTCTTGTATTGCTTGACGAATATCAGGACACATCGGTTAATCAGGCGATGCTCATAGAGGCGATGTTTCGTGATTCGTGGTCGGTATGTGCGGTTGGTGATCCGAACCAGTCGCTGTACTCGTGGCGGGGTGCGTCAGCTAATGGGTTGAGTGACTTTATGCGTCGGTTCAAGGTGCAGAAGAATCTCAGCTTGTCTGTCGCTTTCCGTAACGATCAGCAGATTTTACATGCAGCGAATGCCTTAACCTCGGGTAAATGCGAGTATCCCGATATTGAGGTGAAAGAATTACGCAAACTTGATCTCGAAAAAGACGCTCTGGCGTCGGCGAGATGTTCTGAGCCTGAGGAGGCGATGGCGGGGCAGACCGCTGCTTATGCAGGAAGAGTGTTGCAATCACATCCTTCCTCGCTGCAAACAGATCCCTCCTGTGAAGACTCTCTATCACCAGCCACCCTAGCTCCACCTTCACCTGTACCAGGTGACGTCGTCTTTCTACACCGCATGACCTCTCATGATCTGCGGGTAGCTTTAGCGCGGCGCCTGGCGGCAGATCTGGAACCAGATGTGAACGGGTCAACTCCGAGCGCGGCGGTATTGTGCCGTGGATGGAAAGAGATTAAAGCGGTCAGCCAAATCTTTGACGAATGGCGTATCCCCTATGAGGTCATCGGCGGTCAGCCGCTGATTGAACGGGCAGAGGTGAAACTTGTCCGTCATGCCTTGACCCTGATTGCATATCCAGAACGCAATGAGGCAGTGCTGAGCCTGTTTAATTTTTACGGGATTGGCGCTCAAGATCTCATGGCGTTCTCGCGTTACCTATCGTCGATTGCGGCACAGGATAAAAATTCTTCTCGAACTGAATACGAATATCTGTGCGTGGTGGAGGGGCTTGAGGCCTTGAGTGAGGCTTCGCAGACTCCGTCGGGGATATCAGAAATAGGACTGCAACGGTTTGGAGACATCGCTCATCTGCTTGCTGATATTCGCCAGCAGCGCTTCCGCGCTTTGCCGGAGCTCATCAATGGGGTTATTGATCGGCTTAATCTGCGGTTGTACGCCCAAGCGCGCCCGTATGGCGGTCGAAAGATTGACGCGGTGTTAAGCCAATTCGTGGAATTTGGGGCAAGCTACGCGGCTGGGCATCCGGGTGCGACCATTCGAGAGTTCGTTGATTGGCTCGACGCGCTTGATGAACATGAGGAAGTGAAAGAGTTAACCTCCGATGATGTGGATGAAGAGGATTGTGAGCGGAACGGAGTCGTTCAAATAGCAACGGTTCATGCTGCGAAAGGTCTGGAGTGGGACATCGTTGCGGTAATGAATATGGGGCCGACGGATAAGATCGACGAAAAGCGTGATGACGATAAGCGGGATTCGTGCTGGCTGACGAGCGCTAAAGAGCTGCCATACCCGCTTCGTATGGATGCTCGCTATCTGCCAGCATTTTCTTTTGGTAAGCCAACCTCTATTGCTAAAGCAGATTTACCTCAGCGCAAAGCCGAGGTCCTTGCTGAAATGAAAGATCTGATAACAGGAGGTCTGCGTCGGCATAGGAATGCGGAGGAACGCCGTATCGCCTATGTTGCCCTCACTCGGGCACGCCACAAGGTGTATATCTGCTCTGCGCAATTTAATAGTGGTGCAATTCAGGATATGGATGCTCCGACGATTCATTCCTTGAGTGCGCATAGGGCAGTGGATTCGCCGGATAATATCGAGCCGGATTTATCCCAGCAAGATGCTACCGATCAGGCTGCAGTAGCTCAGATTACCGCAGGTTGGGGCCGAAGCGCTGAGGATCATCCCAATGCAGATTCCGCAGTGCAGGCGCGCGAGTCGGTTTTGCTCAACCCACAGCAGCCAACGGGGCACGAGCCGGAGGGGAATCAATCGGAAGGGAATCAACCGGAAGGGAATCGCCCGCCTGAGAGGGAAACTAATTACCGCGAAAATGCCTTCGTTCGCGATATGTCAGCTCATTTAACTGCCGATCCAGAAAATGAGCCTTACTTATCGCAGGAGGATATTGCTGATATTAAAAAGGCTGCTGCTGACTATCGCAATGAGGGTTCAGGATTTGACGATGACGGGAGTATGCGCTGGCCGATTGATGTGCAACGCCAGGTGAGTACGGCTCGTGATCCGTGGCAGGTAGCCTCGCCACAAGAACGTATGGAGCATATCGAACGGTGGCGAATACAGGCGGATATTTTAGCGGCAGAACATCAGCGTGGGCATGGAAAACAGCCACAGGTTCGCGATTACTTTACCGCTTCGGGTTTGGTGAAGCTGGCACATGATCCGGTGCAGTTTGCCAGGGATGAGCGCCGCCCGATTCCGGTGCCACCCTCACGTGCTGCCCGTATTGGAACTGATGTTCATGAACGTATCGCTCACTGGTATCAGCGCCCGTTAGCGCTCGATATTGATGACGATGCTCAATATCTTGACGCGGATTATGGGGATGAGGAAGAGCTGACGCAGGCGCGTGCGCAGGAGTTGTTTGCGCGTTTTGAAGCCGCTCCGTTTGCCCACTGCGAGCCGATTGCGGTCGAGGAACAATGCGAGGTGGAGCTTGATGGGATTCCGGTGCGCTGCGTCATTGATGCGGTGTTGGATACCTCTGCGCTTGCGGATTATCCCGATGTGATGATTGTCGATTGGAAGACTGGCCACCGCCCGTCGGTTTCGGATATTGCTGCCCGAGAGTGGCAATTAGCCTTGTATCGCCTGGCATGGTCGGCTTCGCAACATATCCCAGTAGAGCAAATTGGTGCGTGTTTCTATTATTTAGGTGAATCTGATCCACAACGACGAGAGCTGAGCGCAGGGCAGGTGACGAAAGCAGAGCTGGTCGATACCTTGAGAGAGTATTTGCGGGCCGTTTGGATTGGGGAGGGATCGTTACGCCTGACCCATACTAGCTCGAGCATGTGACTGCCTATTAGCCCGAGAGTAAATACGCGGGTAAATAGGTAGGGGGCATTGCTCAGCACGTCAGTATCGGGCTGCTGAAGAATTATTCTGCCTTAGCGGATGCTGCCTACCAGATACGGCAGACGCGCAGTAGTACCGCCTGCAGCCATTATCTGAGCTGCCTTCCTAAGAAAGGAAAATCCACGTCAGAGCCGAGCACGAGCGAGCCGTGCGTCGAGAAAGCAGAAATACAGAACCCCTGGGTAGCCTAGAATCTGCGCCTCCACGAGCCGAGAAACTAAGTTTCTTAGGAAGCGGGGTGCTCCTCCTCGTCATTGCGGTACGTATAGTCCGAATTCTCACCATATGAGCCAGAAGCAAAGTCTGCTTCCGTGGCGAAGCCCGCATTAGAGGCAAAGCCAGTATCCGAAACAAAACCCGTATCAGACGTGAAACCAGCATCTTCGGCATATCCCATATTGGTATGCGGATCAATACTGGAAACAGACCAGGTTGGCCCCGGAGCGAGCTCGGGATCGGCTTCCACATCGGCGGCCAGATCGTTCATCATATTCACGGCGTCGTCAATAATGTCAGGATCAGAACGGCGTACACCGAACATGAGCCATTTCGCTAATGCCAGCTCAGAGAGCAAGACGGCGCGGTTAAAGAAATTCTCGTCCAGGTTTCGATCCAAGGCGTTCGTATAGGAAGAGATCACCGCATCGAAGAGCGTTTCGTCCATGCCGGAAATGAGCGCGGCAAAATCTGAGGCAGGATCGCCGACGTGTGCGCTACCGAAACCGAGGACGCACGAGATACTGCCGTCGGACCATGTGAATTGATCCGAACCAATATCGCCATGAACGACGCACGGCTCAAAATCCCACATATCCGTGACTTCGAGGGCATTCTCCCAACGCCGACGCAACACGCCCGGAATGGCGGCGCTAGCTGCGGCATCATGTAGTTCAGAAAGGAGCCGGCGTCGGCATGTTTGTGCGTCATAGCTCGGCAGTCCGGCATTTTCCACAATGGAGTGGGGCAGACGATGGATGGCAGCCAAGGCACGCCCCAGCTCACCTGCACCGGCTAAATCAAGGACGTCAAATTCAGTTTGCCGCCCTAACGGCTCCATATAGACGACGGCGCGGCCATGCTTTGCCTGAGCGAAACCTGAGGGGCGCATGACATCAAAAGGCAAGTGACCATCTCGTAGCGCATTGAGCAAATAGGGCGCGACGGAGGCTTCCGCTTCGATCATCGTCGCAGCAATGGCATGCAGCGGATATTTCACAATCCACGGGCGACCGCGGTCGTCAATCACTGTGCCGTATTGGAAATCCGCAGTCCGAGTGTACGGGCCGCGCACCCCAACGGCGTTCAGCCCGTCTATTGCCGTGACGGCCAATGCAGCAAGTTTGAAGGGAGTATTGTCCACCCCTTTACCGTAGCGGTCCGTGGCGGACGTGGCATAACGTACACGCCTTAACCTATGGGGAATACCGTAGAATATCGAACCGTGGCTATTGATTATCAGGAAGAACTGGAGCAGATTCGTCGCAGCTTCAACCAGATTGAAGCAGTAAGTGACGTTCCTGGCTTGCAAGCAACCATTGACGAACTGACGCAGCAGTCAGCCGCGCCGGATCTATGGGATGATCCGCAAGCCGCTCAAGCGGTTACCTCGAAGCTATCTCATGCCCAAGCTGAGCTAGAGCGGGTGCGCAAGATGGCTGAACGAGTGTCTGATGTTGAGACGCTATATGAGATGGCGCGCGAAGAATCTGAAACGGATGCGGCTTCAGGTGCGGAACTATTCGCTGAGCTTGACGCCGAAATGGCGAAGATTGCCACGGATTTATCGGATCTAGAGATTCGCACCTTGCTCAACGGGGAATATGACGAGCGAGCTGCTGTGGTGACGATCCGTTCCGGCGCGGGCGGGGTGGATGCTGCCGATTTTGCACAGATGTTGCAGCGGATGTATTTGCGATGGGCAGAGCGTCATGGGTATCCGACGAAGGTTATGGATACGTCCTATGCGGAAGAGGCAGGGATTAAATCGACAACCTTTGAGGTTTCAGCTCCGTATGCCTACGGCACACTCTCCGTTGAAGCGGGAACGCATCGTCTGGTTCGTATCTCCCCATTTGATAATCAGGGGCGCCGGCAGACCTCCTTTGCGGCAGTGGAGGTTATCCCGTTGATCGAAACGACCGACAGCATTGAGATCCCAGAAACAGAACTGAGAATTGATGTTTTTCGTTCTTCCGGGCCTGGTGGTCAGTCAGTGAATACCACGGATTCTGCTGTGCGAATGACGCATATCCCCACGGGGATTGTCGTCTCGATGCAAGATGAGAAGTCGCAGATTCAAAATCGAGCAGCGGCCCTGCGAGTATTGCAATCAAAGCTATTACAACGGCGCCACGAAGAAGAGCAGGCAAAGAAGCGGGAATTGGCCGGTGACGTCAAAGCCTCGTGGGGAGATCAGATGCGTTCATACGTATTACATCCCTATCAGATGGTGAAAGACTTGCGCACGAGCTGCGAGGTCGGCAATACGGATTCCGTATTTGATGGGGATCTTGACGCCTTTATTGACGCTGGTATTCGCTGGCGGCACAGCGCAAAATCGGATTAATCGAAAGAGCTTCTCGCCCTTTTGAGGTGATCTATTACGCATGACGGCGCGCCTCTCCGTCTGCGCGGATTCGCCCTCTATGCTAATCGGGACTAGGTTTCCGACGAACTGGCATATCTATGATCACATTTGATAACGTCACAAAGATTTACGCCCGAGGGGCTGCGCCAGCACTTGACGGCGTGAGCGTCAATATCGACCGAGGAGAATTCGTCTTTTTGGTTGGCGCATCTGGATCGGGGAAGTCCACCATGCTGGCTTTGGTGCTAGCTGAGGAACGCCCGACCTCTGGAAAAGTTCACGTCCTCGGTAAAGATCTATCTGGGGTTTCCACTCGGCGGGTGCCATTTTTGCGTCGGCAGATCGGCACAGTGTTTCAAGATTTCCGCCTCCTTTCTGATAAGAACGTCTTTGACAATGTGGCCTTGGCGATGCAGGTCATCGGTAAGCCACGTCATGCCATTATGAAAGAGGTTCCGCAGGTTTTGGAGCTTGTGGGCTTAGACGGAAAAGAGAAGCGCCGGATGCATGAGCTATCTGGCGGTGAGAAGCAACGGGTGGCGATTGCTCGTGCGATGGTCAACCGCCCAGAGTTGCTCCTCGCGGATGAACCGACGGGAAATCTGGATCATAAGACTGCCTTAGGCATTATGCGCCTACTGGATCGGATTAATCGTCAGGGGACGACCGTTGTCATGGCCACCCACGATCAAGCAATCGTCAACCAGTTGCGCAAGCGCGTTATTGAGTTAGTTGATGGCAATGTGGTTCGCGACCAGGACCGAGGCGTATATGGAGGGAGCCAAGCATGAGATTACGTTTCATCTTCTCCCAGGTTATTAAAGGGCTGCGAGCAAACCTGGCCTTGTCGGCTTCGGTGACGCTGGTTACTTTCGTTTCGTTATTGTTTGTTGGGGCAGCGGTGCTGTTGCAAACCCAGATTGAAAACGCCAAGAACGATTGGTATGACCGGGTTGAAGTATCCGTCTTTATGTGTGCCCCCGAACAGAACACTGCGCAATGCGCCGCAGGGGAAGCGAGCAAAGCTCAGATTGACGATCTGGCGGCCTACATTAAATCTCCGCAGCTTGCCCCGTATGTCGAGGACGTATTCTTCGAGACGAAGCAAGAAGCCTACGAGTCATTCCGCCAATATCTTGCCGATAGCGCCTGGGTTGATACCGTAGACCCTGATCTCATGCAGGCCTCATTCCGCATTAAACTTGTCGATCCCTCACAATACGACGTAGTGCGCGAATCCTTAGAGGGGCGCCCTGGTGTGGATACCGTCATTGACCAGCGCGAACAGCTTGAACCCCTGTTCAAGATGCTCAATCGTCTGACGCTAATCGCTGGCGTATTAGCGGGAATTATGATCCTGACGGCCCTGCTACTTATTCCGGCAACAATCCGTCTTTCAGCGATGTTCCGACGCAACGAAACCGAAATTATGAGGTACGTCGGAGCTTCGAACGCCTTTATTCAAGCGCCCTTTATCTTGGAAGGCATGTTTGCTTCTCTGATCGGTGCGCTATTGGCAATTGGGACGCTCTGGGTGGGCGTACAGCATTTCATCCATAACTGGTTTGCGGATTCTTGGCTGCGTATCATCACTGGATCGAATGTGTTGCTGCTCGCGCCCTGGTTGCTCGTCGGTTCGCTCGTTATCTCGATGTTGGCCTCGTATTTGGCTCTCCGTCGATACACCAGGGTCTAGTACCGAATTCGGATCACAACTCACGATAAGGCTTGAAGGAAACGCTCATGGCAATTCGTCGTTCACATCATCGACGCTTCGCCGCCGTAGCAGTGGTTGGCGCGTTAAGCTGCGGGGTAGCGGCCAGTCTTCCGGCCTATGCTGATGAGCGATCTGATCTTGTTGAACTGCAAGGGCAGCAGGAAGCCACGCAGGAACGTCTGCAGTCTCAGTTGGAGGGGATTGACGTTAATCTGCAGCAGACCTACCTGCAACTTGAACAGACTAAGTCAGCCATCCCGATTGCCGAGGTCGCTGTTCAGCAGGCAGAAAATGAGTTATCTGCGGCGGTGCGCCAAGCTGAAGCAAATGCGGCCTTGCTCAATTCCGCTCAAACAGAGTTGGCGAGTATTGACGCGGAGATTGTTTCCTCAGAGGGCAGTGCGCAAGATACCCGACGTTCGTTAGCGGAACTGGCACGGGCGACGTATCGCGGGGAGATGATGCCCTCAACCCTTGAGGTGCTGTTTGGTTCGAGTACTGCAGAGGATTTTGCGAATGCATATCGGGCGCAATCAGTAATTTCGCGATCCCAGACGCTATCACTGACGCAGTATCAGCAACGGGCTGCACAGGCGAAGAATCGGCAAGCTCGTCAAGAGGCCGTGCGAGCACAGATTGAGGATCTTAAGGCACAGTCAGATCAACTGGTTAAGGTCCAAAAAGAAAAGAAGGACGTCGCAGATTCAAAACGCGCAGAGCTCGCTGCGTTAGAGGCGAGTTTGGATAATCAGTCCAAACAATTCCAAGCCCAGAAGGCTAACTATCAGCAGTCTTTGGCGGAAGTGAGCGCGGCTCGGGACGCCACGGCAGCTCGGATCGCCCAAATTGATGAAGAGAACCGGCGTGCGGCTGCTGCGGCGGCTGCCGCAGCTCAGGCGCAGTCCCAAGCTCATAGCTCTGGATCTGCTGGGGTGAATACGAGTGGCTCGTGGATTATCCCGCCGATTCCTAACCCGCTGTACGTCACGTCACCTTTCGGCATGCGGGTCTATCCTTTTGATGGTCAGATCTGGATGCATCAAGGTGTTGATTTGCGTTCTCCGTGTGGTCAGGCTCAGGTGGCGGCTGCGGATGGCGTGGTTTCTGCGGTTATTCCGGCTGCTGGCAATTCGACGCACGGCAATCAGGTGTATATCAACCACGGGATTGTTAACGGCTCGTCGTGGGTTACCGTATCGAACCACATGTCTGGTTTTAATGTTGTTCCTGGTCAATCCGTTCGCCAGGGGGATGTTATCGGATGGACGGGTGCAACGGGAATGGTTACTGGCTGCCACGTTCATTTTGAGGTGTGGCGTGACGGGCAGGTACTTGATCCAATGACGCTGAGTTCGTTCGTGGAGACCTATAACTAAACTAATAGCTACTAATTAGTAGCTATTTGGGCAAAGTATTTGTGTGCCAAGGTGAAGTCGTCTCCAGTTATCCGGTGATGTCAATATATGTTTAAGGAATTTGCTAGGGTAACGCTGATAGCAACGAATCATACGGAGAAGATCGCGGTTTAGTGGGGCTTCTTAACAGGTACGGCCTGTGCGTATGGCATAATTTCCAGAGCTGCTCGCGGCGAGCAGGTTGTACAAAGTAGATATTAGTGTGAAGATGACGTGATGGGAGGTTGACGATGGCTCAGACAACAAAGCCGAAAAAGATGACAGCAGCGCAAAAAGCAAAGGCTGAAGCTGATGCCAAGCACGTCATTGCGCGCAATAAAAAGGCACGTCACGACTATGCGATTGATAAAACCTACGAGGCAGGCCTGGTATTAGCAGGAACTGAAGTCAAAGCCCTACGGATGGGGCGTGCCTCCTTGGCGGAAGCCTGGATTGATATTGACCGACGTGGGGAAGCCTGGTTACTCGGAGCAAATATTCCGGTGTATGCAACGGGTGGGTGGACTAATCATGCGCCAGCCCAGAAGCGTAAATTACTACTGCATGAATATGAATTGCGTGATCTGGCGCGGCGTTCTCGGGAAAAGGGGTTCACGATCGTCCCCTTAGAGCTGTATTTCATCCGCGGGCGCGCGAAAGTTGAGATTGCGTTGGCCCGTGGCAAGCAAGAGTGGGATAAGCGTGAAACGTTGCGCCGCAAGCAAGATGCTCGGGAAGCCGAACGGGCTATGGCCCAGGCGCGTCGCCGTCAACGCTAACAAGCCGCTATGAGTATTCGATTCACTTTTTCATTGCCCATGTGTGAGATACTCGCACATCAATAAGAGCGTTGCCGATTTTCATAATGACCGGCGATGCCAGCACGATAATGGCTGTTTAGCGCCGTATACCGTCAGCATAAAGGAATATACAGATGCCACTGTTCACATATCGTTCTATGCGCGATGAGGAGCGTTTATCGCGTGAGGAATCAGAGCAGGAACCAGACCAGAAGGAACGTCGGCGCCCACGTCGCCGGCTACTGCGATCATTCCGATGGGGAGTTATTGGGACGACGGCAGCGCTCCTGGGAGCTTTCGTCTGTGTAGTATTGGCAATCTCCGGAATCTCAATAAAGATTTTCTCGCATCCAGAACCAGAGATCACTGGGCAAACGATCAAGAACTCTTTTGAAGATCTTGCTGAACTCGCGGTTGAGGAATACCGCTTTACTGGGGTCGGAAAGTTCTCTGATGAAGGTCGTCAGATCCTTGGGTGGAGTGTGCCTTTTACCGGAAAATCATTTTTGGTTACTTATTCCGGCACGATAAAGGCAGGAATAAGTGATATTGAGAAAATTGATGTGAATATTGACGATGGTGCGCGCAAGGTCGTTCTGGTGGTGCCTGAGCCACAGGTACTGTCAAGCGCGATTGATCCTGCGTCAATTGAACAGTATGACCAGACTTTCAATCCAATTAACCAATTTTCTGTCTCGGATATTACTGATTTTCTCAATACGGAAACTAAACGGGCTACTTCTGAGGCGCTTGCTGGCGGTTTGCTTGAGCGAGCACAGAAACGGTCAGAGGAGCTGTTGAGTATTCAGGCGAAATCCATGCTAGCTGGGACGCAAGCGGCAGATTATCAGATTGAGGTGCGCTGGAATACGACGCCGAAAAAGTAACGTGGTATCAACAGATATGCTGTGAGATATGTACCGCCTGAATTCTGGGGCGTATGGATTCCATAGCGCGCATAGCTCGTAGCGCATGCTGGTAGATTTGCGCGTTGCTCACTCGCGTGCCGGTATCGCGAAGAATCGCTATCTGGATAAGTACAGTATGAGCATAGGGCTGTGTTGCCGGATTCAGATTCTTAAGGGCATGACGTAAACCCTTGTATGCGCCTGCACGCTTGGCGTGTTACCTGTATCAGTTTCATTTTCTGTGCATCTCGCAAAGGCAGATAACGTAGGAGAAAAGCTAGATCGCCCTGCGCGTAACCGCGCGGCAGAGCTCCGATTGGATACAGCGGTGACGGAGAAAAGATCTGTAAATTAACCGACTGCCTTGTGAGGTTCTCAATAGGCACAAATGCTAAGCGACACGCCGTTTTCCGGATTTTCCCGCAGATGGATTAGTGCGGAGCGGTAGCAAGAAAGTGGCGTAAACAAATGATTGGCCCAGGCTTGTGGGTGAATCTGCCGTTGAGATGCGTCTTTCCCTCCGGCTGAAGGTGGATACCAGGGCGCAAAACTCGCGGTATATATGGATCTGAGATATTTTCATCGTTGAGACTGCACTAGCGTTGTAATGATTATCGAAAGCGAGAGCAAGGGATGCCGAACTGGTTACAGCCCGTAGGGTGGGGTCCTCTGTGTTTTACGCTGTGTGCGTTTGTGGCGGCATTTGTATGGTCTATTTTTTCTGTGCCTAAAGCAGGCACCCAGGTACGTCCGTGGCGAATGAGGCTGCGGCAAGCGTTAATGATTGTGGTGAATGTTGTGCTAGCACTCTCTCTAGTGGCTGTTGTTCTTAATCGGATGAACGAATGGTATCCGACCTGGTCAAGTTTTCATCCGACGATTCACGTCTCAGAAGAAAAGGACGTCGGTCAACCGCTACCGGCAGTGCAAGCTAATGCGTGGGTGACGAGAAAAGCTTCGGATCTGCAGGCACATCCGGAGAAGAATCCGGCTTTTGCTGGGCACTCCTGGTCAAAATCCGCAGAGGGAGATTATCTGACGGTTGAGGTCCCCGGATCGGGAGTGGGGGATAAAACGACTAAGACGCTCCTGTGGCTGCCCCCGAGCTATCTCAGCAATCCAGATCGGTTCTATCCCGTTCTGGTTGCCTTTCCTGGCACGCCGGGAACTCCGTCGGCATATAGGAAAAAGATGGACATCGGGCAGATGGTGGAACTTGCCAGCCAGCGTAAGGAAATGCGCGAAGCAATTGTCGTCTCGCCGGATGTGTTTCCGCGAAATTATGATACGGAATGTCTCGATAGCACCGACGGTAAAATCACTGTCGATTCCTACATAACTTCGCCGTGGCGAAACTGGCTGATGAAGAATCTACGGATTGTGCCGGATCGTCAGGCGTGGGCCGCTATCGGATACTCTGCAGGCGGATGGTGTGCGGCGATGGTGAGCATGAAACATCCAGATATCTATGCCTATGGAATCAATATGTCGGGCTATTTTTGGCCAACGTATCTCGGCAAGCCGCTACGCCCAGAAGAAGATCGGGTTTACGATCTGCCGACGATTGCCCAGGAGCAAGCGCCTGATTCTCATTTGTGGTTTATTGCTGCGAAGAACGATACCGTCCCCATAGAGCATTGGGAGAAATTTGTTGATAAGGTTCATGCGCCAACGTCCTTGCATACGGTGCTAACGGATAATGGTGGGCATGCCTGGCCGGTATGGCGTGCGGGAACTCCGCGAGCTTTCGCGTGGCTGGGGCGCATTTCTCCCGAGTTTGCCTGGCAGGCTGCCTAACTACGCAGAAAGTGAACTGATGATTGACCGGAAGAAACGCATTGTTGCGCAAATCCTGATTTGGATCTTTGCGCTAGCGACCTTAACCTCTTTGGTTGCGTTAGTGATGCGTAAAGTCGTGACGTATTCGCCCAAACTCACCTTTGTTGAACGAATATTCGTCTCGGTTAATATCCCGGCTACGGCTTCATTAGTATCGTTTTTTACCGCAGCTTTTCTGTATCTTGGGTTGCTTCATCGCAAACGCTTAGCGCTTTTTATCGTTGCAGCTTTCCAGATGTTTGGCATCGTATCGGCAATATCCGGGATCGTATTCGTCTTAACGATGACGGAGAATTCCTTTATGCCGGAGCTAGTCGTCATGGTGGGCGATATTATCGTCTCCCTGATTTTCCTCGGCATAATCGTCTGGCTAGCCGATGCTTTTACCGCTCGCACTCGCTCAACATCCTGGCGTAGAGCACTTGTGGTGTTTGTTGTTGGCCTGGTCGTTTCGCTGATTATCACCTGGATTTTGGTGCATATTTTCCACTGCCCAGGGCGGTTCTGGAAGCAATTCTGGGCGGCAATATCGCAGGGAATTGGTCTGGATTGGCCACGCCACTGGTTGAAAGGGTTACCGCCGATTGTCCCGCGGGTTGTTTCGGTGACTCTCGGTATAACCGTGGTGTTGACGGTTGCGGTGTTCCTGTATTCGACGCGCTCGCCGGATCAGTGGAACAGCCGCCATGAAATTGAAGCGCGGCGACTACTGGCAAAATACGGCGAGGACGATTCCCTCGGATATGTCGCAACTCGACGCGACAAACTACTTCATTTCTCGCCCAGTCGGCGTTGCGCCATTGCTTATCAACAATTTGGGAACGTCTGCCTGGCCTCAGGAGATCCCATTGGCGACCCAGATGATTGGGCTGCTGCAATCGCCTCCTGGGACGCACAAGCGCATAAATATGGAATGACTCCTGGGGTCCTGGCCTGTTCAGAAGCTGGCGCTCGCGAGTATTCCAAAGTAGTAGGCTATGAAGTTCTCAAGCTCGGCGACGAGGCAATTATTCTGCCCGAGGCTTTCCGGTTGGATACTCCGGCAATGACGGATGTGCGCCGCGCTGCTCGACGCCTACGGCGTGAGGGCTACACCTGCCAGTTCCGCTATCAAGACGATATTCCAGATAGCGAATGTGAAGCCTTAGCTCAAGCAGCCGAGGACTGGAGGCACGGTGAGGTTGAGCGCGGTTTTTCGATGGCATTGGGTCGATTAGGTGATCCGAGCGATCCGCGCGTCCTTATTGCGCAAGTTAATAAAGACAACGGTGAGCCTGTGGCTTTCATGAGTTTCGTCCCGTGGGGGCGTCGTGGAATATCCCTGGATTACATGCGTCGTTCTGCTCAGGCGCCTAATGGTGCCAATGAATATCTCGTTGCGGAGCTAATGGCGTGGGGAAAAAATCATGGAGTGACGCGGGTATCGCTGAATTTCGCATTCCTCCGTCAGGTTTTTGCTGAAGCTGAAGAGATCAATGCCTCACCCTTAGAAAAGGTGAATTCACGAATTCTTGGATTCTTCGATCGTATTTGGCAGCTTCAGCGTCTGTATCGTTCGAACGCAAAGTATGGTCCTACCTGGTCGCCGCGATATTTGGCATTGTCTTCCGTGTTAACAGTTCCGACGGTATGCATTGCTGCCGGTCGAGCAGAGGGATTTTTGCCGGATCTGTTTGGGCGTCGCGAAAACGTGGATCGGGTTCGACTTACTGAAGCAGAGGTTGAGCAAGTACGTGCCCTGGAGTTACCGCCGCCCCCAAATAGTGACATGTTTGGGGAAATGACGGACCAGCAGCGGCATCGTTGCGCTCATGCTCGCGATCTGCAGGAATGTGGAGTTGAGCTTAATCCCGTCGGGCAAGTTAACGGAATGTGGCTTGCTGAGTATGAGAGCGCAGAAAATCCATGCCTCGCCAATGGACTTATTGGTCGTGTGCGCAGTATTCGCGATCATGGCGGAGTGTGCTTTGTTGATCTTGTGGACGGTCAGGCCCAACGGCAATTAGTTCTTGAGTCAGAGTCTGTAGGGCGAGAACAACTGCGCATGTTCGCCCGCTATGCCGATAGCGGGGATATTATTCGGGTTGATGGCGTCGCCGGGGAGTCGCGTAACGGCACGGCTTCGATTTTGGTTCGATCATGGCAAATGCTTGCTAAGGCGTATCTGCCTGTGCCCTGGGACGGGTTGCGGGATCCACAAACGCGGCTACGCAAGCGAACAATGGATATGATCGTGCATCCACATCAGGTGGAGCTGTTGCGGTTGCGTTCGAAAGCAATCGAAGCTGTCCGTCAGACTTTACTATCTGAAGATTATCTTGAGGTGGAAACCCCGATTCTCAATACGGTTCATGGGGGTGCGAGTGCACGTCCATTCCGGACGCATATTAACGCCTACGGTATGGATCTGGTGGCCCGTATTGCTCCAGAATTAGCCCTGAAAAAGTTGGTCATTGCTGGAATGGATGCCGTATTTGAGATCGGGCGGAATTTCCGTAATGAGGGCGCAGACGCGACGCATAATCCGGAATTCACAGTAGTTGAGGCATATCGGCGTGGATCGGATTACCGTGATATGCGGCGCCTGGCGCAACGTCTGGTACAAGAAGCAGCGTGCGCAATATACGGGCGACCTGTAATGCCACTTAGTGTTGATGGTTCTGAGCAGAAAGAACTGGTTGATATTTCTGGGGATTGGCCAGTCGTATCAGTGTGTGAGGCCGTCAGTCAAGCAGTGGGGATTGAGGTATCTGTAAACACGGATATGGATGAGATGCTGCGCATTGCCCGAGAGCACGATATTGAAGTGCGCCCAGATTGGGGGCAGGGAGCGATTATTGAGGAGCTGTACGGGGAACTCGTTGAGTCGCATACCGTAATGCCGACGTTCTATGTGGATTTTCCTGCGGAAATCTCACCGTTAACGGCTCCGCACCGCACTAAGCCTGGATTAGTGGAGCGTTGGGACTTGGTTGCTGGAGGAATGGAACTAGGGACGGCGTATTCAGAATTGACTGATCCGGTGGAGCAACGCCGACGCTTAGTGATTCAATCGTGGAAAGCTGCTGGGGGAGACGGCGACGCGATGGAGCTTGACGTCGATTTCCTTGATGCAATGGCTTTGGGTATGCCACCAACCGGAGGATTAGGCATTGGATTGGATCGTCTGGTGATGGCTTTGACGGATACAAATATTCGCCAGGTGTTGGCGTTCCCCTTTGTGCGTCCACAAAATAATAACTGACTTTGTATGGCTGCTGGATAGTTACGCGGAAGGCGCGAGGAGAAGGAGATCATAGCTGAGTGTTTTCTCGGAAGAAGCCGGCAGGGTGCTATCTGGACGTTGTGGCAGTGAACGGTCTATAATTTCGGGGAGGCTCGTTGTAGCTATGCCGTATCCGATGGAGAGGCGTGCTCATACGGTCTTGTGTTACGGCTGAAAGCTTCAGCTTATGACAACTTCATAGGGGATGATCGGTTTCGACGGCGATGATCGCTGAAGGGAAGCGGGTAGAGGAAGCAGAGTCATCTCTTTAACGATTCTCTGCAAAAAATAACTGCCAACAAGCAGAAGTCTGATTTCGCCCTCGCCGCCTAAGGCGAGCCCGAATCCGTCACACTAACATTGCTTTCGTGTTAGGTTCGTGGCGTCGTTTTTGAAAGCCTCTGGTTGGCAATGATGTTATCGAATTGCCAGCAACATTAAGATAACTAGATTCGTCAGCAACTTGTCTACGTGAGTGCTGGAGTCAAAAATAACGCTGAGTAGACTGCACCCGGAGAAGTCTTGAGTTATGCATCGTCGGACCGGGGTTCGATTCCCCGCATCTCCACTATTAACACTCTGACGTTGATACTTTTCGCGTCAGAGTGTTTTTGTTCGCCTAGGGGTATTTTCTGCTCTTTTTAGGGGGGGGAGAAAGAGAGATTGCCTTCATTGCAGATTTCACATAATGCGAATTCGCAGGCTGAAGCGGTCTAGGGCTGAATAGGCATCGCAGTGTTCTGGTAGGGATTCCACACTATGGCAAGTGGTGAAACCGGGTTACTTTATCTCCCCATGGATATTGCTTCTGCTCGGGAGATTGCAGATGGGTGGAAGTATTCCGCGCCTTACGACTTTATGATGTGACGGCTGATTCAGAGGAACATGAGGAGTTCGTGAATCCGGAGCAATGGTCGGATTTCCTTTTGCAGGTGCGGCGTGCTGGTGAACTTTTTGGTTTTCTATCGGGGAACTTATTGGAAGACGGTAAAGTTGCAGAGATCGCTTTGGGAATGCGCCCAGATCTCACAGGTCAAGGATTAGGCCTAATGTTTATGCGTCATAATCTGGAATGGATCAAACAGGCCTATCCGGTTAAAAATATTCGTTTGGCAGTGGCGGCATTTAATCGACGTGGTATCACAGTTTATGAACGTAGCGGATTCCGTAGCGTGCGTAATTTTATACAGCAAACCAATGGCGGCGAACACGAGTTCGTCGAAATGATCTATACCGTGTAGAAATAATCCGAACATTAGGGGCCTGGCGGTATTGAAACCTATTGGCAGAGATATTGTGTGCTTAGATTTATGTACGGGAGCGCCGTTTCGGCTTTACAGCATTTTGCCGATATTTATACTCCACAGTGATACCGGCTGTTGCGTCCAAAGCGGCTAATAGGGCGGGACCTCCGTTATAAACCGTTATAGCTGGTAATGAAAGATGGATTATTGTGCCAGCAGTGCAGTTGCCCTGGTAATTGGTTATGTTGCGTTCAAGTAATATCTGCGTGTAGCAGCTACTTATCTGGATAATAAGCTATTTACATATCTCTATGTATGGTATGAAATGCAATAGGCGTATTTAGGTGATGGTAGCTGTTTCTGCACTAATAGCCACGATCGCTTTATTCGCTAATAGGTAGTTAATGAGAGCAGATTTAGGTTTTGTATGACGAGGGTGCGTTTGTGGGTATGCCGGGGATTTCTTGCAATCGCCGTTGTGCTGGTTTTCGGGCCGATCATAGATAGCACTCTCACATCAATAGTTCACTTGGTCGCTTTCTCTGATTCTCAGCCATATCATCCAGTTTCTTTCCCCTATCCGATACCGGATACCGGAACATACGCGATTGCTCTTTATCTGATATTGACGCTCGCAGCCCTTGGGCTAACTGCAATTATTAGTAGTCCTATTGGAGGGTTTAAGAAAACGCTATCTGATTCCGATGTGGGTCAATCTCAGGAACTAAAATCTCATCAATCTCGGCTAGCATTGCTACGAGTTCGCCTGAATAAACGAGCAATTTTTACTGCCTTGCGTGATTATTTGATAGGTATTCCGGCGTATTTTGTTTTTATCACTATTACTAAAGCTAGCTTTCGTATTGTTAACCCCACGTATGCAAACGCCGTGTCTCCTGATCAGATCATTACCTGGGGAGACGAGTTAAGCCCCTTTGGGCAAAAATTACTCCTTGGATTTGGTGGGGCTTATGAAGAGGTAACGATTTGTGTCCTAGTAGCTGCTCTTGTTTACCGGAAAAGAAGCCTTGCCCCTGCGGCAATTCTCCTCTCCGTTGCTATTCGTATCTTGACTCACTTTTACTATGGAGTAACGCCGGCGTTTCTTATGGTGACAGCTTGGGCCGTTTTCGCCATTGTTTTCTATCTAAAAACTCATCGTTGGTTCCCGCTGTACGTGACTCACTTTTGGTCGAATTTTGCTCATCCTGATGGGTGGATGAATCGCCCTGATGTACCAGTTATGCAGTGGTGGGTTAACTACGGATATAGCCTGTTGTTTATCGCGGGCATAGGCGTTTTGAGTGTGCTTGTGGCTTATCGGCTCGTATCAGCGCCGACGAATGACGCGGGTGGCACGTCAGTGTACTTTAACAAGCTGGCATGCTGGTGGTCCTCCGTCGGGAAAGAACGTGCCTTCGCAATTCAACGACTTTGCCGAGTAGCTATCTCCGTGCTGTTCGTCATTCCGTTTGGGCTTATCTTAACTTTCCGGATCGCGCACATATTTCACATGCCTTATCCGGAACAGTTGCGCCCAGATAAACTCGCTAACATAGGCGGAACGAATATAGCTCTCCTGTTGTGGATAGCGCTTAATGTTGCAGTGCTTTTCACGTTTTATCGTACCCGCATTGGTCTTGCTACCTATGCTGGTGTGCTCCCATATAGGCACCGTTCGGCTGGCAGCTTTGCAAAATATGTACTCCTGCAAAAGATTCTTTTGGGTCTTGCGGCATTCTGTATCGGCTTTACCGCCTTAGAATATGGCACAAAATTCTTTGATATTTGTCGTATATTCATTCGCTTTGAGTTCCTTGACCGTGCGACGTGGGCTGATCCGCAGTTCTTTAGCGCCACTACAACGGTCCAGGGGATCGTGCCGGCTCTGATTGCCAGCCTAATGATGGCTTATCAAGGGCTTATTGCACTGGGCATCAGCCTCGTTGTGCTACGCAGTTTTAACCGAGCGCGATATGCCATTCTTCTTGCCATCATCCTCAATATTCTGGTTTATTCCTACTTTGATGTGGTGGGGATGATTCTAGTTGCTGGAGTGTGGGCTATTTTCGCGGTCTTTGTTCATTATCAAACTGGATTGTTATTACTATTGTGGGCTGCACAGTTTGCCCAGATCCTCATTACGTATATTCGTCACAGCGGTAACTCTGATGAGATGCCGGCATACCTATCTGTTGTGGCTAGTTATGAAAAATGGGTTATTGTGGCGGCAATGGTAGCGATTCTATGCCTAGCTGCCTGGTGGTTCAGAGCGAAAGAAAATAACTCTGCGGTGTATGAGGTCAGATCATAAATTGTTGACAGCTTTGAGGAGAAGGCATGCGGATCTTAGGCTTCCTCCCCGAGAAGTTCTGATCTTTTGATAAACTAGCACCTGTTTATAGCTGTCATTCTAGGAGTGTCCGATCCCGATGAGCATGTAATCTCTGCTCGGCTTTTAGCTGAGGCGCTGTCCTTAATTCTGCGTCCAGAGAGATTACTATGTCTGCTATTACCTTAACTAACTGTTCATTTTCCTATAACTCTTCGCCATTGATTACCGACGTATCTATGCGTATTGGTGCTGGTGAACGGGCATGTTTGGTTGGTCCTAATGGCTGTGGGAAATCCACATTACTTCGCTTGATGGCTGGAAAACTGACGCCAGATTCTGGGCAGCTTGCCTGGGACGGTATCTCTGATGTGAGGCAGCATGTTATCCCAGAGGTCATACAGTTCTCTGGCACGGTTGCTGAGTATTTAGATAGTGCGCTGGCGTCATTACGCTCCTCGCTCGTGCGTTTCGACGAGGTTACTGTGCAATGGGCTGCCGATCCGAATAACCGTGCCGTGGCGCGAGAATATGAGGAGCTGCTTTCGTACCTCACGGCTGCTGATATATGGCGGCTAGATTCCCGAATTGATGAGACGCTTGCCGGGCTGCAGTTAAAGATGCTGATGGGCGCTGGTCGCCAACGTATTCTTGGCACTCTTAGTGCGGGGCAGCGTGTACGGCTTGCTTTAGCGGCGCTACTTATTTCTCGTCCGCCGATTTTGCTGCTAGATGAGCCGACGAATCATTTGGACTATGCGGCAATCGATTTTCTCTGCGACCTTTTGCACTCCTGGGATGGTCCCGTCGTTATGAGTAGTCATGACCGCGATTTTATTGAGCGTACCGCGACGGTGATATATGACCTTGATATTGCCTCATGGCAGGCCTTAGCTACCGCACGGGGAGAGGGAGCATTACCTGGCGTGTATGCCTGCGCAGGTGGGTATCGAGACTATCTGGCGATGAAATCCCGTGCTCGAAGCGAACATCAGCATATCCATACGCGGCAACAACAGCAGAAGAAACATATCGCTGCACATCGTCATGACAGCGAGAAAATCGCTCGTGGTGGGGTGCAGTTAGCTAATGCGGCAAGAAAATCCAAGAAGTTCTTTTCTGATCGCGCGGCGGCTACCGCAGTGCGACGGACGCGAAATGATGATCGTCGCCTAGAAGTGCTCTCTCGCACAGAGGTGCCTAAACTTCGCGGCTATCAGTTGGCTTTCCCGATTGAAGCTGCTCCACCTGATGCAAACCTGCTCGTCAGTGTGAGGCAAGCCGAGGTTGAAGGTCGCCTCCAGCAGCTAAGTTTTGATGTGGCAGCAGGCGAGCACCTACTTATCACTGGCAGTAACGGCAGCGGAAAATCAACACTGTTGAGTTGGATTGCCACGGCATGCCCGGCACAAGAGGTTCATACGCGAGGAACGGTTATGAGCAGGGGTGCCGTCGGCTTTGTTCCGCAGCGGCTTCCACAAGAAGACGATCCGGGTTTTCATCCGGCAGTGTGGCGCGAGGGGATTGGTGAAATTGGCAAAGGCATTATTCACCCCTCCCTGTGGAAAATGCCAATAGCTGATCTGTCGGATGGTAATCAACGTCGGGCTCAAATCGCGATTGCATTGATGGCTAAACCGGCTATTTTAGTTATTGATGAGCCGACGAATTATCTCGATTTGGATACCGTGGAGGCACTCGAAGTGGCGTTAAAGCAGTGGAATGGCGCGCTTATCATAGCCAGCCATGATCGGTGGCTTATTGACCATTGGCAGGGGCGGCGTCTGCACCTTGAACCCGCGCATACGGGCCAGTGATCCTGGAGCGTAGCCGTGTCTGCCTGGAACAAAAATAAACATTCGCACAGGAAAGGTAGGCTGTTTCGTTTCTATGATGCGCTGTTCGGGGTGTCAGTTTCGATGATCTCGGCTAGCCCGTATTCTGGTGTCCATTTCCAGCGTCGATGATTAGGCGTTGAATAACAAATGGAGTTGATTCGATATTTCGAGGAATTAAGTATGACCCGGTAGTCGCTGAGATTGGCAATAGCGTTCGTATATCCCTTCCGATATGCCTGTCGGAAGAATACTCCGGGTGGAAGGGCGTCGTATTTCCAGGTAACGATCTCGCTGGATACTTCCTCAGGGGTGAAATTCTGTTTTACTACCTCAATTTCGACCTTAGTTAGCATAAGAGCCTCGTCGCCGGTATTGGCGATAATGATTCCCCATTCTTTCTTTGACTGCTCTGTATTGTCATCATCAGAATCCTCGCCACTTGCCTCATGGCAGGCCCACCATACTTGTAGCTGAGAGCCGATGTTGAGTAGGTCGCGTTGCCGTTCGAGCTCTTCCATTTTGTCTGCGCGAGTATTTGCCGCATCGGCATGGCGATTTGCGCGTAATGCAACAATAAGAGAGGCAGTGGCTAATCCAGTTCCGGTAATAGCCCCGACCCATTCAGCAATGCTTCCCCATTCCATATAGCGAATATAGATGTTCGCCTCTGCGGCTGTCGAATAAGGGGAGCGGGCTGTAACAGTTTATGTGCTGAGCATGTGGAAGAGCCTGTGATTAAGTGCTGACGCAATAGGCTACGGCGTTATCGAGAAAGACGATAAAAGAATAATGAGTGCGTAGAAAGAAACAGAACGGTATATGCGCGATAGTCAGCGTAGCCTATTGCGACTTGTATTCAGCCTCCTCAGGGTAGGCGTTCTGCCTCAGATCGCAATATGACGAGTTTGACGCTATCCCATCGTTTGCCATCCCAGAGTCGGGCTTGTGGAATACGGGCACATTCAGTAAAGCCAATGCGGCGTCCACAGCGGATCATGCGTTCATTGCCTGACCAGGTTGTTAACGTGAGTAGATGAGCGTTTGTTTCCGTAAAGGTGAGCTTCGTCCACAGCGATAGCGCCTGGGTGCCGATCCCGTGCTTCCATTGCTGGGGATCATAGATGACGATGCCGGCTTCATACCAGCCACCGCCCACCGGATCTTCTTCGTGGCGCGTCACAATTCCGACGGGTTTGCCAGCAACGTCAATGATGCGTCGGTTGTTATTTGTGCTGCATGCCCAGCTACTTTGGCAGAACTTGTCATAGGTGAGGTGAGGTGCCGGAGCGAAATACGGGCCGTCCCACTGCTTCCACTGGGGTTCAGTGACCTCGTATAGCCAGTGGTAGAGAAATGGAAGATCTGATTCGCTTAGTGGGCGAAGGCTTACCGTCATTTTTTGGACCGCCGATCAAAGGAGGGGAATCATGTGAGAAATTATTGTCTAGCTTAATACGGCCTTTGTGGGGTGACTATACATTCTGTTTTGCTTCGGGCACGGATAGTGCTGTGTACTGGCGTTGCAGCAAAGTTTTAGCTGGATAAGAGGCTTATGGGTTGTTGCGTGAGCAGACGTGTTAGACGACGGTAAAACGTGTGAGATGGTGGTGAAAGTAACCGTAATGCCGGAATCGTCTTACCTGAGGCTGCTTTCGGTACGGAGGAGAGGCTTTTCGGTAGACGCATAGGCACGCTCATGCAGAAGCGAAGAAAATAACGGAATTGGAAAAGAAGAAAATAAAAGAACTGAAGAAGAAACTGAAAACGCGGCGGGCTGACCTGCAAGAAGGATTGTGATAATTCGCAGCGAGGTGGTTTGCTGGAAATAGGAACTGCTGCCAGCTCTGGTGAAGAGTTGAAATCGTGTATTTTGTGGTACGTGGCAATGGGGCGTTGTAGCCACCGGCAGTAGGAGGTAGAAGTTCCTAATGTCGCTGGTGCTTACAAACCCCTATAAACGGCAATCGTCGTGGAATATGGGCTTAGCATTTGCGAGATAACGAGGAAAGCGGGTATCAACCTGCCGGTCGGCATAGAGCGTCTGTGCGTGAGGGCGCACGTGAAAGCGCATCGCGCGCCTATCGCGCATAGAATGATTCCCATGAGCCATTCATTGCAAGAACGTATTACTGCTACTCTCGGGGTGCATCCGGCTATTGACCCGCAAGCCGAGGTTACCCGTCGGGTGAAATTCCTCTGCGAATACGCCCGTGCAACACATGCCAAAGGTTTCGTGCTTGGCATTTCTGGCGGTGTGGATTCAACTCTCGCAGGTCGCTTAGCCCAGCTCGCGGTCGAACGTATGCGCTCTGCAGGGGAAGAAGCTCATTTCATTGCGGTTCGTTTACCGTATGGTGTGCAGGCCGATGAAGCCGACGCGGCAGCGGCTATGGAGTGGGTGGCAGCAGATGAAGAAGTCACCGTCAATATCAAAGCCGCTACGGACGCTATGGAGCAGGCATACGAGTCAGCCCTAGCCTGCCAAATCTCCGATTTTAATAAGGGCAATGTTAAAGCTCGTATGCGTATGGTTGCACAATACGCTATTGCTGGGGACCGTGGGTTATTGGTGATCGGCACGGATCATGCGGCGGAGAACGTCACGGGATTCTTCACGAAATACGGCGACGGTGGGGCAGACCTACTTCCGCTGGCCGGTTTGAACAAGCGGCAGGTGCGTCTCCTATTGCAGTATTTGGGTGCTCCGGAGCATCTATGGCAAAAAGTTCCGACGGCGGATCTGCTTGACGGCAGGCCGCTGCGCACAGATGAGGACGAATTAGGGCTGAGCTACGACGAGATTGACGACTATTTAGAGGGCAAAACGGTATCAGATTCAGCTCGTCAGAACATCGAAAGTAAGTGGCAGCGAGCAGAACATAAACGTCATATTCCACCAGGGCCAGACGATCAGTGGTGGCGTGAGTAAAACGACGGGCAGCGGGCAGACCAACGCGGTAGTGCCATCATTCCGGCTACAAGCTGCTGTTCCGCTGTGGCATCCTATATCGGGCTGTCGCCGATAGCTTCGCGCTAATAGTTATGTGCTGTAGCGTGCCTGCAGGGGAGCTGCTGTGCTCTGTCGCCGACGTGCTCACCGATAAGGAGATGCTCTAGTTACCTTGCGTCAATGCTGCCCAGAAACCCGCGGTGAGCTGCTGTGATTATATGGGTAGCGGCTGAGGTTGTGGCTGTAGTTGTAGCTGTGGGCCTTTCCTATCGTGGTGGCGATAGTGAACCGTAGCCGTAACTGGTAGTGCTCCAGCGTGAGTGAGTGGCTAATAAACTATCGGTAGGTGATAGCGGCTGCTTTAGGGATGAGAGCTTTTCCTCGTGAAATTTGCGGTACGGATTATTCCTCCGTCGATATATTCTGGGTAGGTGCGACTTTCGTATATCCGATCAACCTGTGATCCGTATTATCAGCCGGCATGTGACGTATATGTGACGGCCTTTCGCGCTGAGCAGCGCGCGCCCGTGGACGATCTTGTTGACCTCGTAAAACGGGGAATAGGTCATGCGATTGCCTTCGTGGATGAGAGTGATGGGCGGGAAGAATTCATTGGTGCAAGCTATATTGTGCCGACGCCTCAGTATCTGTGGATATTATTTCTTGCGATGACGCCGGCGAGCCGTGGTCAAGGATACGGCACGCGAGCGCTGGAGATGCTCGCCGCCGAGTTTCCACAACGAGCGCTGCTCTTAGAGATCGAAGCCGTGCTTTCGGAGGCGCGCAATGCCGATCAGCGGCAACGCCGGGAGCGTTTCTATCTGCGCAATGGTTTTTCTTACACCGGATTATCGACGGATGAGCCGGATGGGCGCTTTGATTTTTTGATTCGCGACGGGGAGATTGATCTGGATCAGATGCGGGAGGTAATGGAAAGCACTGTGGGCACGGCGATGCTTGATCGCTGGCAGATGGTGCTTATCCAGCAGCCAGGGGCAGAGCGCGAGTGTGCGGGCGAAAATGATCCGAAGAATCATGAGGACCTCATGCTCGATAATGATTGTCGAGCTGCCGATCGTGCAGTGGGAGATGAATCCCGAAGGGCAGATAGCAACGATAAAAATCCTGAGTTCTCAGATCGTGACGACGACTCTAGCGAGAGGGCGTGGCATGACTGATATATTGACGGCTTCGCCTTTGATGAGTGTATTTCTCGTCGTTGCTTTCGGCGGCATATTAGGGATGATCCCTTTTGGGCCGCTGCGTTTTGGGGCGGCCGGGGCGCTCTTTGTCGGTTTGTTTGTCGGCTATCTTGCGCCTGATCTGGGCGGGCAATTGGCTTTAGTTCATAATCTTGGGCTAGCACTTTTCGTCTATATGGTGGGCTTATCTGCTGGTCAGACTTTCTTTCGGGATTTTACCCGGCACGTGTCGCTGATGTGTGGCGCGGCTGTGGCTATCGGGGTTGGTGTACTTGCCACTATTGCATTGGGGCGTATGGTAGCAATGCCGGTTGAGCTGCAGGCGGGCTTATATGCTGGCGCTTCTACGACGACGGCGGCTCTTGCGACGGCCTATCAAGCAACTGGCTCTATGCTCCCCGGTGTGAGCTATGCGCTGTCCTATCCGATTGGTGTCGTGGTGGGGATTATTGCCGTTGCTCTCGTTATTTCTCGCACGTGGCCAGAACGTCGGGAAATTCCTTCACGCCAAGGTCAGCGGTTGATTGCTCGGACGGTTGTCGTTGAAGCCGATATGGCATTGCGGGATGTTCCAGGATGGCGAGAGCAGGATATTCGCGCGTCATATTTGCGGCGTCATGATCGTGTGCGAGTGATTGGCCCAGGGGAGGAACTGCAGCCAGGTGATGAAGTCGTTATTGTGGGTAATGAAACAGCGGTTCGCACTGCGATTGCTGCAATCGGCCATGAGCAGCCACAACATCTAGCTGACGATCGCTCTCGGGTTGATTTCCGTTCTTTTATTGTCTCGCGTCGTGAGTTGGCTGGGCGTTCGGTTGCTGAGTTGAATCTGGTTAGCCGCTTTGGCGCGGTTATCACCCGTATTCGTCGGGGTGATAGCGAGCTGCTTGCCACGGATTTTCAGCATGTGGAAATTGGTGATCGGGTGGTGATTGCCTATCCGCGTGCAGAGGGGCCGGCTATCGAAGATTTCTTTGGAAATTCTGAACAGCGCGTGACCCAGATTGACACAATTGGTTTAGGCTTGGGCGTGGCTTTGGGCTTCTTGGTAGGAGCAGTAAATGTTACGTTGCCCTCCGGCCATGTGTTTTCCTTAGGATCGGCAGTTGGGCCACTAATCGTCGGGATGCTGTTGGGGGCTTTGCATCGTAGTGGGCCGGTGGTATGGCAGTTGCCTTTGGCTGTCAATCAGACGATTCGGCAGCTCGGATTGATGTTGTTTTTGGCGGCGATTGGCATTGCTTCTGGGCCGCAGTTTGCACAGACGGCCTTCTCTGCTGCTGGCGTGCGCATGATTGCGGTGGGTGCGGTCATTTCTATCGCGATGATGGTGTGTATTGCTGTGGCCGGTCGGGTTATCGGATTTTCGGTACAGCGCACGGTTGGTGCGATGGCGGGAATTTTTGGGCAGCCGGCGATTATTGCTTATGCGGTTGCTAAAGATGACGATGAGCGTATTGAAGCAGGATATGCCGCCATGTTTGCGATTTCTATGATTTTGAAGGTGCTATTGGTGTACGTCATCGTCCTGGTGTAGCTGGTTTTCCAATTATTCATGGGGCATAGAGATACGCTGCAGACGCCCTGTATGCCGTGTGCTATATCTGGATAAGTAGCAGCGCGTGGCCTGTGGGCGCATGACGTCATATACGGTGAAAACTGTGGCGCGTATTGCGTTTGTGTTATATTGCCGACGTTTCCCTTGTGATTGCGGCGTTTAGCTTGTAGTGCTAGCCGTTATTCTGATGTGCTGATCTGTGCTCGGTAGCGAGAGTGAGTATGCGGCATGCCTGTGGGGTGAGTTGGCAAGGAAAAGCTGTGAGGTGCTGGCGGCATTGCGCTGTGGGCAATAGGGTAGCGCCAAATAGAACGAGATAGCGGATAGGAATGGCTATACATTTGGTCAACGTCTCGTAAATAAATGCTTAGCGAATTCCCCGAGGATCGCTGTGCTCAATGTGATCGCTGTGAATAAAGTGCATAAATGTGAAAATGAGAACGTGAATTAACGCCCTAAATTCAAGAAACACGGGGTGAAGTTGGTATAAACACAGGTGTTTCCGCTAAATTCATATCTAGCGGCTTGGTTTCCGAGCCCGAAACCCGCAGCTCGGATCCGAGCTGAAGACATAAGAAGAACAATGAGAGGAAACTACATGTCCCTCAATCGCACCGAACTTATTGCGAAGATTGCTGACAAGGCTGGCTTGACGAAGACCGACGCAGACAAGGCCATTTCGGCTTTGCAGTCCGTCCTGGTTGAGTCCTTGGCTAAGGGCGACGCCGTGAAGATCACGGGTCTGATGTCCGTTGAGCGCACCGAGCGTGCCGCTCGCAAGGGTCGTAACCCGCGCACCGGCGAAGAGATCGAGATTCCCGCTGGCTACGGCGTGAAGATCTCTGCTGGATCGACCCTCAAGAAGGCTGTCACCAAGTAATTTTGGTTTCACCTGTGCGTCAGCGCCCGCCCGTCGGGCGCTGACGCTTTTTTGTACACTAAGAATAAGAACATGAATCGTCATGCCAGTGAGGGGAGAGACGTTGTTTTTCGTTTCTGCTGATATTAGCTCCAACCTGCCAGAGCCTCCCGGTGCTCCACAGCAGCCGGTAACCCCTGGGCAACCTGAAGCGCCATCGCTCGTTCCAGAATCAACCACAGCGCTACTCGAACGCACAGAAGAAAGTTACGAACCTGGAGACGAGGATCGCTATGCGCATTACGTTCGCAAAGAACGCATCATGAAATCTGCGGTCGAGGGCGGGCCGGTTGTCGCGCTTTGTGGAAAGATCTGGACGCCGGTACGCAACCCTGATAAATACCCTATCTGCCCAACCTGCAAGGCAATCTACGACTCTATGGGCAAAGATTGGGGAACCTGGCCATTTGGTAACCAGCCGCCCAAATAGGCGAGTACCTAGCTGCCCCTACTTGCGTGATACTGTTGCCTTGCCAATATGCTCGTTGCAGAGCAGCGCGAACCGTATGCATTAAGCAGCAACCACCTATCTCCTCGCCCAACCGAAGCTTTGCTTCCAGGGCAATATTTAGCCGTGCGATAATTTCCTCGCACGGCTAAACACTGTTTTATTTCGTGACGCTACCACCGCGAAGCGGTCATGTAACAGTTACTATTTGACCCGTTCGTCGTCATCGCTAAAAATATCGACTAACGTTGTTGGCAGCGCCGGATCGCCCTCTGATAACCGCCACGCAGCATAGGGCAACGCCGCCCGCGAATTGCGATGCCGCTCGGCAGCCCGAGCCAGAGAACCCTCTGCAACGTAGCTGTCATCAATAACGCCATCGGCAATGAGCTTAACCTGCAAAGGACGCGCATGATGTTGGTCAAGATACGCTAATCCCGATTCCCACGAATCAGCAGAAACAATCAACTCCCCAGTTGCCCTGCCAGTTTCGTCGTAGGTGCGACCAGCGATCTTCAAACCACCCACTGACCCCTTCGAATCGGAACGTTTCGCAACTTCCTGCATCGTCCCATCTGGGCGCTCGCGCAAGACGAGCTTGTAAACCAGTTGCGCAGTCGGATAGCCCGAGCCAGTAACTAACCGCGTGCCCACCCCGTAGGCATCAACAGGAGCAGCGTTCAACGCAGCAATCGCGTATTCATCCAAATCTGACGTCACAGTAATCTTGGTGGAGGTGGCACCTAAATCATCAAGCTGTTTACGAACCGTGAAAGCCTGAGCAACCAAATCGCCAGAATCAAGGCGCACCGCGCCAAGCTCCCCACCAGCATTACGGGCTGCCTGTACCGCCCGCTCCACGCCACGAGTGACGTCATAGGTATCAACTAGCAGCGTCGTATCCGGGCCCATCGTTGCGATTTGTGCGGCAAAAGCCTCTTCCTCGGAGTCATGCAGCAAAGTAAAAGAATGAGCAGCCGTGCCGATAGGCTTGATCCCAAACGAGCGCCCAGCTTCCAGATCGGATGTGCCGACGAACCCGCCGATCACGGCGGCGCGGGAAGCAGCCACGGCGGCAGCCTCATGCATGCGCCGCGCTCCCATTTCCAAGCAGGGGCGATCATGAGCTGCGGTAGTCATCCGAGACGCTGCGGTCGCTATCGCAGAATCATAATTCAGAATCGACAAGATAACCGTTTCCAGGATAACGGCTTCAGCGAATGTGCCGATTACCGTCATCAGCGGCGAGCCAGGGAAATAGATCTCTCCCTCGGCGTACCCGTAAATATCGCCGGTAAAGCGATAATCAGCCAGCCACGCCAGCGTATCGTCACTGACGATATTCAAGGACTGAATATACTCCAGCTCGGCGTTCGTGAAACGGAAATCCCGCACTGCTTGCAATACTCGCGCGGTACCGGCAACGACACCGTAACGTCGGTGCCCAGGAAGCCGTCGGCCAAAGACTTCAAAAACAGAGCGCCGATGGGCAGTTCCAGCTCGCAGGGCCGAATCAATCATCGTCAGCTCGTACATATCAGTGAGCAATGCAGTGCTACGCAATTCGTTCATAGTCCAACGTTAGCGCGATCAGCATGAAAATGTGCAGCACGAGCATGTCATTACTCTATCCGCGCAGGTCGGTAAGCCAGTAAGATGGAGAGCGTGCAGACAAGTCCAGAAGCGTTCTCGACCTCTCACCCGCAGCAAGAACACCTGTTAGCGGGGCAGTGGCGCACCGTCGTCCACAATGATGTCGTCAATCTGGTTAATTATGTGCAGTGGGTATTCCAAACCTATTTCTCAATGAGTCCGGAGGCGGCCTTCCGTAAGACGATGGAGGTACATCATGCCGGGCGAGCGGTCGTTTCGAACGGTCAACGAGAACAGATGGAACGAGACGCTCAAGCGATGCACGCCTATGGTTTGTGGGCGACGATTGAACCGGGCAAGTAATGCGCGATAGCTGATAATAAGAACGCGGGCGCTTGTGTCCATGTGTTCATGCGCGTTCGTATGGAAGGGCTGCGATCAGGGCCGACGAGGCAAGGAATACGAGAGGGAGGTGAGTGCTGATGATGGCTTTCCATCGGGAGCATAACGGCATTTACGCCGCTGTTGACGAAGGGGAGCGGCGAGCGTTAGCGGGGATGGCGCGCGACGTTGTGGTGCTGCTTGGCTCAGATGTAGAACATGAGTGTGAACGGCGATCCCAGCAGATCGACCCGGACGATCCCTTTGCTGAATTTGAAGCCGATCTTGCGGATATTGCTGATTCGATTGCGGATGAAAGTGATGGTCTAGCTTTGCCGCGACTTGTGCCGGTCGATGACGCGGTTGCACGGTTACTCCCGGATATGAGTGAAGATCCGGATGAAGCACAGCAGTTGCGTGAGTTGACAGAAGATACTGTGGCGGCTGCAAAGATAGAAAATCTTGTCACTTTCTATTTGGGGCTTATGGCTATCCCAGAGGGAGAATCTCGATTCCGTATCTCCTATGAGGACGGGCCAGCATGGTTAGCGGCCCTTAATGATATTCGTCTCGTCTTGGCAACTCGGCTGCAGATTGATTCTGAGCAGGAAGCCGAAGAAATATATCAGCGGGCTAGCGTGTTCATGTCGCCGCATCCGCAGGTGGCAGAGGATTTTCCAGAAGTGACGAGCAGTGACGATATGTTAGCTGTTTTGTACGCCATGACGACCTGGTGGCAGGATTCACTGCTTCGCGCACTGAATCGGAAACGACCGCGCGGGTAGCATCGAGGCATGAATGATTCTCCGATTGGAGTCTTTGATTCGGGTGTAGGTGGATTGACGGTTGCCCGCGCAATCATAGATCAGCTCCCCGGGGAATCTTTAACATATATTGGCGATACCCTGCATTGCCCATACGGTCCACGACCGATCGCACAAGTGCGTGAGTTTGCGTTGGATATTATGGATCAGTTGGTGGCATCCGGGGTGAAGATGCTCGTCATTGCCTGTAATTCAGCTTCTGCGGCGGTGCTCCACGATGCGCGCGAACGCTATAGTACCGCCCAAGGTATCCCCGTCGTTGAGGTGATTCATCCGGCAGTGCGAGCAGCAATGCGTATGACCTCAAATCATCGGATCGGCATTATTGGTACGCAAGCCACCATTGAATCGCAAGCCTACCACGATGCCTTTGCGGTGTTGCCTGAGGTGGAATTGACGGCAGCTCCGGCACCCCGTTTTGTTGAATTTGTTGAACAGGGGATAACAACCGGGGATGAGCTACTTGCGATTGCGCAGGAGTACCTAGCGCCGATTAAAGCTGCTGGAGTGGATACCTTGATTTTAGGATGTACTCACTACCCGATCTTAGCTGGCGTTATTTCCTATGTGATGGGGCCACACGTCGCTCTTGTCTCGTCTGCGGAAGAAACCGCCCGAGACGTCTACAGCGAGCTGACTCGGCGGAATCTATTGAGCGCGCCGCTGAGCACGCCTACATATTCGTTTAATGTCACTGGCAATGCGGCAGAGTTCCGCGGTTTAGCCCGACGTTTTCTCGGGCCAGAAGTCACCGGCGTCAACCAGGTGGAGGTACACAGATGAAACTGACGATTATCGGATGTTCCGGATCTATGTCCGGAAAGAATTCGCCGGCGTCTTCGTACCTCGTGCAAGCTCAAGGACGCGATGATGCTGGTGGTGAGAGAACCTGGTCCCTCATTATGGATTTTGGGCCAGGAGCAATGGGGCATTTGCTGCGATACGTCGATCCGGCACGGATTGACGCTATGATGTTATCTCATCTGCATGCAGATCACTGTGCAGATATTGTGGGGATGCAGGTCTACCGTCGGTGGTATCCCGAAGGGGCGCTGCCGCCGATTGCCGTCTTTTCTCCGGGTGATGGTTTAGCGCGTACCAGAGGAATCGCAGATGACCCAGCAACTGAAGATTACGCTGGGGAATTCCAATTCCAGCAGGTCTGCCACGGGGATACTGTGCGTATCGGGCCATTCCACGTTGAGTTTTTTGATTCTTGGCATTCAGTACCGACGTTAGCGATGCGCATTACTGGTCCGAGTGAAGATGATCCCAGCCGCGATGTCGTCTTGACCTTCACTGGCGATACTGACTTATGCCAGACAGTAGTTGACGCTGCTCGCGGGGCTGATCTGTTGCTCTCGGAAGCGGCTTTTGAAGAAGGTCGTGATCTTGTTGAAGGTATCCACTTGACGGGTATGCGGGCCGGAAAACTCGCAGCTCAGGCTGGGGTGCGGCGTCTATTGCTGACCCACTTGCAACCGTGGACAGATAGTAAACGCAATGTTCGTGACGCTAAAGAGTGCTTCACTGGGCCATGCCAAGCAGTTGAAGCGGGCGAGGTGTATGAACTTTAGCCGGATCAGCATGTGGCTCAGGCTCCCGCTGAGATATAGCGTGCGATAAGCGAGCAGGCTGGGAGTTTCCCATCCTGGCTCACAAAACTAGTCAAATAGCTAGGGGTGCCCTGCATAGTTTGCCACGGAGGAATATGCCCTTAGCAACGGCATTACGTATCGGAAGCAAGAGCGGTAGGAGGCAGCCAGTGGCATTATGGATGGGAATCCGCGTCATTATCGCTTGCGCTCGTAGCTTTGCCTGAGGTAACACTGCAACTGCGGCGCTTTACGTCGGCGTGCGTATCTCATGACGCAAGAAAAGATCAGCATATTATGGAGAAAGTAAGTGACGTAACCTCAATATGGAGAGGCAGAGATGATGACACGGCATGACGGGCGTACTCCGGACCAGCTACGACCAGTTCGCATAACTCGGAACTATCTGCGTAACGGTGAAGGAAGCGTCCTGGTTGAATTTGGCGAGACGAAAGTGTTGTGTGTGGCTTCGCTGACGGCTGGCGTGCCGCGTTGGCGCACCGGCAGTGGTTTGGGATGGGTGACGGCGGAATACGCCATGTTGCCGCGCGCAACCACAACTCGTTCCGATCGTGAATCTGTGCGAGGAAAGATTAGTGGGCGCACCCAAGAGATCTCTCGCCTTATCGGGCGTTCCCTGCGGGCAGTGGTTGATTTTTCGGCTCTCGGAGAGAACACTATCGTTCTCGACTGTGATGTTCTGCAAGCCGACGGTGGCACGCGCACCGCTTCGATCACCGGAGCATACGTAGCCCTCGCAGATGCGGTCGCATGGGGGATTGAGCATGGGATTATTACCGCGAAAGCTAACCGTCCAGTATTACGAGATACCGTCAGCGCGATTTCGGTCGGCATTATTGACGGGGTGCCATGCTTAGATCTGCCCTATGAAGAAGACGTCCGGGCACAAACAGATATGAACGTAGTCATGACGGGCTGTGGAGAGTTTATTGAGGTGCAAGGGACGGCAGAAGGTCAGCCCTTTGATCGTCGGCAGCTCAACGAACTCCTTAACTTAGCAGCTTTGGGGACGCAGCACCTCAGCCAGATTCAACAGCAGGTGTGTGCTCAGATACCGCAGGCAGGCATATCCGCATGATAATTTTTGCCACTCGAAACCCGCACAAAATTGACGAAGTACGTCGTATTCTTGCCTCGCGGTGGCAGCAGATGTTTCCGCAAATAGCAATACATGATGTCGTGCAAACCGTGCCAAAGCATATCCCTGACCCGATTGAAGATGGGGTGTCTTTCGCTGAGAACGCCCTCATTAAAGCGCGGCAGATCGCTGGATTATGCGGGCAGCCAGCGCTCGCGGATGACTCCGGGTTGTGTGTACAGATTATGGGAGGAGCGCCGGGGATTTTCTCGGCGCGCTGGTGCGGTCGGCACGGTGAGGATGTGGCAAATATGCAGTTACTCCTCGATCAGCTTCGCGACGTCCCGATGGAGAATCGGGCAGCACGTTTCACCTGTGCGGCGGCGTTCGTCACCCCAGATGGTGAGGAAATCGTTCGTTATGGGTATATGGATGGGGTGTTGCGTTACCAACCTGCCGGAGAAAATGGTTTCGGCTACGATCCGATTTTCCAGCCAGAGGGATATGCGATGACGTGTGCAGAACTCAGCGCAGAGCAGAAGAATGCGATTTCCCATCGTCAGCAGGCATTTGCAGCATTAGCAGATGACGTGAGCACCTGGCTGCAAGCCAACGGCATGGTGTGAAAAGAGCCAACCAAAAGGAGCAGCGATTAGATCCGCCCCATCACTGCTAATGCTTGTTTGATGATTGGCAGGTGGTTCGGCAAAATCTCGCTTTGCAGCTCCGGAGTTAATAGCTCCCCAGGGGTGAACCAGTTGATTTCTAAGGCGTCAGACCAAGGCTTGCAATCCCCGACGATAGGGATGAGGTAGGCCAGGGAGACGGCATGTTGACGGGGGTCATGATGACCTTCACCAGGAGTGGGGAAGTACTCCCCAACAGTGAAAGGTACCAGGTGGCAGGGCAATTGTGGCAGTGCGATGTCACCAAGATCTTTTTCTAGATGGCGCTTCAGTGCGTCGCGAATTGACTCGTGATACAGCACTCGACCGCTAACAAGAGAGCGAGTGATTCCATCATCGGTTGCGGTGAGGATAAGCCCGAGGGAATGTAGCGATCCGTCATCATTGAGGTGAACGGGAACAGCATCGATATACAACATGGGAACTTTCCGTCGGACGAATTCAAGATCCTCAGGAGATAGCCACGGCCCCATATCGCCAGATTTCACATCGCTCATAGTTCGATTGTGCCAGGGGGATGGGCGTAGAGAAAAGTGCTATCCGGAGAAAATAATTAGCCTGCGGTGAACGCACGACGATGATTTCTCGCGCTAAATTATGGAACACTTAGACCATGCAGCATTATGAAAACCTCATGGGCAAGCTGGGAAGCGTCTTTATGGTCGCAATGGCGGTAATCGGCTGGGTGACCCTTGTTCGTGTGGGTTTTCCGTTGGCGATACTAATTCTCGTTCTATGCGGGTCAGCGATGGTGTTGTGTGGTTTATGGGGTATGTATCGTCAATCGCCTTTTATGGTGGCTGCCGGCACGCTCGGTGCGGGAATATTATTCCCTACGGTGTGGGGCATAGTGCCTATGATAGTGGGCTTCATTCTTTTTATTCTGATGGTTTCGCTAACGCTGCTGCGATCTATGACGGACGATCCGCCACGATCCTAAACAAAGCAAATTAGCAGGATCAGTAATCGAAATATTGCGAGGGATTAACTAGAGGAAGGTAGGGATAGATATGACGGTAAAGCTGCAGGTGGGCGATTCAGCGCCAGAATTTACGTTACCGGCAACTGGGGGAACGGTGAGCTTGGCGCAGACTCTCAGTGAGGCTGATCGGGGCGTAATTATCTATTTCTTTCCGCGGGCGATGACGCCGGGATGTACCAAACAGGCCTGCGACTTCCGAGATTCTCTCGACGCGCTGGTAGGTGAGGGGTACCGCGTCATTGGAATATCTCCGGACTCTTTGGAACGTCAGGATCGTTTTGCTGATAAAGAGTCAGTTAATTTCCCGTTGGCAAGTGATGAGGACAAAAGCGTCATGCGCGCATACGGCGCCTACGGAATGAAGATGAATTACGGCAAAGAAGTTGAAGGTGTAATCCGTTCGACTTTCGTTGTCAATAAAAAGGGAATCCTAGATTATGTGGGGTATAACGTTAAAGCCACCGGCCATGTCGCACGGTTACGGCGAGAATTAGGGATTGACGCCTAGATTTGGCTTGTGATTAAACGTTTCCCACAACCGCCGGTACTTATCCAACGTGCTAGGGGTAGCAATCGAGGTGTCAATATACCGCTCTAAGGCTTGATCGAGAGTTGTCGGAGTAGCCGTCCTTTGCAAACGGATAATCGCCCGCGCCTGCGCCCAGCCGATTTGCTGAGCGAGAGTGCTAAACGCGAGCGCGTCCGCATAAGTCGGAAACGTCTCGTTCACAGGGTTAGTCGATGGAGCCAGCCGGAAACGCACCCGATAGGTTACTTTCCCGCTCTTAGCGGTATATGGTCTGATATTCGTCGGTCAAAGCCTTCTGTGTCAGTGCCTGTGTCATTGACTGTCCTGCACATCGTTGTGCTAGACGTGTTATGGCTGATTGATATGACGTATGGATGGTGATTGATATTAAATAACGCGCATTTGCGGTGCGAGTTTTCATCGTCGCGAAAGAGCCGCTAAAATGGTCCATGCGCGCGAGTGGCGAAATTGGCAGACGCGCCAGATTTAGGTTCTGGTATCTAACGATGTAGGGGTTCGAGTCCCCTCTCGCGCACGTAGTACGGTAGGCAGTGGGATTCATCCGCCCAATCCATCTTTAATCCCACTCCTTGCCAGCCCCGCCAATCGAGGAATAAAAACAGGTTGGGTTAGACCTCGCGTGGCTTTGAGGTTGCTAACACCTATAATTATTGTGCGTGACTGCTCGATTTTAGTTACAAGTATTTGAGGTGTCGGCAGGCACCCCTGGGTGGGGAAAGAAAAGATCGTTTTAATGGCTGCTCCAGTAGCTCTACGATAAAGATGACTTTTCTGCGTAAATAGCCTCAATCTCGCGGGAAAACCGTTGGGCAACGACATCACGGCGAACTTTAAGTGACGGGGTAAGTAGCTCATTTTCTACCGAAAAATCGCCTGGGATAACCGTAAATTTTCGGATAGATTCCGCACGGGATACATGCTTATTGGTCTTTTCTATTGCCCGCTGCAGGGAAGCTAATACCTGTGGATGTGTGCAGGCTTGCGAAACATCCATCGCAGGAAGGTTGTGAGCGGTCAGCCATCCGGGCAACATTTCCGCATCGAGAGTGATAAGCGCGCTAATGAATGGCTTTCGATCCCCGATTGCAACAATCTGGGAGATAAGTGGATGAGAGCGCAGTGGATCTTCGAGCGCGGCCGGTGAGACGTTTTTCCCTCCGGCAGTGACGATCAATTCCTTTTTACGCCCTGTGATGGTCAGATACCCGTCAGCGTCAAGCGAGCCAAGATCGCCGGTCGCGAACCAATGCCCGTCAAATACTGCTTCGGTGGCCTGTGGATCATTTTGATAGCCACGAAATACGTGCGGTCCAGCAATCATAATTTCACCATCGTCGGCAATGGCAACTGACGTGCCAGGCATGGGCGTCCCAACAGTTCCCATGCGAATATGGTTGAGACGGTTGACGGTTGCTGGCCCGCTCGTCTCTGTTAAACCATAAGCCTCGACAACTGTGAGCCCGATTCCACGGAAGAAGTGGCCGGTGCGAGTTCCAAGCGGTGCTCCAGCAGATATGGCATATATGCAGTTCTCGCCGATAATTTTGGTGATCTTAGAGAAAACAAGATGTTTAGCGATCGCGTACTTCAGTGATCTGAGAATGGAACGCCCACGTTGCGAGTATTCCACAGCGACATTGGCTGCCCAACGGAATATCGTGCGTTTGATTCCGGGGCCAGCTTTTGCTTCGGCTGCGTTATAGATTTTTTCTAAAACGCGCGGGACGACGAGCAGTGTTGAGGGCTTAAAAGTTTTCAAGTCACTTAATAGATTTTTGATGCTTGAGGTCTGCCCAGCGACACCGCGCCCGGTTATCGTGTAGTAGAACATGCAGCGCGCCATGACGTGCGCCATCGGAAGGAAGAACAGGACGCGGGTATCTTTATCGTCAATGAGGTCACGCATATGGGGCATGACGTTAAGTGCTATATCGACGAAATTGCCGTGCGTTAATTCCACCCCTTTTGGTGTTCCGGTAGTTCCGGAGGTGTAAATAACAGTGGCGAGGGTGTCGGTTGTTAGTTGGGCGCGGCGTTCGTTAACCTCGGCGGCGGGGATATTTTCACCGAGAGTGTATAGCTCAACGAGAGCGCCAGTATCAAGGGAAAGTACTCGGCCAAGATTGCTGGTGCGTTGCGATTCCACGAGTTCGCGTTGGGCTTTCGTATCGGTAATGACCATTCGCACGTCGGAGTTCTCTAAAATCCAGCGGATCTGTTCGGCGGAATCGGATTCGTAAATGGGGACGACGACGAGCGCAGCACTCAGAGCAGCGAAATCCAATAAGTTCCATTCGTACGAGGTGGCGCCGAAGATCGCGATGGCGTTACCGGGCTGGAGTCCTTCTGCGATAAATCCGCGAGCAACAGCGTCAATATCTGTTAAATATTGTGTGGTAGTGACGGGAACCCAGGTGCCGAGATGACGTTGATGTTCAATGCATATCTGTTCGGGGTGGGCAGCTTGGCGGCGTGTGAGGAGCCACGGAATATTCATCCACGATTCGACGGGGACGCTGCGGTTTTCTGAAACAGATCCGTCATGATGTTTCGTGACCATGTTTATCCTTTGTGTGCGTGGATACAACTGTAACTTACTCTATCGTAACTTAATGGTCTTGGAGGCGTTTTTGCGCATGATTATGTGGGATCTGCGGGCGGGGGGGGGGAAAGAGAGATGAGGAGGAGAGAGAAAAGCCGTGATTGTTCGCTATCGTCAGAATCAATATGCGTAGGTTGGTTGATTGACGAGATCTATTGGGCGATTTGAGGGATATTATCGCGAGTGCGCTCGTGAGCATATTGATTGTTCGTTTTGTTAAAACCGACGTGGTCATTGCCGGCAGTTACTAGGCGTGATATTCGGTGAATCATGCTCGCTAAATAGGCCTCGACAATTATTGGATATTGCGGTTCGGGGATAGTCGGCGCGCGCTGTGAGCGCTAGTCTTAGAGCTATGAAAATTGCACGTTTATCTCTTGCGCAGGGCCCACGTTTTGCGGTCCTTGACGAAGCCAGTCATTCCTACCATGTTCTCGCTGATGATCCGATTTACGCTGGATTCAAAACGACCGGGCAAACCGTTGCCCTTGATGAGGCGCAGCTCGTTTCCCCAATGATCCCGCGATCAAAAGTCGCTGGCGTGGGGGATAATTACAATATTGGCGAGCATCGCCCTGATCCACATGCCATGCCGCCAGTGTTCATAAAACCAAATACCGCTGTGATTGGTCCCGATGTTCCGATCGTCATGCCGCATTGGGCCAGCGAACTGCGGCATGAGGCCGAACTCGCTGTCATCATTTCGCGTATGTGCAAGGACGTCCCAGTGGAGCGCGCCGAGGAAGTAATTTTCGGCTACACCGTCGCGAATGATATTGCTGCGGTTTTCACCTCCGGGGATGCACCCTGGGCGCCGATAAAAGGGTTTGATTCTGCCTGCCCGCTTGGCCCGGTAATGGTAACAGATCTTAATGTTGACGATTTGCAGGTTTCTTTATCGGTAAACGGGGAAGAACGCGGGCGCGGCACAACTGCAGATCTAGTGCGCCCAGTGCCGGAGCTGATCGCAATGTTGTCCAGCTTCTTCACCTTGCTGCCAGGAGACGTCATCCTCACTGGTGTTCCCTTTGCTGCGGTGGCTGCGGGCCCAGGTGAGGAAGTAGTATGCGAGGTCGAAGGGATTGGCCAGCTCCGTAACCCGATTGTTGGTGACGAGGAATAGCGCCTGTGGCTAATGCGTGAGCGCGCATAGGGTTGTGCGCACGAGAAAATACGCGCAATAGCTAATCTTGGCAGATACCCTGCCAGGCCTTGGTTGATTCGAGTGCCTAGCTCACCAACATGCTGGAGGCGGATTCCGGAGAGAAACTAGAGGGCGGTACCATATTAATAATGGCGCCGCCCTCTAAATGTGCTTAAGCCAGTGGTGCTAAGGCGTGAGCGATCTGCTCAATTGCTTGACGAACAATATGGCGCGGAGTAGCTAAAACACAGCGAGCAAACTGGCGGTGACCACACCCGCAGGCAGCCCCTGGAGTGAGCGCAACTCCAGCGTTATCCCTCAGCCATTGAGAGATACACGTCTGCGAATCATTGGGAATAAGCCCTGCCTCAATAGCTTCAGAGAAATCAAACCAGGCGATGTATGTGCCTTCAATATGGTGCATTGCCATACCGGGGATCTGAGCGACAGCTTGCTCAACCTCATCGCGATTGCCTCGGATGTAGTCGATAACATCAGCGAGCCATTCTTCGGATTCGGTGTATGCTGCTACGGCGGCTGCTGATCCTATCGTTGACGTAACGTTTTGTGCCCAGGAAAGCCCTGGTTCGAGTCGTGCGCTGACTTGTGGCGTCGCAAGAAGCTGGGCGCATTTTAATCCGGGGATATTCCATCCTTTTGAAGCAGCGAGCGCAGTCACGCTATGTGCCGCTGCCGCCGCGCTGACCTGCGAATAGGTTATATGTGGTCGGTCGAGCGCCAAGGGGGCGTGAATCTCGTCAGAAAACACGTAGGCGTGTGGGTATTGACTGACGAGATCGGCGATAGCAACAAGCTCTTCACGTTCTAGAACTCGCCCAGTTGGGTTCCACGGGTTGACGAGGATAAGTAGCTGAGCGCCTGCTTCGAATGCTTGCGCGATTCCCGCTAAATCAATGGTGTAACGCCCATTAACGGCGGGGGAGGGCACGGAAATGAGCTCGCGCCCCATTTGCGGGATAAGGTCACAGAAAGCCATGTAGCTCGGTGTGGGCAAGATGACAGGGCTTCCTGGATCGGTCAATGCGTCAATGACGAAATGCGCGGAAGAAACGACGTCGGGCACAGCAAAGATATGAGCGGGATCTGGATGGAATCCCGTGGCGCGCCCGAGCCACTGGGCGGTGGCCTCCTGTAATGCGACTTTTGCGGCGGTAGAACGGTATCCAATGCCGGTGCTGTGTGCGTAGCGATGCAGCACGCGCTGGATGGGTTCAGCTACTCCGAAATCCATTTCCGCAACAAACATCCCTAGATGTTGCGGAAATGCACTCCACTTGAGTGATCCGGCAGCACGAAGATCGTCAATACTCACGTCATCAAACTTCATGTTCCTTACATTAGCGGAGTAACCTAGAGATGCTATGACAAAGAATATCCGTGTTCGATTCTGCCCGTCACCCACTGGGACCCCGCATGTGGGGATGGTGCGCACATGTTTGTTTAACTGGGCATATGCCCGTCACACCGGAGGAACGTTCGTATTCCGTATTGAAGATACGGATGCGGCACGCGACTCTCAAGAATCCTACGATCAGATCATTGATTCCCTGAACTGGCTGGGTTTGACCTGGGATGAAGGCGCTGAAATTGGTGGACCGCACGGTCCATATCGTCAATCTGAACGGATGGATATTTATCGTGACGTTGCCGCCAAACTCTTAGCGGCAGGATACGCTTACGAATCATTTACCACGCCGGAGGAAACTGAAGCACGTCATCGTGCCGCTGGGCGCGATCCCAAGTTAGGGTATGACGGCTTTGATCGGGATTTAACTGAGGAACAAAAAGCTGCTTACCGAGCAGAAGGGCGGGAGCCGGTACTGCGGATTCGGATGCCGGATGAAGATATTACCTTTGATGATCTGGTGCGCGGTCCAATCACCTTCAAAGCTGGATCTGTGCCAGATTACGTCATTATGCGTGCTAATGGGCAGCCATTATATACGCTGACGAATCCAGTTGACGATGCTCTCATGGAGATTACGCATGTGTTGCGAGGGGAAGATTTGCTTTCCTCCACTCCGCGTCAAGTCGTGTTGTATCGGGCATTGATGGATATTGGTATTGCGAAATATATGCCGCTCTTCGGGCATCTGCCGTATGTGATGGGCGAAGGAAATAAGAAGCTCTCCAAGCGAGATCCGGAATCCAACTTGCTCCTTCATCGTGATCGGGGAATGATCCCGGAAGGATTGCTGAACTATTTGGGCTTGCTGGGATGGTCAATTGCGCCAGATCGTGATGTATTCTCTCGGGAGGAAATGGCCCAAGCCTTTGACGTCGCAGACGTCAATCCCAATCCGGCCCGTTTTGACGATAAGAAGTGTGTAGCGATCAATGCAGAGCATATTCGCCGTCTTGATCCTGCCGATTTACGTAATCGTCTAGTGCCGTTCCTGTATCGTGAGGGTCTTGTGGCTGCGTCGGAATACGAGCAGCTTGATGGGCATACGCAAACCATTTTGGATGCCGCAGCTGCGTTGGTGCAAACCCGGGTGCAGCTTCTAGGTGAAGCGCCAGAATTGATGGGGTTCTTGTTCCGCTCGGCCGATGAGATCACCTATAACGATAAGGCGATTGGGAAACTGCGTGAATCAGCCGATCAGGTGTTGGCGCAAGCCGCGCAGGCATTTGAAACGCTAACGGATTTCACTCCAGATGCGATCAAGGATGCAGTAGATACCCAGGTGTGTGCTGCGTTAGAGCTAAAGCCGCGCTTGGCGTATATGCCATTGTTCGTCGCAGTAACGGGGACGAACGTATCTTTGCCAGTTGTCGATTCTATGGCAATTCTTGGGAAAGAAGAGACGCTATATCGGATTCAGCGCCTGCGCCAGGAACTGGCTTCGAGGTCGGAGGATGCATAGAACTAACTGGCAGTTCAGTGGCGTGAGTTCCTTCACCTGCGCGGAGTTTGCGTTAGTGCGGGCGGGTGCGTATGATAGTTTTTCGTTGCGCTCCTGCAGGTGAACGCCCAAGGAGTAGCGCCATATTGGGGTATGGTGTAATTGGCAGCACGAGTGATTCTGGTTCATTTAGTCTAGGTTCGAGTCCTGGTACCCCAGCGAAGTGGGAACACTTCATTGGCCCCGTTCGTCTAGCGGCCTAGGACGTCGCCCTCTCACGGCGGTAACACCGGTTCAAATCCGGTACGGGGTACAACTAATCCCCTCGGTGATTCCGAGGGGATTTTTGTTGCTGGGATTAAATTTTACCCGCGCAAATGTGGGTTATAGGACGCGAGGTGTTGCTGTTTTTCGGGTTTTTCGTTGTTCTGGTGCGGGAAAGTCGGTGTGTTAGTTGGTGGTGGTCAACTAACTGGTTGGACAGAATGTGTTGTTGATGTCTCGGGTTTTTGGTGTTGTGACAGGGGAAAATGGGTGTTGTAGTTGGTGTTTGTGAAGGGTTTGGCAGTCTGTGGTGAATGACGAGTGTGAAGTGCCTGGTGTGTGGGTGTGGGATGACTCGACATGGTAAAACATCAGCAGGCAATCAGCGGTGGCGGTGTCGGGCGTGTGGTATGAGCCAGGTTCGTCATATTGATGCCACCGCGAAGCATTTGTCAGAGTTTTTGGCCTGGCTACTGAGTAATCAACGACAGATTGATATGCCTGGCCAGGGCAGGTCCTTTCGACGCCGATGTTCTCGGTTATGGAAGATCTGGCCCTTAGCACCTGTGATTGACGAGGTTCATGAGGTGGTCTTTGTTGACGGGATCCATCTGGGTCGGCGGGTTGTGGTCCTGATTGCTCAAAGTCCAACCCATATCCTGGGATGGTATGTCGCTAGGCGGGAAACCTCACAGGCCTGGAAAGCCCTCATAGACAGGATTATGACTCGACGCCTGGCGGCATAGAAAAAGGAACAAGGAATTAACAAATCAACGAGCAACAGAAAATGTCCTATAACTCTGTCTGTACCGCCACCTCCAACCCATGACCTCCACCCCAACCCGTGCCACAAGACTTGGGACTAACCCACAAGCAACACAATTTGTCCTATAACCCCAAGGCGCGCAGAAGGTCACACTGATCGGGCTTTGCATAGTGAGTATTCCTGTGTATTGTTAGTTCCCGATGACGATGAATTAATCGTTCTCGCCCCGTTCGTCTAGCGGCCTAGGACGTCGCCCTCTCACGGCGGTAACACCGGTTCAAATCCGGTACGGGGTACAAAGTGGGGTCGCCCAGATATTTTATCTGGGCGACCACTAGTTTTTATTCGACGTATCGGGCGATACCTGGCTTAGCCTGTCTGCGCGGATCTATGAGACACACGCTCTACCAGTGCGCTTCGAGGATTTCGCCACGATTTTGCCTCAGGCTTCTAGCCCGCGCTTGCGCATAAGAGCTGCGGCATGTGGATCACGCCCGCGAACTGCGCGGAAGGATTCCATAGGATCGCGAGTATTGCCGCGTTCCAGAATCTCCCGTCGGACGATAGCGCCAGCTTCTCGGTTTAAGCCGCCATCGCCATCGCGAGCGCCTTCCGTCTTAAACCATTCCTCGATTTCAGATACCAGCACATCTGCCCATAAATAGGCGTAGTAGGCTGCCGCATATCCACCAGCAAATGTGTGGGAAAAGTAGGCGGAACGGTAGCGCGGCGGAACTAAATCAGTGTCGATACCGTAGTGAGCCAAGGCGTGTTTCTCAAAGGCGGCAATATCGGTAATGGCCTGGTCAGGAGTGATCCGATGCCAGGCATGGTCAAGCAGCGCGGCGGAAACGAATTCGGTGGTGGCGAAGGCCTGACCAAAAGTGATTGAGGCATTCAAGGTATCCACTAAATCCTTTGGTAACGGCTCGCCAGTCTGATAATGCACTGCATAGGAAGCCATCACTTGTGGATGATATGCCCACATCTCATTAAGCTGCGAGGGGAGTTCCACAAAGTCGCGGGGGACTCGCGCTCCGGAGAGGCTACGATAGGTGGCTTTTGATAGCAGGCCGTGGAGTGCGTGGCCGAATTCGTGGAAAACAGTAATGACGTTATCCCAGGTCAGCAGGCACGGCTGAGACGGGTCCTCCGGCTGGGTGAAATTCGCATTGTTAAAGATCAGGGGCAGAGTTCCATCATGGGAGGAGAAACCATGAATACCGGACATCCATGCGCCGCCAGCCTTTCCAGGACGGCGGAAATAATCTGCTTGGAACAGACCAATAGGCTTCCCGTCGGCGTCGGATACTTCCCAGGTGCGCATAGAATCGACATATCCCGGAATATCTGTGCGTTCAGTGAAGCTCAGCCCGTAAAGCTGGTGAGCTGCGAAGAAAATGCCTTTCTCCACAACATTATCCAAGGCGAGATAGGGGCGCAGTGCGGCATCGTCTAGCCCTAATTCGGCACGCATTTTCTCCTGATAGAACATGACGTCTGCAGGGCGAATCTGCTGCCTATCTGCATCCGCAAGTTCCTGCATACGGGGTAGTTCTCGGTTGAAAGCGGCAACGGAACGACGGGCGACGTCACTCAATAGCTTCTCGATGGCATCGGCATCCTTTGCCACGGATTCATCAGCCGTTATTTGCGCAAAGAAAGGATAGCCCAGGAGCCGTGCGCGCTGGGCACGTAGCTGCACAATATCGAGAACAATCTGGCGAGTATCAGAGCTGGCATGAGCACCTAAACCGCGAGTGATAGAAGCTGTGAACAGTCTCTCTCGGCTTTGCGGATCTTTTAGCTGAGTGAGGAGCATCTGATTCGTGAAGTTGTCTAAGGCAAAACGGTAATTGCCTTCAGCGTTTCGCGCTGCATTTAACTGATCCTCAGCCAAGCCGGCACACTCAGATTCAGTGAATACGACAGCGTGATCGTCCATCGCTTTGATAGCCCGCTGGCTGAATTCCACGTGTAGTGCGGCTAATTGGGCATCGATGTCTCGCAGGGTTTCTTTATCAGCCTCGCTGAGTTGCACACCGCTGCGCGTATAGGTCTCTAATAGCTCAGTAACGAGGCGCGCTGATTCCCCGTCAAGCTCATCAAGGTCAATATCTGAGAGGCGATCATAAATCCGCTTATCGAGCCAGAACTTCGTATTGTGCGTATTTAAGAGGGCGGAGACGTCAGCTTCGATACGTTCGTATTCTTCACCGCCGATAGAGGACATAAGCGTCCAGGAGAAGCTGAGGACGTAGTCAGATAGCCGAGCAGCATCCTCGAGCGCGAGAGCAGTGTTCTGGAATGTTGCAGGTTGCGGGCAGGTGGCGATCTGCTCCCATGCCTCTTCCTCTTGCGTGAAAGCTGCCTGGACGGCAGGCACAATATGCTCTGGTCGGATAGCTGGCCAATCTGGTGAGCTGTACGGGCGGTCAGATGGCGTCAAAATAGGGTTATCACATGTCATGTTCCTAGTCTACGTGGAACGCACGCACAGAAGATAACGGCAGATGTTCACGGCTGCGTAAGAGCGCGTCCGGTTAGAAAAACACATAAGACAAAAATACGAATGCGAGGTATATTATCTCTCCCTGCGTCATGGAGAAAGGTAGTGTCCTTATGGATTTGCTGATTGCGCTTATCCCACCGTTGTTCTTCGGGCCATTAGGCGTGATGTTGGCATTAATCGGTGGAACAGTTCGCCAGCAGACTATCGGGGAGATGTGTGGGGCACTCATTGTTGCGCTGTGTGCTCTGCCGTTTTTATCCCCGCACTTGACGCTAATAACCTTCCTCGTTCCTTTCCTTGGCGGGATGACTTGCGCTTTGGGGATATTCATGCAGTTGTACTCGTTCCGAGTGGTCGGAGTATCCCGCACTATGCCAATTTCCACGGGATTACAGCTCATCATTATGGCGCTATCCGGAGTACTGATTTTCCATGAGTGGAATCAAACCTTGGCGCGTATCTTGGGTGTTATCGGATTGGGAGTCATCGTCGCTGGGATTATCCTGACTTCTTATACTGACGGCACAGATCGCCGTAGTGATCCTGGCGAGGTATCGGCTTCTTCGCGCTCGGCTGGGGCATCGGCGAAAACTGTAGATGTGGCGAGTATGCGTCGGGGAATGTTGATTAATGTAATATCGTCCGTTTTCCTCTGTGGATACATGGTGTGGATCCGGATGTACGACATCGGCTATCACGATTTCATTGTGCCACTTGCGTTAGGGCTGACTGTCGGTGGGTTCGTTGTTGCTGGAATCTTTCGCGATGGGCAGCCGTTGTGGAATCGAACGACTTTGCGCTTGCTCATCCCCGGGATTCTCTTTGGCTGCGGCGTCTTTTCTGTGCAGATCACGAATTCAATAGTCGGGGTGGCTACGGGTTTTACCTTCTCGCAGCTCGGAGTGATTATTTCGGTTGCTGGAGGAATTTTGTGGTTAGGAGAGACGAAGAGCCGCCGCGAATTGCGTGCTGCCATCCTTGGGGTGGCGCTAGTGATTCTTGGTGCGGCAATAATCGGATACACCAAAACTATGGGCTGATATTCCTGAAACGAAAGCGCTGCAGGTGATTCGCAATAGAGATAATGCGTTGCCCCTGGCGCACTACCTCCTCGGCTGGTGTTTGCTGGATTGGATGGCGTCGATTTTTTGAGCTGCTGCCCGTGAGGGGGAAAAAAAGACGGCATAGGGGGAGGGAGGAATGTGTGAGCGCCACAGGCGCGGTAAATAGCGCAAGTGGAAATACTCGCTGTATCTCCTCGCTGATATGCGTAGTCAGTATCCGGATAGGAGTGATTAACCGATTGTGACGGGTTCGCAATCGCGAGAGTGCCCAACCTGTGGTGCGTGCCATATTGGTAAGCGAGTGATCTCCTGGGCAAGCTCAACGAGGTGAGGTCGGTCCTCGTCAGCATCGATGCCGGTAAATTGCCCAAGAATGAGTCCGACCGCATTATCAAATAGACCCGCCATAGAAAGCTGCTGGAAATAGCTGGCAGCATGTTCCAAACCGCCACCGAGTGACTCGCATATAACAAGCCGCTCGTCGCTGGTGGGCAGATATGGCGTGCCAACCAGCTTTGCAAGACACCGTAGATGCCCACCGATGATCGGGACATCAGGCAATTCATGCTCACCGAGAATATGCGGACGAATTCGTTGTCCGGCAAGGATGCGACTCACATCGCCTTGTGGGCGCTCAAGCATGGCGCGTGGCGACCACAGCACAGCCTGCTGTTGAGTGCGCGTGACAATAGCATTAACGATTGTCGTCAGATCGGAATATCCGACGAAGGGTTTAGGGTGTTGCGCGATAGTATCCCAATCCAGGAGCGGCAAAATTTCGTTGGCGAGATCCCCGCCGGAAATATCGAGGATGACGTCAATATCAGGATCGGCGAATAACTCATTGAGGATCTGCGCACGGATTCGTGGCGCAATTCGCCACAAGCGCCCAGCGTGAGTGCGGTATTCCTGGCCGATAGTTCTATCCAAAAATCGGGTATCAAGCTCGTGTCCATCTGCGCTAAGGCGGGCGATGAACGCTTCGTGATATTCCTCGAAATATGCATGTGGAGGATTAGAACATCCCATGATTGCGCATCGTGCCATGCTCGTACCTTTCAACAGTAGGTAGCAAATAGGGAAAGATTTTTGGGGAAGGGCCAGACGGGGAACAAGGTTTGCGTGCCGGAAAGTGTGCGATCAGGAAAGGGCGGCGATGAGTGGACGAGCGACGTCTCGCCAGCGCCAGTGTTCATCTACCCACTTCATGCCGGCAGCTCCCATCGCTTTAGCTCGCTCTGGATCGTCAAGGAAGTAGATAAGTGCTGAGGAGATAGCTGCAACGCTATCCCCGTGAACGACAAGCCCTGTTGTGCGGTTCTGCACTGCTTCGGGCGCGCCCCCGGAATCTCCGGCCAGTACGGGTAGACCAGCAGCATAGGCCTCTAAATACACAATGCCTAGCCCTTCGATATCTAACCCGCCACCGCGCGTTCGGCAGGGCATAGCAAAAATATCACCCAGACTGTAATGCGCCGGCAGCTCGGCATAGGGGACTTCGCCAGTGAAAATAATGGCGTCACGCGCCGGTGAGCGCTGCGCTAATTCGTGGAGTTTTGCGGCGTAGGGGCCTTTCCCGACGATGACTAGCCGAGCGCGTGGATGCGCAGCGATAACGCTCGGCCAGGCAGCAATGAGGCGATCTTGCCCCTTGCGTTCGACAAGTCGGGAGATACATACGATGACGGGTGCGTCTTCGCTCAGCCCGTAACGCTGGCGTAGCTGGGTACGTGCGGCCAGATCCGGGGCGAACGCGTCGGGATCTATTGCCCCGTGTAGTTGCATAGTTGGGGTGTCACCAAAGAATGGACGGAGGCGCGTATATGTTGCGTTGGTGAGATAGGTGACCAGATCAGCGTCATGAAATATTTTGCGCAGCATGGCACGTGCGCCAGGGATCATTGACCATCCGATTTCATGCCCGTGTGTGGTGGCGATGACCTTGTGTGCTCCTGCGCGATGTGCTGCTGAGGCAAGTAGCCCTAGCGGTGCCGCCGCGCCGAACCATACGTTGTCAATATGATGCTCGGTAATTAATTGGCACATGGTGCGCCGCACATGTGGGGTGGGAAGCATCATCTGCCGCGGGTAGCGCACGACCTGATAATCCACTCCAGAATCGTATTGCGCGGCGAGTTCTTGACCACTGGCCTGTGGGGTATCTGGCGGGGTGGAGGCATAAACGATCAGTTGACGGGGATCTAGCTCGCCAACGAATCCTTCGAGAAAGGTTTGAATTCCTCCGGCTCGGGGCGGGAAATCGTTAGTGACGAGCAGTGTTTTCTTCATAGCCTCAAGTTTAGTGTGCGCTCGCTCTGGTGTGGTTATACCGTCTCTGTGCGTTTGAGAACGTCTGAGAGCCGGTTTGCGGCGGTGACGATAGCGGAGGCGTGTTGCCGTCCCGGATGTAATCCCATTCGCTCAATGGGCCCAGAAATAGATACTGCAGCGATGACTCGACCTGAGGGACCTCGCACTGGTGCAGAAATGGACGCAACCCCAGGCTCGCGTTCGGCAATGGATTGTGCCCAGCCGCGCCGTCGTACTGCGGAGAGGATAGTTGCCGTGAATTCTGCTCCGTGTAGTCCGCGGTGGAGTTTATCGGGCTCTTCCCAGGCGAGTAAGACTTGAGCACCTGATCCAGCCAACATGGATAGCGTTGCTCCGACGGGGATGGAGTTGCGCAACCCGGAAGTGCGATCTGCTGCAGCGACGCATACACGCATTTCGCCTTGGCGGCGATAGAGTTGGGCGGATTCTCCAGTGTGATCTCGCAGCGCGGTGAGCACTGGGGTGGCGGCAGCGAGCAGGCGATCCTCACCGGCGGCGGTGGAGAGCTCGGCGAGCCGTGGACCGAGGGCGAAACGCCCCTGCATATCGCGAGAAACGAGACGATGGTGTTCGAGAGCAACAGCAAGCCGGTGTGCAGTGGGGCGTGCTAGGTGAGTGGCGGTTACTAATTGGGCAAGATTCAGTGGCCCAGCCTCGAGGGCGTTGAGTATGAGCGTGGCCTTATCTAGGACTCCCACGCCGCTTCCTTGACGATCGTCCATGAATTGATATTGCCATCTCAGAAATTGAGACGCAACCCGAGGAGTGTGGTTCTCGTCTACGGTTAGTATGCATTGATCCGATATTGCCGAGCTATGAGAGCGCAAACTGGAATATTGGGGCATAGACAGCAACGAGAATTACCGCAATATAGCGCGAAAAACTGAAATGAGGAGACTATGAGCGGGACGCTAGCCGAGAAAGTCTGGGCGGATCATATTGTTCGTCGCGGTGAAAACGGCCAGCCCGATTTGCTATACATTGATCTCCACCTGCTTCATGAAGTTACAAGTCCACAAGCATTTGAAGGATTGCGGTTAGTAGGGCGTAGGGTGCGTCGCCCGGATTTGACGATCGCAACCGAAGATCACAATACGCCCACCATGCATATTGATAAGCCGATTGCGGATCCAATCTCCCGACGCCAGATTGAAACGCTGCGCCGTAACGCGCAGGAATTCGGAATTCGGCTCCATTCCCTTGGCGATAAAGAACAAGGAATTGTGCATGTTATGGGGCCGCAACTGGGATTAACTCAGCCAGGAATGACGATCGTTTGCGGAGATTCGCACACCTCTACACACGGCGCATTTGGTGCCTTAGCATTCGGAATCGGGACTTCTCAGGTAGAACACGTTTTAGCCACCCAAACCGTTGCGATGATGCCCTTGAAAACGATGGCAATTAACATCAATGGGGCTTTGCCATCGGGAACGACGGCAAAGGATATTATTTTGGCGATCATTGCCAAAATTGGAACAAACGGTGGGCAAGGGTACGTCCTGGAATATCGCGGCGAAGCGATCCGGTCGCTATCCATGGAAGCGCGAATGACGATATGTAATATGTCGATTGAGGCAGGTGCGCGTGCTGGCATGATTGCCCCGGATGAGACGACCTTTGCCTATATGAAAGGGCGTCCACATGCCCCTACCGGTGATGATTGGGATAGTGCCTGTGCCTACTGGTCAACGCTATGTTCAGATCCTGACGCAGTATTCGATCGCGAAGTTGATCTCGATGCCCGTGATCTAGAGCCATACGTGACCTGGGGGACGAATCCAGGTCAGGGAGTTCCTATCTCTGGGCGAGTTCCTGATCCGGCAGATATGACTGACGAAAATGAGCGGGTGGCGGCTGAGCGCGCATTACAGTACATGGATTTACAGCCAGGAACTCCCATGCGCGATATTGCCATTGACACCGTGTTTATTGGATCGTGCACGAATGGGCGTATCGAAGATCTCCGCGCTGCTGCTCGCATTATGCAAGGGCGAGTGAAAGCGCCTGGCGTGCAGGTCATGATCGTTCCAGGATCAGCTAGAGTGCGCCTCCAAGCAGAAGCTGAGGGGCTAGATCAAATTTTTGAAGATTTTGGGGCGCAGTGGCGGCATGCTGGATGTTCCATGTGTCTAGGAATGAATCCCGATCAGCTCGGTCCGGGCCAGCGAGCGGCATCGACGTCAAACCGGAATTTTGAGGGGCGGCAAGGTAAAGGAAGTCGAACTCACCTCGTCTCTCCGCTCGTTGCAGCGGCCAGTGCGGTGTGCGGGCATCTTGCTACGCCAGCCGACCTGGAATCAGGTGCGTTGGACTCGGTATCCTGCGCGTGGGCATCGACGGTTTCCGATAGCGGAAATAAGTCAGATGAGCTGGACCGTGACTGCGCGAGCGGCAATCAGGAGGAGTAAACGTCATGGAAGCATTTATGGAACACACCGGCGTCGGCGTGCCTCTGCGTCGCTCAAACGTTGATACGGATCAGATCATTCCTGCAGTATTTCTTAAGCGCGTTACCCGCACTGGATTCGAGGACGCATTGTTTTATGCGTGGCGTTCAGACCCGCAGTTCGTCCTAAACCGCGCGGACTATCAGGGCGGATCAGTTTTGGTTGCCGGTCCTGATTTTGGGACGGGATCCTCGCGAGAGCATGCCGTCTGGGCGTTGCGCGACTACGGTTTCCGGGTAGTGCTCAGTGCGCGTTTTGCCGATATTTTCCGTGGAAATGCGGGTAAGCAGGGGCTTTTGGCTGGAGTGGTTGCCCAACAAGATATTGAGCAACTGTGGAAAATCCTTGAGACAAATCCGGGAACGCCGGTGATGGTTAATCTTGTTGATCGCACGGTACATGCGCAAGGTTTTATGTGCCCCTTTGAGATTGATGATTATACGCGCTGGATGCTGATGGAAGGCTTGGACGAGATTGGCATTACCTTGCGCGAGGAAGCACGGATTTCGCAATACGAGCGCTCGCGTCCGGCATTTAAGCCCGGCACAACGCCAGTGGAATAGCCCCTCAAACCGCCTAATACGTCTGGAATAGGGGATTAGCCGCCTGATGTATCTGCGCTATTTGCTCCCGTGAATATGGCGCATACGTTAGACCGCCGTTAGACCACGCAGCAGCATAGGTATTCCATCGTGCTATGCGTCGGCACAATCGGCGGGTGGTTTATCGCCAATGAGGTATGCCGGGATACGTTCTGCCCCTCGAACACGCGCAAGAATCCGAGGATCGATAGGGCAGCCGCGGCGCAATACTGAGAAGCTGCCATTTGGTTCGAGGATGACGGTACCGATCTCGTCATCGTTGCGCACCCCAGCTAGGCGTAAGGCCATCCATAAATCATCTTCTGAAATATGTGCCGCTCGAAGCTCCTCGCGAAAAATCTCAGTACCGGCCATAACAACAATCGGGGGATTGCTGATTAGTGAATCCCCGCGCGGCGATAACCGCAACAAACTGAGCAAGGCTCTCATCGAAAACAGCGTCAGCAGTGCCACTAAACCGCCCGTCAGGGTTGGGGTGAGCCCGAGGGTAGCTCGACCCGCTATTGCTCCGACGATAATAATGGCAGCCATATCGTAGGTTGATAGATTGGCAGACACTCGTTGGCCGAGCATTCGCAGCAACAGCAATAAGAACATATACATGACGACTGTGCCCACGACGATACCGGCTGCTTGCTCCCAGCTTAATGTCAGTAGCTCACCAAAACTTAAGGTGTCGATTGAAGTCATAGCTCTATCATGGCACTACCGCGGCACGCTAACACCTTTCCTGCCCGCGCGGTGCGCAGCTCGCGGCACAAGAAAGACACTTCGCAAAATTGCCGATACACTGACAAGCAGTAAGGAGGGATCGTCGTGGGAATCTTACAGGTACGTGGTGGGCGACCGCTCAATGGGACGATTCGGGTACGCGGGGCAAAGAACCTAGTATCCAAGGCAATGGTTGCGGCGTTATTAACCGAAGAAACGTCGGTATTGCGTAACGTTCCGCTTATTCGTGATGTTGATGTTGTCTCCGAACTGTTGCGGTTGCACGGCGCCGAGGTGGATTACGATCAAGACGCTGGCACGGTGCGTATTACTCCGGGGCAGCTACATCTGCCCGATCCAGGGCAAGTGGACGCCCTGGCAGGCTCCTCGCGTATCCCTATTTTGTTTTGTGGCCCACTGCTCCATCGCCTCGGTGAAGCATTTATCCCGGATTTAGGTGGATGCCATATTGGGGATCGGCCGGTGGATTTCCACCTGCAGGTTCTCGAAGATTTCGGGGCACAGCGCGATGCTCAAGAGCTTGGGTTGCACTTAGTTGCTCCGCAGGGTCTTGTCGCTCGTAAAGTACATTTGCCGTATCCCTCCGTCGGGGCAACTGAGCAGACCTTGCTTGCGGCAGTACGCGCTCGCGGTATTACGGAGCTAACGGGGGCTGCCGTCGAACCAGAGATTATGGATCTTATTGCCATTTTGCAGAAGATGGGCGCGCTCATTACCGTCGATACCGATCGGACGATACATATTGAAGGCGTCGCGCGGTTAAATGGCTACACTCATACTGCCTTGCCGGACCGCATCGAAGCTGGTTCCTGGGCGTGTGCCGCGTTGGCTACAGGTGGCGATATTACCGTCGTTGGCGCGAAGCAGGATTCGATGATGAATTTCTTAAACGTCTACCGCAAGGTTGGCGGGCAATTCGAGATCACCGACGAGGCTATCCGCTTTTGGCATCCGGGGACTCCGCTGACTTCTTTGCCATTAGAAACTGACGTTCATCCAGGTTTTATGACGGATTGGCAGCAGCCAATGGTGGTGGCGTTGACTCAAGCTGAGGGGGTTTCCGTCGTTCATGAAACCGTCTACGAGAATCGGTTCGGCTTTACCAAAGCTTTGAATCAGATGGGCGCGCGCATCCAGGTGTATCGGGAGTGCCTCGGTTCGAAAAAGTGCCGGTTTGGTTTGCAGAATTTTTATCATTCTGCGGTTATTCAAGGGCCAACCCCGCTGCATGGAGCAGATATTGAGGTGCCAGATTTGCGAGGCGGTTTCTCTCATCTGATTGCCGCTCTGGCTGCTTCGGGGGAGTCGCGAGTTAGCGGTATTGACATTATCAACCGCGGATATGAGCACTTTATGCAAAAACTTGCGGCACTTAATGCGGATGTGACTCGCCTTAGCTAGTGAGATAATGCCTGCGGCAGGCGGTCGCGTGTGAGGTGTGCCTGCCGCAGGTGGCCCGCACCAGGTTATGCCTGCGTGGCGTAACAGATGAAAATCGGTAGCGCGATTGCCGCCTTGAGTTTTGTTATAACAGCTTCGGATGAGCCAGCGTGGGATGGGGTATTCCGCCGGTTTCTCGGCTATGCGCTGGTGAGCTGCTGTTAGGGTGTGGTAGCGAAATGAATGACTATTCGTGTTGGTGATTCTAAGGTCTGAATGCAATAGGGCATATCCTGAGCCGCTCCCAGTGTAATACGATGGCTACCTTCGAATGGGGCGCTCACCACGCCGCCAAGAATGGCTCCGGTTGCTCCCAGGGTAGGGCGGGCACTCCATTCGTGGGCTTCAGGCAGGCGGATTCCAGTGACGGCAATCTGCAAGAGGCGCGGTGAGCCGAGATCAATAGGGAGGCCAGATCCATCTTCATAAGCGGTTGCCGCCCAGCCTGAGCTGTGCCATTGTGGGATGCCTTCGCCGTCATACGTGACTGTGACGGAGGTGGCGTCGGCACTAATGCTTATCGGGAGTAACTGGGTAGAAGATTGTGGCCAATTAGCTGAATGAGCCTCATGATCTGGGGCGATGATCGGGCAATCTGCGGGTAGCGTGCCAGGGGGTGCCTGGGTGGTAGTCGGTGCCGCTGGGGAAGCACTTGGTGAGGTCGATTCTGTTGCGGCGCTACTGCTGGGAGCTGTAGGTGCAGGAGATGAGGGCGCGCTATGCGTTGAGGAAGAACAACCGGCAAACACGCTCGCTGTGATAAGCAATATGGCAGATACGGTTATGCGCTTCATGGTGCCTCCCTGAGAAGAACATTACAGCTCCTTAGCCTAGTGGAAAGTTCCCCTGCGCGGTTGAGGTGACTAGAGTGGATCGCATGACGAAGACACGTATTGCCTTAATCTATGGTGGCAAATCGGGGGAGCATGCAATTTCATGCGTGACGGCAGGCGCAATTATGCGGGCGATGGATCCGCAGCGTTACGAGGTGCTCCCGATCGGGATTACGCGTGATGGGAATTGGGTGCCGGGTCATGCTGATTTGGCGGAATTGTCACTTGATCGCGGGCTGCCAGAAGTGCCGGATTCTGCTCAGCGTATTGTCATTCCAGCCGGCGATGGTTCGCAGTCTGCCCTGCTCATCGAGGGGCAGAACGTAACAGATTTAGGTCGTATTGATGTTGCGTTTCCGGTACTGCACGGTCCTTTTGGTGAAGATGGCACTGTTCAGGGTCTGCTGGAGATGGCGGGGATTGCCTATGTTGGTTGTGGCGTTTTAGCTTCGGCTGCAGGCATGGATAAGCACTTTATGAAAGTGATTTTGGCTGACGCAGGATTGCCGGTTAGCCCGTATGTGACGATTACGGCGCAGCGTTGGGCGACCGAACCGCAAGCGGTCCGAGCGCAGGTTGCCAACTTGACCTTCCCGTTGTACGTCAAGCCGGCGCGAGCGGGATCGTCATTGGGGATTTCAAAGATTACGGATATTGCTCAACTTGATGCAGCGATTGCGCAGGCGCAAGAGCACGATCCGAAAGTTTTGGTCGAAGAAGAGGTGCGCGGTCGTGAGGTGGAGTGTGCAGTGCGCGAGGGGCGTGCTGGGCAGCCGCCATGTGCCTCGGAGCTGGGGGAGATTATTATTGATTCATCCCAAAAAGAGTTTTACGACTTTGAGCATAAATATGTGGCGACGGACTCGCTAACGTTGACGATTCCTGCGCAGCTTGAGGAGAGCGTCAGTGAACGGGCGCGTGAGTATGCGGTGCGTGCTTTTAGCGTTTTCGGGTGCGAGGGGCTGACGCGAGTCGATTTCTTTATTACTCCAGACGGGGATCCCATCATCAATGAGATCAATACGATGCCTGGTTTTACGCCGTTTTCTATGTATCCGGCGCTGTGGGAAGCGGCTGGGATGAGCTATTCAGATTTGGTTGATGAGCTTATTGTGTTAGCGCAGGAGCGTCCACGCGGCTTGCGTTAATGCGTTACTGATATTGGGTGGCCTGGCGGGGGCGAGTGTTCGCAGGTCGTCTTTGTGTTGGTGCTAACTGCACGTCCGAAGCAGTTGAAATGTGGATTATTTCATATTGAGCTACGGTTTTACTCTTCGTATAATACAAATATCAACAAATGTATGTGGTGGCATTAATTCCACAGCGGAATAGCTCTCTCAGTAGTCGCTTTATGTATTGCGTGCTGTTGAACTGAACGCGATATAGCGCCATCACAAGCAGCAGAGATAGGAATAGGAGCAAGGAGATAACTATGAAGATTGTTTATATCGTCGGATCCCTCGCGCAGAATTCATTGAACCGTACATTGGCAGAAACTCTCGTGGAGCTCGCCCCGCACGGAGTTGAAATGGTGGAAGCACCAATTCGTGACTTGCCGCTTTTCAACCGCGATCTTGAGCAAGATTTTCCGCCAGTTGCAGCAGAGTTCAAATCCCTGGTGGCCTCGGCAGACGGAATTCTCTTCGTCACCCCCGAGCATAATCGTTCCTATTCGGCAGCAATTCACAACGCAATTGAATGGACCTCACGCCCCTATGGGCAGTGGGCACTTGCCGGTAAGCCTGTTGCCACCATCGGCGTATCTCCCTCAGGAATCGGTACCGCTGTTGCGCAACAACAACTCCGCAGCTCATTGCTATTCTTCGGCACAAAAGTTATGGGGCAGCCGGAAGGGTACGTAGATGGCAAGCGCGCCGGTCTTGTCGATCATGGGAAAGTGACGGATGAGGCAGCACGTGAAGTATTGGCGCAGTTCATCTCCTCTTTCACCCAGTTCGTACAGGCCCAGGCGTAAATACACTGTGACGCGCGGGAAGATCTCTACAAGTTCTACCGAGCGATAATAGGAGTTTGCTGGTAGCTAGCATGTGTATGACGGCATTATTGCCTTATACAGGTGTGCTGGTCGCCAGCAAACTTTTTATATCCGTGCCGTTCTGATGGGGGCGGTGGCTTGGCCGATGCGGTTTATGGCAGTGATACCTGCTGTGATGCGAGCTGTGGCGGCAGCTTTGTAATGACTGACGAGTGAGGTGTTCGCTTTCTATACCTGGTGAAAATACTGGTGTGGCAGACGGCTAATAGGTGGCGACGAACTTGGAGCTATGACCGCAATGGTGCGATACATCCTGGGATAGTAACGCAGATGAACCCTATATTGCGTAGTCCTCGTGGATATGTGTCGCAAGCGCGAAGTGAAAGGATCGGCTTTCTTGTGCGGCAAAGCCGGTTTTATTGTGCGCTACGGTGCACCATCAGATGAAGATCCCCCTGAACGATGACTTTTCTTAGCAACGGAGCCTCTCAACGCAGAACTCCCAAGGCGTATTCGCTCAATATGCCAAGGATATATTCGGTTGCATAAGATGCCTCTATGCAGATTTCACAACTCTCTGAAGACGACATCCTTGCCGAAATTACCCCGATTCTGCCAGTAGGATCGGCAACACGTGTGCCGTCAGGTGATGATAGCGCCGTCATGCGGCTTACCGGAGAGTTGGCAGTTTCCACCGATATGCTCATTGAAGGGCAACATTTCCGACGAGATTGGTCCACTGGAGTGGACGTTGGCGTGCGCAGCGTCATGCAAAACTGTGCGGACGTGGTGGCAATGGGGGCCCGCCCCATATCTTTAGTGATTTCATTGGGATTACCTCCTGATCTGGAAGTGACCTGGGTGCGTGATTTTGCTCAGGGGCTACGGCAGGCATGTACTCCAATAGATGTGGGTATTGACGGTGGCGATCTAGTTCGTGCGGAACACATTGCAATTGGAGTTACCGTCCTCGGGGATATGGATGGTTTTTCTCCAGTATGCCGACGTGGCGCACAAATTGGAGATCGGGTGATCCATGCAGGTCACCTGGGTCATGCACGCGCCGGATACGAACTATTACAGGCAGGTTTTGGAAAAAGACCAGAAAGTGATTCGGAGGAAGAATCGCCAGCGTTGCTTGATACCACTACCGAGCAGGAATATATCCAGCTCATTGAGCTCTTTCGCCGTCCGGCTCCGCCACTTGAAGAAGCGCTTGTTGCTGCGCGCAGCGGCACATTGACGGCAATGATGGACGTTTCCGATGGTTTGATTCGTGACGCAAAACGTCTGGCCCGTGCGAGCGGAGTATGGATTGATATTCACCAAGGAGCAGATTATCGGATTGGCGATTTAGCTCGGGCGGCCGGGCGCTTACGCGCCTCGCGGCGGGAATGGGCCCTAACTGGCGGAGAGGACCACGGATTCTTGGCGACAATCCCCGCCGATGCGCCAACGCCGCGAGGATTTCACGAAATCGGGCTCGTGCGCGGAGCCGCGCAAGGTCGCGTTACTGTTTTGGGGCGTGAGGTATCAGGGCTAGGCGGCTGGGATCATTTCAGTTCTGAACCAGGCGCATAATCAGGGCAGCGACGGAATCCGTCATTGGGGGCAAAACCCAATGCGCGATCTCGCGCACGCCCGCGGAAGCGCCCGGTGCTCCAATCGGATGACCGATCTGCGTCAACCAGGCAATATCGTTATCCGAATCCCCAACTCCGAGCGTGCGCTCCGGATCGAGATTGCGGGCAGCAAGTGCGTATTGGATACCATCCCATTTAGTAATATCTGCGGGCATAATATCGATAAAGAAATCATGTGCGCGCACTGCTTGCGGAAATTCTGCGTGAACAGCCGAGAAATACCGATCAATCTGTTCGCATGTTCCTGCTAATGAGGCTTTCGTGATATCTGCGGTGTTCAGCTCGGATAGGGGAGTAACGGATAACCCCTCTGAAGAGTTCTCCGTGACTTCCAAAACCCCGTGTCGTTCCAGCGCATCGCGGTCTGTATAGATCTTTTCTGGGCCAAAGTAGAACGGAACGAACCCGGTTTCATCGCATAGGGTAGTGAGCCGAGTAATCTCATCAACGCTCATTCGATGTTCGACAACGACGTCGTGACCATCCCACACCACAGTTCCTCCAGCGGAGACAACCCATCCGGTAATCTCGGCTCGGTGTAATAGATTGGCTGCACCGTGCAAGACTCGGCCGGTGGCCAACGTGATAGGGATTCCAGCGTCGGATAATGCCCGTAGAGCTGCGATCGTCTCCTCGGAGGTGCTGGAATCTTCGCGAGAGAGCGTGCCATCAATATCGAAAACAGCGCTCGATATATCGGCGATAGACCAGGGGAGGTTCTCCAGATCGAGTTCTTGAGCGTTCACGAGGACTCCTCACATCATTCATCATTATTAGCCGATGATGACACGCGCATTGCAAAGATATGCCTTGTAGATAAGCAAATATTCGGCGGTGTTTAGCCGTGGCAATAATGAGATAGCTGACGGCAGTGCAGGGTAAGAGCAGGTAAAAAATTAGCGAGAATCGGAGTGATCCTCGCCAATATGAAGCATGAAGCTTTTAGATGTTGCGCGTCACCTTGCCAGCCTTGAGGCAGGAGGTGCACACGTTCAGACGCTTAGGGGCGCCCTTGACCAGCGCGCGCACACGCTGAATATTCGGGTTCCAACGACGGCTGGTACGCACGTGCGAGTGCGAGACCTGCTTACCGAAACCAGGGCCCTTGCCGCAGACTTCACATACCGAGGCCACGGTGATCTCCTTCGTTAGGCGGTGGGCGCAACGCGCCCGTTGAATTGCAACTTAAAAAGTCTAGCTGACGCAAGCGGAAGAAACCAAGGTAGTGGTAGTGGCATTGCGCACGCTAACGGACATTGTGAAGATATGGCGTCGGATGCTGTGAGGATATACCGTATTTCGTCTGCCGCGATGTCGCGCGCCTCAGGAGCCTGCCGGTGCCGGTAAGGTTACCGACGGAGGATGAAATATGGGCAAGTTGGCGCATAGTGCGATTGTAAGCGAGGAATGGGGGCCGTTAGATCGCCCCCTTGATCGGATACTCGGGACTCGCACGGCGAACGCGCTCGGAAAACTAGGGCTATCCACCTGCGGTGATCTTCTCGCTCACATCCCATTTCGGCTTGCACATCGCGGAGAACTACTGCCTATTGAGGCGGTCCACGAGGGCGATACCGTTACTGTGGTCGCACGAGTTATTGATTCTCACGTGCGTCCAATGAACCGCCGTCGTGGCTATTTGCTATCTGTTCGGATCGCTGACGGTGCGCATACCCTGTCATTGACGTTCTTTGGCAAATCTGCACGTCCACTGAATTACCATGCAACTCGCCTCGCGCCAGGGACGCTAGCAACGTTTTCTGGAACGATCTCTTCGTATCGGGGAGAATTGCAACTATCACATCCGGAGTATGAGGTTCTTGATACGGCTAAGGATATAGATCCGGAAAAAATCGCCCAACCTATTCCCATTTACCATGCCAGCGCGGCGATTCCCTCGTGGAAGATTCACGCTGCAGTCGATATTGTTTTAGATCACATCACGGCAGCCGACGTACCGGATCCACTACCTGAGGACTATCGCGCTGAACATAAGTTACTTACTGCCTATCAGGCCATGTACGCGGCACACCGCCCAAGTTGTGATGACGACTGGCAGCGCGCCCTGCTGAGATTCAAACACGAAGAAGCCTTTATTTTGCAGGCTCTCATTGCCCAGCAGGTACACGCCAATGCCGGGATTCCCGCCCCAGCCCTTCACCCGCGCAGCGATGGGGTATTGGCTGCTTTTGACCGGCGTTTACCTTTTACTTTGACGGCAGGTCAGCGCGATGTAGGTCGAGAATTATCCGAAGAGATGGCAGTCGCAACGCCAATGCGTCGATTGCTACAAGGTGACGTCGGATCAGGAAAAACAATTGTTGCTTTGCGGGCAATGCTTCAAGCGGTAGACGCTGGCTATCAGGCAGTTCTCGTTGCGCCAACAGAAGTTCTTGCCGCGCAGCACTACGAGACTTTTCGCCACCTGTTGGGTGATCTGGCTGCTGGCGGAGAACTGGGAGCACCCGAGATCTCCACTCGTCTGGAATTGCTAACTGGCTCGCTACCGGCTGCAGCAAAACGACGAACCTTAGCGAATATTGCCTCTGGTATGCCGCAAATTATTGTCGGAACGCATGCGCTTTTTGAAGATCGGGTTCAATTGCCGCGCCTGGGGTTTGTGGTGATTGATGAGCAACATCGCTTTGGTGTCGATCAGCGCGACCGCCTGGCATCTGGATCGCATTTATTGGTGATGACGGCCACCCCGATCCCGCGTACAATCGCCATGACAACATTTGGGGAACTGCGGGTATCGACCTTGCGTGAGTTGCCCAGTGGGCGCCAGCCAGTGCAGACCGCACTCGTTCCCGCAGATAATGCGGTATGGGTCGAACGAATGTGGCAGCGGGCGCGCGAAGAGATTGCAGCGGGCGGTCGGGTGTATATCGTTTGCCCGGCAATTAATGCGGAAACCTCCGAAGCGGATATGGGCATTGATCCGGTTGAGGAAAGCAGCGTGCCTGCACAGTCGGAGGGTGCGGCGGGGCGTCGTCCCTTAGCCTCAGTTACCTCAACGGTTGAACTATTGGCCACGATTCCGGCGCTAGCGGGGATTCCCGTCGGTTATGTACACGGGCAGCTTTCGAGTGAGGAAAAATCGCAGGCGATGGCTCGTTTTGCGTCGGGGCAAACTCCGATTCTGGTGTCCACCACAGTCATTGAAGTGGGCGTTGATGTTCCGGAAGCGACGATGATGATTATCCTTGACGCGGAACGCTTCGGTTTATCCCAACTTCACCAGTTGCGTGGTCGAGTGGGGCGCGGGACGGCCCAGAGTCTATGTTTGGCGGTCTTTCACGTTCTTCCCGGTACGGTGGCGTTCGCTAGGTTGGAAGCCTTCGCGGGCACGACGGATGGTTTTGCTTTGGCGCAACGCGATGTTGAACTGCGATCAGAAGGCAATGTGCTCGGTCGAGATCAGAGTGGGCGAGTGTCATCCTTGCGTTTTGTTCGAGTGACGAAAGATGAGGACATTATTGACCATGCCCGTAGGTATGCGCGAGAGATGATCGGCCGTGATCCAGAGCTTCGGGATCAGCCGGTGCTTGCCGTGGCCATTGATCGGGCGCGTAGTGCGGCGACCGACTATTTAGACAGGAGCTGAGATGACCCGAATTGTGGCAGGAGCTGCGCGAGGGCGTACCTTACAGGTGCCAAAATCTGGGACGCGCCCCACTTCCGAACGAGTTCGTGAAGCGCTGTTTTCCCGTCTCGAACACTATGGATACGTCCGAGATTGTCGAGTTCTTGACCTATATTCCGGCTCTGGAGCTTTGGCTTTGGAGGCGGTATCTCGGGGAGCAAGCCATGCTATTTGTGTGGAATCGGATCGTCAGGCAGCCCAAATTATTCGCAGTAATGCGGAACATAGTGGGTTGAGTCAGCACGTCCAGGTGTTAATGCAACCTGTGGAAAAATATGTGAATCAGACGGGGCGTGGTGATATTGATGTGGTCTTTCTCGATCCGCCCTATGCGCTCGGTGAAGCGGAGTTAGCCCACGTGCTTGCCGCAGTGGTCGAACATCTAAAACCAGATGCGATGATCGTGGTGGAACGAGATAAACATTCCCCAGAACCGACCTGGCCTGCCGGGGTGCAGCTTGATGACGAGCGGATCTGGGGTGACACGAGAGTATGGAGTGCGACGCGCCAAGACTAACGAACTACAATGGAACCTATGACGTTAGCGTTGTGCCCCGGATCATTTGATCCAATCACCTACGGCCATATCGATATTATTGGGCGAGCTGCCCGACTCTTCGATGAGGTCGTTGTCGTCGTCGCCCATAATCGGGCTAAAACGGCAATGTTTGATGTGGCGCAACGTGTGGCAATGGCGCGTGAGGCCTTAGTGGATTACTCTAATGTTTCTGTACGCGCCTACAGTGGCTTGATTGCGGATTATGCTCGGGATCTGCACGCTAACGCCCTGGTCAAAGGGGTGCGTGGAGGAGCGGATTATGACGCGGAATATCCGATGGCGCTGATGAATCGTCAGCTCAGCGGGATTGAAACGGTCTTTATTGTGGGCGATCCGGCTTTACATCATGTCGCGTCGTCTTTTGTCAAAGAAATCGCACAATTGGGCGGGCGCTATGAGGAATATGTGCCGTCTCATGTTGCGGCAGCCCTTCAACAGAAAGTGACATTATGAACGAACAGGGTGAATCGCTCCTGGAAATTCTCGACGAGTTAATCTCGATCGTTAACGAGGCACGTTCAGTGCCAATGTCTGCGTCGGTGATGGTCAATCGTTCGGAAGTGCTTGATTTGTTGGAGACTGCGCGCGATATTGTGCCAGATCAAATCGTTGCTGCCGATTCTGTATTAGCTGAAGCCTCGAACGTCTCTGAACAGGCTCGGTTAGATGCCGACGGGATTCGCCGTCGCGCTGAAGAAGAAGCACAGACGATTATCGCCGAAGCACGGGAGCAGGCTTCGCGTCTGGTTGCCCAGGATCAAATCACCATCGCGGCTACCTCGCAGGCCTCGCGTATTCTAGATGAAGCGAAGCAGCGCGCGGATCACTTCAAGCAGGGAGCTGATGAATACGCAGCAAACAGCCTCGATCAGCTCTCTGGGCAACTCGATTCGGTTTTCCATCAACTTTCCGCGCTTGCAGAACAAATCCACGCTGGTCGGATGCATCTGAGCCAGCGAATGGAACACTAGGACGGCACATGATTACTCCCTTTGTGGTTAGTTCAGCTCGGCTGGCTCGGTTATCTCGGGAAGATCTCATCGTCGATGAGGATATTCCGGCACCAGAATCATTCGGTATCGACGTATTGACGGTCGCACCGGATGAACCTATCGGAGTTAACGTGAGAATCAGTGCCACCTCAGATGGGATTCTCGTCAACGGTCGGACCTGGGCCTGTGCCACCGGGGAATGTGCGCGGTGCTTGCGTCCGGTAAATATTGAGTTAGACCGTCCGATCATGGAAATGGTGTTCAGCCAAGACCGACGCGAAGAACTCATTGCACAGGGTGACGAAGAAGCGCAGGATTTTTTCGTGCTAACTGACGAGGGGCTTGACCTTGAACCCCTCATTCGCGATGCGCTCATTTTGGCAATGCCGTTAACTCCGCTGTGCGATCCAGAATGTCAGGGCTTGTGCCAGGGCTGTTACGAACGGTTAGACGATCTGCCGGCGGATCACCATCACGATTATCGAAATCCGGATTTTGCTGCACTTGATGATTTAGCTCGGTTGCTGGGGGAGGAGAATCCGGATGCCTAATTCTGCTGATTTTCAGCCAGATGATACGGAGATCTCGTCAGCTTCTGCGCTTGATCCAGCGAGTTTGCCGTGGGCGGTAGAGATTCCAGTGAAGATGTTGGATCTGGCCCTGACGCATCGATCGTGGGCATACGAAAATAATGCGCCACATAACGAACGCTTAGAGTTTCTCGGGGATTCGGTGCTGGGCGGCGTGGCGGCGGCATATATCTACGATCTGCCAGATGAGCTATCCGAAGGGGATATGTCGAAAATTAAGGCGGCTGCGGTTTCCGAGCGGTCCTTAGCTGAGTTAGGGCGAGAATTACGGATTGGGCAGTACATCAAACTCGGGCGCGGCGAAGAACTCTCTGGAGGTCGAGATAAGGATTCCATCCTGGCTGATACCGTCGAAGCGCTGATCGGAGCCACTTTCCTGGCACATGGTATTCTGATCGCTCGCGAAGTGATTCTGGATCTGATTCGGCCTCAGATTGATGCAGCCCGCCGGTTAGGGCCGGCTCTTGACTGGCGTACCGCATTAGATGAACGCGCCCGTGATAAAGGAATAACGGGCACATTGAGCTACAAGATTGAGGGCGAAGGTCCAGATCACGCCCGAGTGTACACAGCCCAGGTATTTATTGATGACCGCTATCTCGGAACGGGAACGGCCACATCGCAAAAAGCTGCCAAGCTGGAAGCCTGCAAAGCAGCATACTACGCCTTGGGCGAGGAATAAGGGCGCTGTTTCTCGTGCCAGAGCTTCCCGAAGTTGAGACGATTCGTCGCGGTTTGGCACGCCATCTTATTGGGCAGACGATAGCGCGAGTAAGCGTCGATCATCCGCGGGTGATTCGCTCTTGCCCGCAAGGTCTTGACTCCTTAGTTGGGCGCAGGATTACCCAGGTGGCTCGTCGTGGAAAATATCTGTGGTTTGTGATCGGGCGTGACGAGGCACTCATTGCACACTTGGGGATGAGCGGGCAGTTTCGCGTTGATGCTGCGCAACACCGCCATCGGCGGGCGGCATTGTGGCTGGATAATGGGGTACGAGTAGATTTTATTGACCAGCGCACCTTCGGTCAGCTTCGTTTAGATCGCTTATGCCCGACGCAAGACGGCTATGCCGGTGGATGCGGCACTGACTATGCGTTGATCCCGGAAAGTATTGCGCATATTGGTCGTGATCTACTTGATCCGTACCTGCAATACCCGGATATCATCACGCAGGTACGAGCAAAAAGCACCGAGATTAAACGGCTGTTACTTGACCAGCAACTTGCTTCTGGAATCGGCAATATATACGCCGATGAGGCGCTATTTGCGGCTCAGATTCACCCGCAGATGCTTAGTTCTCAGATGTCACCTCAGCAAATTGCGCAGCTGTATGCGGCTGCGCGTGAGGTGATGCAAGACGCTGTTGAGGTGGGTGGCACCTCATTTGATTCCCTATATGTGAACGTCAATGGGGAATCTGGATATTTCTCACGAACTCTGCAGGTGTATGGTCGGCACGGTCTTGCCTGCTACCGTTGCGGGGCACAAATTGTGCGGCAGACCTTCATGAATCGAGGATCGCATTTTTGCCCGAACTGCCAGCACCTGCCTTAGTGCGCCATGCTGAAATATGAGGCATTTTCACGGTAAGATCAGCGTGTGATGAGCAATGATATCTCCGTAATGATTATTGATGACCACGAGGTCGTCCGTCGTGGTATTGCCGAAGTTGTTGATCGGGCAGACGGGTTGACGGTGGTTGCGGAAGCCGGCTCAGTGATTGAAGCGGTCCGGCGAGCCAAATTAATGGCGCCTCAGGTGGCCCTGGTTGATTTGCGGTTACCGGACGGAACGGGCATCGATATTATTCGATCCTTGCGCGAGGATGTACCGAACACTAAATGCATCGTGTTGACCTCATTTGACGATGATGATGCTCTAGCAGAATCGCTGGAAGCAGGGGCGAAAGCATACCTGTTGAAATCGGTACGAGGTGCGGAGATTACGGAAGTCATCCGAGCAGTTGCTGAGGGGCGCGTGCTTTTAGATGAGCGAACGGTTACTCGTCATCGTGCCGATCACAATGATCCGACGGCAAATCTGACGCCATCAGAGCGGAAAGTATTAGATCTCATCGGAGATGGGCTATCAAACCGCGAGATTGGCGATCGGCTTGGCGTGGCCGAAAAGACGGTGAAGAATCACATCACCTCCTTGCTTTCCAAGATGGGAATGCAGCGCCGGACCCAAGTTGCCGCATGGGTGGCAGGTCAACGAGCAGCCGGATGGCGTAATCAAGCCGGTGGGTGATATTGAGCCTGGCTGTTAGCCAAATGCCGACGAAGAAAGAGTGCGAGTTGTTTGGCTGGCTGCGTCCCGCGCCCAAAATCCGATATAGAAAGGGCGCGGGTTTCGCTGTATTTTTGTGTGTGGGCTAGTACTGGCTACGTAGATTGCTGTGCGCACCGCGGCATAGGCGTATATGGTGAGTGCTCTGTTTTCTTTACCCTGATTATTTTTGCCGGGATGAGAAAGAATACGGCAGGCATGCTGGCGCATTCAGGCTGGCACATGCAAGCGCCTCGGCGTATCACATGCGGCAATAACAACGCTACGCTGCAACAACGCAAAATCCACAGCCACTAACAACACGATATTGTGCTAGCGCAATGCTGCCTAGCTATCAGCGGATTACTGCAGAGGTACTCGCCATTCGAGCATAGTGCCTGAACGCCCATCATCGCGCACTCCGATAGTGAATGTGCCATGATGGCGGCGGGCACGGGCCGCAAGATTCGATAGACCAGAGCGGCGTTCGCGGGTATGGGCGATACCAGCCCCATCGTCAATGACGCGGATGATGACGTCGTGGGAGCAAACAGCCAGATCAACAAAGGCGGAGGCAGCTTTCGCGTGTCGAGCGGCATTCGAAAGCCCTTCGCGAACCACGGCAACAACATCATCAGCAATATCGCTGCCGACCGCATCGTCAATGAGATGATCGTCCGGGGCTGATAGGGTTGCCCCGTTGTATCGCACCACCAATGATGGAGCAAACCCGAGGGCCTGGCGAGCAACTGAGGTTTCATGTTGGAGCCGAGATACCAGCGTGGCGGAGGAGCCGCCATCCCGTAGCGAGTGAACAATATGGCGGATCTGTTTGACGGAGTCATCAATGGCGCTGATTGCGTCATCTAATGCGTCGGTGATCTCTGGGCCGAGTTGCCGTTTATCCATTTCTTCTCGGACTGCGGTGATATGCATACCGGAGGCAAAGAGCTGCTGGATAGCAAGATCATGCAAGTCACGTGAGATTCTGGCACGTTCATCTAATTCCGCTGCAACTTCTTGGGCGTGGCGCGCCTCTGCCAGTTCAATGGCGATAGTGGCCTGTTTTGCCACATTTTCTGCCATTGATAGATCATGTAGGTTGAATTCACGTCGGCCAGGATAACGCAACAACAGGATGATTCCTCGCCCAACACCATGAGACACCATTGGGGTATAAAGGGCTGGTCCGAATCTGCGCAGTGCCGTCACGCGCACCGTTCGTAGTCGTTGCATAGAGTCCACAACCACGCCGCTTTGTTCTCGCATGACGGTTCGGGCGCGCCCCTCCGGTGGAAATGCCAGACCAATTAGTGCATGAGATTCGGCGGGATCGTCGGCATCGACAATTTCAGAGATCCAGGTTTGCTGGATGGACGGCAAAATAATTATTGCCACGTCGGAGCGAGAAGCGAGACGCATTTGATGAGCGATGGTCTCTAAGGCTTCATCTTCATCTGAGCCTTCTAAAAGACTTGACATAATCATTTGCGAGGCAGTTAGCCACCGAGCTCGATTTTCGGCGTCGGCATAACGCTGTGAATTGACCACTGCAATCGCGGCTGCGGCAACTAGGAACTCAACGTGTTCTCCGTCGGTGGAAGAAAAATCCGTGGGTTTATCACATAGATATAACCGCCCCCACACTTGTTCATTGACGATAATCGAAATACCCAGCATATTGCGCAATGTGGGATGTCCGTCGGGCAGTTCTCGAATGTCGAAGCTATTGTGGATCAGCCAGGAATCGTGGGGGAGTCCAGTGAACGCATCAGCAGTGATACGCGGATGGGGAATGACGGCAGGTTCGTTTTCTCGGGCGCCATACTGGATGAACTCAATGGTTTCCCCATGAGAATCGAGGACGTTGACTGCTCCGAAACGTGCGCCAGTGATATGACAGCCAGCTCGGATGAGCTCTTGTAGCGCGGCAACTCGGTCAAGTGTGCCCGAGATACGTAAGGCATGATGAAAAACATCTTCCGGAGGCGCGTACCGCATAGCTTTCCCTTCTCTTCGTCCTCGTCGCTAGCTTATCGGGCAGTCATTCGCGATTGAGGGACCAGTCATATTGCGGTAGTTGTGCACGCAATTCGTGGTGTGTGCCGCGCGCGAGGATACCTACGCCCTTTCCCGTTTCGCCAAGCATAATTACCTCATCGGCTTCATCAAGTGGGGTGAGGCGATGCGTGACGACGATAATGCCATGACCATCGCGCGATGTGCGCAGCAGATCGCGGATGAGCTGATCTGCAGTATGCGTATCGAGGTGCTCGCCAGGTTCATCTAACAACATGAAGGTAGACTGACCAGCTAAAGCGCGGGCGAGCAGGAGGCGACGCCGCTCTCCGCCAGAGATTGAGGTGGCATCGGAGCCGAGCATGGTTTCGACCCCATTGGGCAGTTGCTCTAGCCACGAACCTAATCCAGCGCGTTCTAGAAGATGCCGGGCAGTATCGGAATCAATATCTGCGCGGGCTACCCGTAGATTTTCCAGGACGGAGGTTTCAAAGACGTGGGCGTCCTCTGCGGTAAGGGTAATCTCGTGGGAGATCTCGCGACGATCGACGCTGGCAGGCGCTCGCCCATTCAAGGTCAATAGCCCGCTATGCGGCGGAATCATTCCAGCTAAGGTGTATAGGAGTGTTGATTTTCCGATACCCGAGGCTCCGACGATGGCGATACTATGCCCTGGACGTAACTCAAGATTAATTGGTCCGGCAATATCTGGGCCGTCAGGCCAGCCGATGACGAGATCACGGGCTATAAGAGCTGCCCCGTCAGCAGCGGAAAATTCAACGTTGCCACAGGCATTATTGGTAGTAGTGGAGTTAGAGCGGCCAACCTCAGGCAGCGGTGTTGGCTGTGCCAACATGGCGGATACACCGGAGGAATCGGCGGAGGCATCACACTCTGATTCTTGCTTTGTATCGCCCGAGTGATCTGCTGTGTTATGACGTGCAGAAGAGGAACGGTGGGTTACCTGTGAGCCTCGTGCGTTGTATTGTGCGCTGTCGAGGAGGCTAATAATGCGTTCTGCTGCGCTCGCCGAGCGCACAAGCTGGGTGGCTGCGCCAATCATACGTTGAGTCGCCTCAAATGCCGCCAAAGGTGTCAGGACGCAGACTACTAGGTTAATCCCGCTGAGATCCCCAGAAGCGACCTGGCGGGTGCCGATGAACAATGCGCCAAGCACGGCTAAAGCGAGCGCTAATAGGTCAATTGCCTTGGCCCAAGCGGCTGCGCGGGCACTGCGGTCGCGGCTAGCATGGAGACGATTTTCCACATCGTGACGTGCTGCGTCTATCGCTTCCATTTGCCCACTGACCTGGAGCTCGGCAGCGGATTCCAACATTGTCAGGGATAGGGCATTCAGATCTGCCCGATAGCGAATGTGCGAGCGCTGTTCCATGCGTGCGGCCTGCATGGCGATATACGGGGAGACGATTCCTGATAGCACCATACAGAGCAAGAGAACGATTGCGATGGGGATACTGAGGAAAGCGATCACTCCCACCGCAAGGGTGGAAATAATGGTGGCAACAGTAGCTGGTAGTAGCGATTTGACGATGAATTCACCGACATCATCGACGTCGGATCCGGTACGAGCGAGAAGATCGCCGCGTTTGATAGCGGTAACAGCATCCGTCGGGGCGTGCGCCAAGATATCGTACAGGCGAGTGCGCAGGTTACTCATGCCGTACAGGGCTACCCAATGTGAGGCAATCCGTTCAAGATAGCGGAAGAGCGCCTTGCCAATGCCGAAGGCGCGTACTGCGGTAGCAGCAACTGACAGGGTGAGTACCGGCGGAAGTTGGGCGGCCCGAGCAATGAGCCAGGCAGAGGTTGCCCCCAGGGCCAAGCCTGAGCCGACCGCACCGGCGCCAGCAAGGACTGCCCACAGAAATTTCTTTTTATCGAAATTCAGCAATCGGATTGCCCGAACGAGGGCATGGCGTTCGTTGGAGGTCAGGACACTCATGCGTTCTCCTTCGGGGATACATCGGGCTTTCTTAGTCCACTGGAATCTGCCTGTGCCCATTGCTGCGGAATAGCGTAGTCAGCGCGCTGGGAGACGATATTTTCGACGATATGGCGTGCCTGGTTGCGGGCCTGTTGGTTGCGAATCTCGTCGTTAATATCGCGGTGATCGCTATGGATGGCGATCACGTGATCGGCAAGCTGTGTAATGGCCTGACGGTGAGCAATGACGATAACTGTTCGGCCAGAGGCTTTCATCTGGCGAACGACTTCAGAAATATACGTTTCACTTATCGCATCAAGATGCGCCGAAGGTTCATCGAGAATGACGATCTGGGATGTAGAAAGGAGGGCACGAGTCAGCGCAAGCCGTTGGCGTTGACCAACAGATAATCCGGTTCCGCGATGCCCAATTGGAGTGTGCCACCCCTGGGGAAGGCGGGAAATAACGCTATCTAGTCCGGTTTGCTGAGCTGCGGCCGTCAACTCGGGAGTGATTTCTTTTGCCTCTGGGCAGACGTTATCGAGTACGGTTCCGGGCATGATCGCCGGACGCTGTGGGACCCAGGTGATATGACTCCACCATTGGCGTCGATCTATCTCGCGTAGGGGAGTATCTCCAATAAGAATCTCGCCCTCCGTCGGCTCAAGAAGTCCGAGGATAACGTGAACGGTTGTGGATTTTCCGGAGCCGGATGGGCCGGAAAGTACGTTAATGCGTTGCGGAAGAATATCAGCATCGAGTTGAGCTGGGGCGACGGTTGCGCGCCCTGGAGCATGTACGCTGAGGTTGCGAATTCTCAGCGGAGTTGTGCGCAGATCAGGTACGGGAAGCGTACCGTGATGTTCGATAACGGTGGTTTGAAGAATTGTGAAGGCTTTTCCAGCTGCGGCGATCCCGTTTGACGAGGCGTGAAATTGCGATCCGACCTCACGCAATGGTTTGAAGATCTCGGGGGTGAGCATGATAACGACGAGCCCGGTGTACAGGAGAACCGATCCGCCGACCATGCGGAAACCGATATTAACAGCAACAAGTGCGGTAGATAGTGTGGCTAAGAATTCGAGAACAGCGCCCGAAAGGAATGCGACGTAGAGGGTCTGCATCGTCTTGCGGGCGAATTGTGTGCCGAGGTTGGCGACGCGTTGTTCCGGCCCGTGCTCTCGCCCGAGGCCTTTCAGGGTACTTAATCCAGCGAGAAGGTCGAGAAGTTGAGCCGAGAGTTGCTGCATGGTTGATAGCCGCTCTGCGGAGTATTTTGCTGTCATCTGCCCAATGAGGATCATGAAAACTGGGACGAGGGGGATACAGGCAATCACAAAGCAGCCAGCGATCCAGTCGAAATAAAACAGGGTAAGGATTAAGGCTGGCATGGCTGTGACGCAGAGAAAAAGCTGCGGTAGGAATTGAACAAAGTACGCTTCGAGATCATCTAATCCGCGAGTAGCTAGAGTTACAGTATGCGTTGTGTTTCCAGAAAGCCAGCGATCCCCGAGGCGTGCGCTGTGGTGAAGAACTTGCGTGCGTAGATCTGTGATAACTTTCAGCGCGGCGCGGTGCCCGTAGGCTTCTTGAATGTAGGTCAAGGCAAAACGCAGGGCGAATATACCGGCTAAACCGAGTACACAGCGAGTGATATGCGAGATGGTTGCCGTTGCGTAGAAAACTGTGGCACAGGCATGCGCGATCAAAATGATTTGTGCGGCTATGAGGATTGTGTTGAGTACGCCAAGAATGACGAGGAAAGCGAGGTACATGCGTGTCGCTCGCGCGTAGCGCAGCAATCGAGGATCAAAAGGTTTCATACGTCTCCCTTGTGGAATATCCACATTCTATAAAGGAGCAGGGGAGAAAGCGATAAGGGAGCGCAGGCTTAGCCTGCGCTCCCTTAATTCTGTATTGCAGATACTAGGCGGCCGCGAATTCGCGGATTCGCTTAGGATCAAGACCCGATGGACGGTCTGACATGTTCTCCGCGCTCAAACGCGAGGAGAATGCCAGATACGACCAGATCATGTACACCGCGACGATTGGCACGAAGATAATTGCCGCAATGAGCATGACGGTGTGAGTTGGCGCTGTTGCTGACGCCTGGATAAGCGTCAGGTTGTATGCGCTATTAATAGAGGACTTCAGAGCATTAGCACCGAAGGTCGAGAAGATGAACACCACGGCCATTGCGAGTGCTCCGAAAGAGCAGAAGAATGCAGCGATGTCTTTCTCTTTCAGGGTCATCAAGCAGGTGGTGATTAGCGCGCCAGCGGTGAGGAGCAGAGCAATCCAGCCCCACATAGCGTCTGAGTAAGCGAGCTGTGCCCACAGTGCCCACACTGCGGTGACGCCAGTGGCGGCCACGGTAATCTTCTTAGCCAAGGCCAGCGCACGGGTGCGGAAATCGCCTTTCGTCTTGATCGTTAGCCACAGGGCACCGTGGCTGAGGAACAAGAGTAATACGACGACGCCAGCGAGAATCGTGAACGGGGTGAAGAGAGAGAAGAATCCACCCGTCATGTAATGCTTGGCACCGTGTGCCACGGCGGTTTCCACTGTGCTGGGGTCAACAGCCTGGAAGTCACCAGCGCCGTAGGTGGCATACGAACCAACTTCGATCTTCATGCCCTGGACGAGGTTACCGAAGGCAACACCCCAGACGACGGAAGCCAAGGCAGCGGAGATGAAATGCAGATTATCCCAGACGGCACGCCAGCGATCAGAGTTGATCTTGCCACGCCATTCCAGTGCAGAAATACGCAGGATGAGCAGCACTAAGACCAAAACCAACGCGGTGTACATGCCAGAGAACATGGTGGCGTACCAGGCGGGGAAAGCGGCGAAAGTAGCGCCGCCAGCGGTTAGGAGGAATACTTCGTTTCCATCCCAGTGCGGGCCAATGGTGTTGAGCAACAGACGGCGCTCTTTTTCATTGCGGGGAAGTACCTTGAGCAAGATACCGGCACCAAATCCGAACCCTTCTAGGGTCAGATAGCCGATCCACAGCACAATGATGAGGACGAACCAGATTAATTGTAAGAATGACAGTTCCACGTCGTCCTCCTTAGTATGCGAAGCTCAGTTTGACGTCATCGTCAACAACCTTGGAGTGCTTCTGCTCAAGCAAGAGTGGCTGAGCAGGGTTGATGCCCTCCTTGGAGTAGCGAACGATGAGCTTGAAGAACACGAGGCCGAGTACGGCGTAGAGCAAGGTGAAGATAATCATGGAGATGAATACTTCCACCGAGTGAACGTTGTCGGAAACGCCTTGCTCGGTCAGGAGGCGAACCGCTCCAGGTGCTTTGGCATCGGTAAAGTTTGGATAAACGATCCAGGGCTGGCGACCCATTTCTGCCAAAATCCAGCCGAAAGTGGAGGCCAGGTAGGGAAGCGGAATCGTCCAGACAAACAAGGATGCAATCTTCTTCTCAGTGATGAGCCTATCGCCTCGCAATAGCGCCAGCCCGAGGAAGGCCAAGGCAATGGAAACGAATCCCAGCCCCATCATGACTCGGAACGAGTAGAACGCAATAAATGGATTGGGCAGGTAGTTCGGATTATCTTCAGATGGCATGAGCTTTTCGAAGGTATCCTGAATCTCCTTAGCGCCAATCAACTTTGAGTCCGGACCAGAGAAGTGGTCTGTCACCATGAAGGATTCCAAACCAGGGATCGGCAGTTTCACGACGGAATCCTCGGTCAGTTCGGTACCGAGCATAACGAGGCCGAGATTCTGCGATTCGCCTGACTCGGCGATGCCCATGGCGGCAATCATCTTCGTTGGCTGAATCTCGTACATGTGCTGGCCCATGAAGTGCCCAGATAGGACGGCGAGAATACCGGCTCCGGCGAGTACCTTCAAACCGAAACGAGCGGCAGGCTTCCAGAATTCGCGAGCTTCCACTTCGTTGCCGGCTTTGACGCAACGAACGATCCACCAGATTGCGACACCGGAGATTAAGGTGCCGGCTACCATCAGTGAGGCAGCAATGGTGTGTAGCAAGGTGTAGAGCGTCGTGGGGGAGAAGACGACTTTGAGGAAGCCGCCCATCCCGTCAAGTTCGGCGCGACCTGTCTCGGGGTTGAATACTGCACCATTCGGATTTTGCATGAACGAGTTGGCGGCAAGAATAAATAGTGCTGAGATATTGGTACCCAACGCGGCCAGCCAGATCGAAATAGTGTGAGCCTTGGGGGAAATGCGGCCACGACCGAAGATCCACACGCCGAGGAATACAGATTCCATGAAGAAGGCGAGTAGGGCTTCGAATGCAAGTGGTGCGCCGAAAATATCACCGACGAATAACGAGTAGTTAGACCAGGTCATACCGAACTGGAATTCCTGGACGATGCCGGTGGCGACGCCAAGTGCGAAGTTAATCAGGAATAATTTTCCGAAGAACTCGGACATACGCAGCCACTTGGTTTCTCCGCTGCGCAGCCACTTGGTCTGCATGATTGCCACGAGTGGCGAAAGTCCGATTGTGAGCGGTACCAGCAAGAAGTGGTAGACCGTTGTAATTGCGAACTGCCACCGTGAAAGGTCTAAGACATCCATCAGAGTTACCTTTCCGAGTGTGTAGTGAAGCGAGCGTGGTCGCTTGTGTTCGGCATAGCCGAGAGGATCTTGTGCGGATCGGACGGTGTGCCCAACGGCGATGCGCACAAGATATGGTCATCAGATACAGGCAATCTTAACTCACACATGAAAGCGGATGCGTCTCGAAAGGATGCGTCGAACGTCCTAGATTTAGTAACAGTGCACACAATTTTGGCAGAATCGAAAGTAGATAGGTCATAGGTCCTGATTTTGTTTTATGGTTGCGCTATTGATATTCCATGTCGCCGGAGATACCGCGCTGCGAGGAAAGGGTATAGAATGAGGAACTGGAATATGCGAGTGAGCATCGACTCGTGGGCTACGCCCGCAGCGCTGAACGATTCTTCCAGCTAGGCGAGCCGCATCTCATAAGAAGCTTCCGTAACGCGAGTTACGACGAACGCACGGCGAAAGGTTTTGATGCATACCAGCGCCGGCAAGGGGATACCCATGGCAGATTATGCCGAAAATACCGCCGAAAAGGCAGCAATGCGCAGTGCGCCAGTCACGGCACTGCTGTTCCAAGAGCCAGATATGACGCGGGCGATCCGCTCGCGGCGTAAGCATCGGGATGAGGAGAGCGCTGACTCTGCTCATCCCCTGAGTGCGCAAACGCCATTGACTGCTAAGGCTGTGAAAGACGTGGAAGAAGATGGCGGTCCTCGTCGCCGTTCCCGTCGGTCCCGCTCTGAGGGGTCAGGAGAAGTCCAGCCAATAACGGCTAGCTCCGCAGATGAGTCAACTGAGCGCCGGTCAAAGCGAGTAACAGCAAAAAAGAAAAGTGCTGATAATGAGGAAGCTGGAGCTGAGCTTTCTACTTCCGTTACCTCGGGGGTACGCAAACGTTCTCGCACGGCTCGCGCCTCGCGTGTAGCTGATACAGAAGCGATGGAGTCGGCGGAACGTTCCGCAGTCGATAGCGATGAGAACACAGAACGCTCTACGTCAGAAGAAAGCACCGAAAGTGGCTTGGCAACGGCCACGATTCGCCGTCGGCGCCGTCGGCGCTCCGCAGAAGAATCTGAGGATGACGGAGTAGCGGCGCCAAAAGGGTCAACGCGTTTAGAAGCGAAGAAACGTCGCCGCAAGGAAGGTCGAAAGGCGGGGCGGCGTCGGCAAACAATTTCTGAGTCAGAGTATCTTGCTCGCCGAGAAGCCGTCGATCGAACGATGCTGGTTCGTGAACAAAACGGTCTGAACCAGATTGCCGTTTTAGAAGATGGTGTATTGGTTGAACATTATGTAGCTCGGCATACGCAGACCTCTATGGTCGGTAACGTCTACCTGGGGCGGGTGCAAAACGTCTTGCCGTCAATGGAGGCGGCGTTCGTTGACATCGGAAAAGGGCGCAATGCAGTGCTGTATTCCGGCGAGGTTGACTGGGATGCAGTGGGTATGGCCAATAAGGCTCGCAAGATTGAGGACGCCTTGAAATCTGGCGATACGGTCCTCGTCCAGGTCACGAAAGATCCGATTGGGCATAAGGGTGCGCGTCTCACGGGGCAAGTCACCCTCCCGGGGCGTCATCTCGTCTTGGTGCCAGGTGGATCGATGACGGGAATTTCGCGCAAACTCCCAGAAAAGGAACGCGCCCGCCTAAAGACGATTTTGAAGAAGATTGTTCCCAGTGAGCATGGCGTTATCGTGCGAACTGCAGCAGAAGGAGCGACGGAAGAGCAACTCCAGGGCGACGTCGATCGGCTTATGAAAGCCTGGGCAGATATCCAGGCGAAGTCCAAATCCTCAAAGAACGCACCGTCGTTACTCAAGGGTGAACCTGAGCTGGCAGTGCGCGTCGTGCGAGATATTTTCAATGAAGATTTCACATCTCTCGTCATTTCCGGAGATGAAGCATGGGAGACGATCTCTGAGTACGTCAGGGAGCTATCGCCTGAGCTAAGTGAACGGTTGACCCAGTGGCAAGGCAATGAGGACATTTTCGCCCGACATCGAGTTGATGAGCAGTTGGCGAAGGCCTTTGACCGCAAAGTCTTTTTGCCCTCAGGTGGTTCGCTCATTATCGAGCGCACTGAGGCGATGACGGTTATTGACGTCAACACGGGAAAGTTCACCGGCTCAGGGGGAACCCTGGAAGAGACGGTAACGCGCAATAACTTGGAAGCGGCAGAGGAAATCGTGCGGCAGTTGCGGTTGCGCGATATTGGCGGAATCATCGTCATTGATTTTATTGACATGGTTCTGGAACAGAATCGCGACCTAGTTTTACGGCGGCTTATCGAATGTTTGGGTCGGGATCGTACACGCCACCAAGTTGCCGAGGTGACCTCACTCGGGCTGGTGCAAATGACCCGTAAACGAGTGGGGCAGGGGCTTGTTGAGGCCTTTTCCACGACCTGTGAAGCCTGTGACGGGCGCGGATACATCACGCATGAAAATCCAGTAGAGCGTGCCGAAACTGAGGGGCACTCGCCGCGGGTGACGTCGCGTCGCAAGAATACGCCAGTGGTAGAGGAAAAGCCTGATCCTAAGCATGACGAAGTTCGGGCAGCTCTGGCCAATATCGCGGCGGCTGCTTCGCAAAAGCATGAACAAACTAGCGATAATGGTGCGGCTCATGCAGCGGAAACTGCGGGAGAGGCGAATGATGGCGCGCAGGTAACCGAACACAGTGCAGCGAGTCAAGCGGAGGAAAAACCGCGTCGGGGTCGGCGCAGTGCGAATACGACGGCAAAAACCGGGCGAAAAAAGGAATCCACGGCTGCGGGAGCTGGAAAGAAAAAGGCGGCAGCTAGCCGTTCTGCTAACGGAGATGGAGATTCCGGATCTGCCAGTGACGCAGAGCATGGAGCACAGCGAGAGTTAGCAGAAAAAGCGGCAGCGCCAACAGTAAATCAGGGAAAGTACGCGCAGCCGGTAGTGGGTTCTTCGGAGGGAACAGCAGAAAACACATCGCGTTCTCGTCGTTCACGCTCAGGTGCAGATCGGGAAAAATCCGCTGGGCGTAGCGGCGAAAAGAAACGGACTCGCACGCGCCGAGTATCCACCGATACTCAAGCAGGAGAATCGACGCAGGAAACTGTGCGCGCTACTGGGATACAAGATAACGACGACGATACCTCGCGCGGTAATGAACCCTCAGGTATTGCGGTCGAGCCCTCGGATAAGCCGGCTACCGCTTCGCGCACGACGCGATCGTCACGGCGGCGGGTAACCTCCTCGGGAACGATTACGCCAGCGTCGTCGGGTTCGTCGGCGATTATGTCCTTTCCGGTGACGCAGTAGGCTGCTGCATTGGCTGACTGCTAGATGGCGCGGCCGTCATCTGGCAAGAGTCATCTGACAGCGGCTATCCACTTAAGGGGAGTAAACCTTTTAAGGCGGCATGCGCAGAGAAGAGAGCTGTACGCTCAATAAAAGCGCATGGTAAGAGCCGGATCTAGTGCGCGCACGCAGGGATAAGAGGTAAGCCTTCGGTTTATCGCTCTGTCTTGGTTGCGGCGCCTATATGCGGCGAGTAGCAGCCGCGCAGATACCTGTGAAGCGGGAGGAATAGGAGCGAAACCCGAGTAGTAACTCTGGTCCTCTTTATAGGTGCAGGTAGTTCTGAGCAACGCTACCTCAGCGGGAATGTGGCGATAGCTGCGCGAATAACCGACACGCGGATGGTTAAGTGTGGTGATAATCGCGGTTCGCTAACTTGTCCATTCTCATTTGCCTCAGTAGAATCGTGACTTGGCGCTTTGGCAGTGATGTTTCTTGATGACGCTGCCGGAAGCGATCAGAATTCAAGGCACTTTCGGGTGCATCCGAATCGACAGAGATGAGCTAAACGTGGTTTACGCGATTGTGAAAGTGGGCGGCCGCCAAGAAAAGGTGTCCGTCGGTTCCATAGTGGTTGTGAACAAGATGGAAGGCGAATCTGGAGACAAGGTCGAGCTAGAGCCCATCATGCTCGTCGATGGCGAGAAGGTAACCACGTCTGCCGATGGAATCTCTGCTAAGGTCACCGCGGAAATCGTGCGTGACGAAAAGGGGCCGAAGATCTCCATCGTCAAGTACAAGAACAAGACTGGTTATCGTAAGCGCCAGGGTCACCGTCAGAAGTTGACCCGCCTGCAGATCACGGGCATCGAGTAATCTCCTCGGCGTATCGCATAAGTCTTTAACGGAAAAGAGGGTCTACAGATGGCACACAAGAAGGGCGCGAGCTCCAGTAACAACGGTCGCGATTCTAACGCCAAGCGTCTTGGCGTTAAGCGCTTCGCGGGTCAGGCTGTCAATGCGGGCGAAATCCTCGTGCGTCAGCGTGGCACCAAGTACCACCCGGGCGATAACGTCGGTCGTGGCAAGGACGATACCTTGTTCGCGTTGGAATCCGGTACGGTTGACTTCGGAGTTAAGCGCAACCGCAAAGTCGTGAGTGTTGTGGCAACCGCCTAAACGCAAACACACGAGGGGTGGAGGGCATTGCTCTTCGCCCCTTATTTTTTATGGTGTTATCTGAGTGATACCACCGGACGCGGCAGGTATCGGCAACGATTGCGGATAATCGCGAGATCGGAAGGAACAGACATGGCCCATTTCATTGACCGTGTGACCTTGCACATTAGTGCAGGTAAAGGGGGAAATGGCTGCACGTCGGTACGTCGAGAAAAATTTAAGCCACTTGGCGGGCCCGATGGGGCAAATGGTGGTCATGGTGGCGATGTTATTTTGCGGGTTGATGGGCAAGAATCGACCCTTTTATCGCTACATCACGCTCCGCATCTGAAAGCACAAAACGGTAAACCCGGTGAAGGCGATATGCGCCACGGCAAACGCGGAGAGGATTTAATCGTCAGCGTCCCCTCAGGAACTGTGGTCAAGGATGAAGACGGCAATATTATCGCCGATCTGGTTGGCGAGGGGGCAGAATTTATCGCGGCACAAGGCGGCTATGGCGGATTGGGAAATGCTGCCCTCGCCTCGCCAAAACGCCGTGCTCCAGGGTTTGCACTACTCGGCGAGCCAGGAGAAGAACGCCAAATCACCTTGGAGCTGAAATCTGTAGCAGATGTTGCCTTGGTGGGTTTCCCGTCGGCCGGAAAATCCTCATTAATTGCGGCAATGTCGGCAGCTCGCCCGAAAATTGCTGACTACCCTTTCACCACTCTCGTTCCCAACTTGGGGGTTGTTGACGCTGGTGGAATGCGGTTTACGATGGCTGACGTCCCCGGTTTGATTCCGGGAGCGTCCCAGGGGAAAGGGCTCGGCCACGAGTTTTTGCGGCATATCGAACGCTGTTCCGTCATTGCGCATGTCGTTGATTGCGCGACGTTGGAGCCACGGCGAGATCCGGTCACAGATTTAGACGTTATTGAATCAGAACTAGCGGCCTATGCTGATACTATCCCGCCGATGGAGGATCGGGTCGCATTGATGGATCGACCGCGCTGTATCATCCTCAATAAGGTAGATGTTCCGGAAGCTCGAGAACTCGCAGAATTCGTTATTGATGAGTTGCGCGATCGCAATATCCCGATTTTTATTGTTTCAGCAGTGGCCCGTGAAGGTCTGCGGGAATTAAGTTTCGCCTTGGCTCGGCTCGTTGAGCAGACACGCCAACACGAGGTCCTGGCTCCGGCGCGTCCTATTATCCGTCCGGTTAGCCAAGACGATACGGGATTCACTGTCACCCCCCGCCGTCAGGGAACAAAGACGATTTACCAGGTACGTGGCACGAAGCCGGAGCGTTGGATGAATCAGACGGACTTTTCCAATGACGAAGCTGTCGGCTATTTAGCAGATCGCCTACATACTTTGGGGGTTGAGAAAGAACTCATGGCGTGTGGAGCGAATGCCGGAGATACTGTGGTGATCGGTTCCCTGGAAGACGGAGTTGTTTTTGATTGGGAGCCAACGATTTCTACCGGTGCGGAATTGCTTGCCCCACGCGGGACGGATCCTCGTTTGGCTCAGTCGCATCGAGCGAGCCGACGGGAACGTAAAGCTGCTTTCCATGAACGAATGGATGCCAAAGAGGCTGCTCGCCAGGAGCTACGAGACGATCGTGCGGAGGGCTTGTGGACAGATCCTGCCGTGCGTGATGATGAACGGTAGAATCGCCTCGTGAAACCCCTATTATCGAATCGCTACTTACTCGGTACTGCACCGCGTCTGGTCATTAAAATCGGATCGTCGTCCTTAACGTCTGCCGACGGCTCATTGGCGATGGATCGTCTGCGTGAATTGGTTGATACGGTTGGGCAAGCACGTAGAAGAGGGCAGGAAGTTGTCTTGGTGTCTTCTGGATCCATTGCGGCTGGTCTGGCTCCGCTAGGATTTCGTCGTAGACCGCGTGATGTGCGTGACCAGCAGGCAGCGGCTATGGTGGGGCAGTCGCGATTAATGCGTGCTTACGCGGAAGAATTCTCTCGCTTTGATATTCGTGTTGGTCAGGTGCTATTGACTCCTGATGACGTCGTCAATCGGCGGCATTACGCGAATGCCCAGGCTGCTTTGAAACGTCTGTTACATCTTGGCGTCGTGCCAATTATTAATGAAAATGACGCGGTTGTTACCGACGAGTTACGTTTTGGAGATAATGATCGGCTGGCGGCATTGGTGGCTCATATCGTCGATGCCACGGCGTTGATTCTCCTCACTGATGTTGATGGCTTATACACTGGCCCGCCGAGTATGCCAGGGGCAAAACTGATCTCCGAAGTAACCGATATTGACGATCTGGTTGGGGTACAAATTACCGGCAAAGGCTCCGATGTTGGCACGGGCGGGATGGCAACCAAAGTGGATGCGGCGCGGATTGCAACTTCCGGCGGTGTTGCTACTTTGGTGGCTTCGGCTGACGATCTGCCAGCGGCACTGTCGGGGCAAACGATTGGTACCTGGTTCGTCCCGCGCTCTAAACGGTTAGCAGCTCGCGCCTTGTGGATGCGCAATGCGGCTATGGCGCGCGGAACGATTACTGTTGATTCCGGTGCTGCTCGGGCTTTGCGTGGCGGTGGGGCGTCTCTATTGGCAGTGGGAATTACTGCATGTCATGGATCTTTTGCTGCTGGTGACGTGGTATCCATTGTTGATCCGGCGGGGCATGAGGTTGCCCGTGGTTTGACTGCTTTTTCCACGGGGGAAGTGGAGCGCTTTGTTGCCGATGGTGCGGCACCTCGTCCGATCGTTCATGTAGACGATTTAGTTTTTCCTGCTCGGTGATTTTCTATCTCGCATAAATGCAGCGAGCTGTGATGGTATGGGGTACATGCTGCATATAGGAGAGAATTTCGAGCATCGGCGGCTTGATCGTATGAACAATATCGGCATATTTATAACATTGAATAACATTGGTGCGCCCCGCCGAGTATGGAATGGCTATTGTAGCTAGGTTTCGCCATTCCATCGCTGCGATGCCTTAGTGCTAGATTGCGGGTTAATTAAGAAAATACCTGCTGATGGTGGGCAGGAGTGGCGAGAATGAGCCGGTAGATTGCGGCTAGTTAGCGGGGGAAGATTCCGTATCTGCTACCTCCTGGCCTGGTGTAGAAGGAAAATGTAGCCGGCAGGTGGGGGGAGTAATGGAGGAAATAGAGTCCTTAGCAGCGGGCATTGTCGCACACTATCAAGACTTTACGTAATCAATATCACATGTCGGCATGATTGTGGGCCAAACCGTGATATTTCGCGGGTTAACTACAACTTTTATATTCGGCTTAAGCCTTTAGCTGGAGTCGTTTCTGGATAAAAGCACGTGTTTGTGTTGAACGCCATCAGCGTAATTCGGTACTTTCGAAACCGTAGGTAATGTGTAAGCGCGAGCGAAGCGTTGTTTTCTCGCCGATGTTACCGATAACTTTTCACATGACAGTGTGCGTCGGAGACGAAAGGAATGACTGATGTTTAATCGACTCGCTCTACTTCAGGATCGTCATTTCGTAGTTGTCCGTGCGCAGCGTCCAACGTTCATCCATTCCTGGCGAATGTGCCAGTAGCACTAGCAAATACTGATATTCCGATTCATAACTGACGGTAGCACTTCGCAGTATTTCGCCAGCATACTCACTGACAGGTCAATGACGCCGACGTATGTTTTCCGCGGCACAAGAGATGGACGTAAAACACATGACGATCGAATTATCTTCCCACAGCGCTGATAGCGGATCTGATCCCTACGATTCGCCGGAACCTTCGGGCGATAATGCCCAGACTGTGCGCACAGAGCAGCCGGCAACAATCTGGCTTGGCATTGATCTGTCAGCTCTCGGGGCAGCCGATTCAGAATATCTCGAATCATTAGAGCTCCCGCCAGAACGGGTGAACTTTCCCCGTCTGGTTTCCTCCGTCAAAGCTGCACAGCGCGGGGGGATGGATTTCATTACTCTTGATTCGCAATTTCTTTCTGCTTCTGAAACAACTCGTCGTGATACCACCTATGATGCGGTAAAAGTTGCTGCCAAATTGGCAGATATTTCTGAAGGTGGCATATTTGCGGGGGCTGTCGATAATCCTAACGTGGTCAATACCAGCGTGGATCTTTTAGCCAACCAAAATGGCGGATGGGCAGGATTAACGTTTGGTTTGCACACTAATTCGGATTTTGCAGGATTGACGAAAGCGGCCGCTGGCGCACGCGCTGCTGGAATGCGGATCTGCGTCATTATTACTAATCCGGTGATTCCGCCAGAGCGAGCACATATTATCGCTTCCATTGCCGATATCGTCCGGTTACAAGTGGCAGATCCACATGCTGCCCGTGAGGCCCGATTCGCTATTCAAGCGGCTGGCCGCGAGCTAGGCAGGCAAGTAATCGTGCTTGCTGAGATGGGTATTGTCATCTCCAGTTCGTTAGCTACTGCTCAAGAACGAGCTGCTTTAATCAGTGATATGACGGGCGAAGAGCTGTTTGCTGGTATTGCCTCAGTGGTGGGAACAGTGTATTCCGTTGCGGATACCATCGAATCATGGGTCGGTATGGGAGCGGCCGATGGCTTCGTCTTTATTCCGGCTTCACTACCGACGGATCTTGCTTCTATCCTGCGGGGAGTTATCCCGTTGATTCACGCCAGATCAACTCCGGTAGCAGAGTCATAGAAAACCGAGACGCTATAAAGAAAGCTGCAGAATATAACTGCAGAAAGAATTGCTACAAAGAAGGATCGCTACAAAGAAGAGTAGCTGCAAAGCTAGAATAGCCTCGCTGCCAAGGAAGCTGGCAACGAGGCTATCTGTACGTATCTCGCGTAACTCTACTCGGTTTCCTCTGCTGCCGGTTCAGAGCCAGCCTCGGCAATTTTTGCCCGAACCTCATCCATATCCACAGCCTGAGCTTGCGAGATGAGATCTTCTAGCGCGGCAGCCGGAATCGCTCCTGAATTAGCAAATAGGCGGATCCCGTCGCGGAAAATCATCACCGTGGGGATAGACATGATCTGGAAGGTCTGCGCCAATTCGCGCTGCGCTTCAGTATCAACCTTGCCGAAGGTGATGTCTGGATATTTCTCAGATACTGCTTCAAAGGTCGGACCGAACTGGCGGCATGGACCGCACCACGAAGCCCAAAAGTCGAGAATAACCGTTCCGTTTTGCACATAGTCATTAAAGTTTTCGCTAGTAATTTCCACCGTTGCCATGGTTATATCCTTTCTGCAGCGGGGTGACAGACATGCGCACACCGCATCTTTGAACCCAATACGGGGAGAGGACTCCCGTGTGGTTAACGCACAGGTAATTCTACTCATAAAGTAAACAGTCCGGTACTCAAGCACGCTCATAGCGATAACAGCAGGCATAATAGAGGTCATGGATACTGCACGTCACGCTATTGAACAATATGCTCGGCACGCCCGCATAGCTGCCCAGGAGTTGCGCCTCCTGACGAGCCAACAGAAAAACTCGGCGTTATTTGCCATCGCCGACGCGTTGGAGGCTGATTCCGCACAGATTGTTCAGGCGAACTCGGTGGATATGGAGCGGGAGCGTGCCGGTGGAATGCGTGAATCGCTCCTGGATCGTCTGTTGTTGACGTCGGAACGCATCGCCGGAATCGCTCAGGCTGTTCGCGAGGTCGCGGCCTTGCCAGATCCCGTCGGTGAAGTGATTAATGGTCGAACGTTACCTAACGGTTTGCGGCTGATTTGCAAGCGCGTTCCTTTAGGCGTCTTGGGCATGATCTACGAAGCGCGCCCAAACGTCACGGTTGATGCTGCGGCGCTCGCGATTAAATCAGGCAATGCAGTGCTGTTGCGCGGCGGGAGTGCGGCCCGTGAATCGAATCAGGCACTGGTCGCCGTTATCCGTCGGGCTCTAACGGGTGAGGGATTATGCGCGGATGCGGTTATTACGATTGATGAGTACGGGAGAGCTGGGGCGCAGGCTCTGCTGCAGGCGCGCGGTTTCGTGGACGTGGTTATCCCGCGTGGTGGTGCCGGGTTGATCCAGATGGTAGTGCGAGAAGCAACGGTGCCGACGATTGAAACGGGAGTTGGCAACTGCCACATTTATGTGGACCGCAGCGCCGATCTGGATAAGGCCGAGGCAATCATTCTTAATGCAAAGGTTCAACGCCCTGGGGTGTGTAACGCGGTAGAAACCGTGCTGGTGCATCAGGATATTGCTGCGGATTTCCTGCCGCGAATTGGTCGTCGGCTACAGGAAGCTGGTGTGCGCTTGCATGCCGATTCGCAAGCGGGGGCTTATCTGGAAAACTATGATCTGGCCACTGAGGAAGATTGGGAAACGGAGTACAATTCTTTGGATCTTGCTCTCGGTGTGGTGGCTGATTTATCCGCGGCGATTGGGCATATTCGTCGGTATTCTTCTGGGCATACCGAAGCGATTGTGGCGCAAGATTGGGCAGCGATTAATCGGTTTACGGATTCGATGGATTCGGCAGCTGTCATGATTAATGCCTCGACTCGTTTTACTGACGGTGGGCAGTTGGGCCTGGGGGCAGAGATCGGCATTTCCACCCAGAAATTGCATGCGCGCGGTCCGATGGGATTAACCGAATTGACGACGACGACGTGGATTGTACAGGGAGACGGGCATGTCCGAGCATAATTGGGATCGCGAAGCGCTCCACGTCGTGCCGCGTGGGGAAGGGCGTCAGGGAGTGCGCCGGCAGCGTATCGGGATTATGGGTGGCACATTCGATCCGATCCATCACGGGCATTTGGTTGCCGCCTCAGAGGTGCAATACTACTTCGATCTTGACGAAGTGATTTTTGTACCGACGGGGGAGCAGCCGTTTAAGAAGGATCGTAAGGTCACTCACGCGGAGCATCGATATTTAATGACGGTGATTGCAACGGCGTCGAATCCACGTTTCACGGTGTCGCGGGTGGATATTGACCGAGGTGGAGTGACATATACCATTGATACTCTGCGGGATTTACGCGAGTTATACCCGGATGCGGATTTATATTTTATTACCGGCGCAGACGTCTTACCGCAAATTTTGCATTGGAAAGATCCTGAAGAGCTATGGTCTTTAGCCCATTTTGTAGGGGTTAATCGCCCTGGTCATGTGCTGGATATTAGTGCGTTGCCCCGCGAATCGGTTAGTGTTGTGGAGATTCCCGCTATGGCAATTTCCTCAACGGGTATTCGTCAGCGGGCAGATCGTGGGGTTCCAGTGTGGTATCTCGTTCCTGATGGGGTTGTACAATACATAAACAAGTATCATCTATATGTACCACCGGAGAATGTGACCGGCCGTGAGCCTGACGGTGAATATGCCGTTAGTGGGAAAGCTGGGGAGGAGACTGAATGAGTGACACTCCGCGCTTATCGCGTCGTGAGCTGCGCGAGATGGGAAAGCTACAAGCGCGCCCATCAGATTCCTCGTCGTTGACGGAGACGTCCGAGATTCGTTTGCGCCGTCCGTCGCGTAAAGAGCTTCGTGAGCTGGAACGGGCTGAGCGCGAACGGCAGGCTGCCCTGGTAGAGCAGGCGGAACCAACTTCGACCCCAGTGGAGAGCACCGCTGGCGAGGGCGGCGAGATTAGCAGTGAGCGTTCTGCCGAGGAATCAGCCTTTGGCGAGGCGAAGCAAGAGTCTGTTGGCGTATCAGGGGATCCCGATACGCCGTCACCAGTTATTTCTTCCGCTGCCGGTACAGTTTCGGATGGCGATGAATCGCGTACCTCGGATGGTGATGATTCCACAGAAAATAGTGATTTGGGCGGTGTTTCCTCCGATTCGACCTTTGATGGATCACCAGTTGACGTTCAGACTGGGGAGTTGGAGCAGACGGTCGCCTTTACGCCAGCGAGTGACGTATCCACTCTGCCGGAATCGGCTATGGCCTCTGAGCAGGGTGCAACCGCCGAAGCGGCCGCACCGGAGCGTAAATCAGTATTTGATCTATTTGCCGATCAGGATTCGAACGAATCTGGTGATGGTGATGCGTCGGATTCGGGCGAGTTGGACGATAAAGAAGCTATGCTGTCAGCACCGCTGCCGTCTGAGGATAACGATGTGGCAGAAGCGGAGGATAACCCCTCTGCAGCGGCAGAAGCGCACGCAGTAGCGGATTCGGGTGAGAGCCACGACGCTACGGAAAAGAGCGAACCTCATAGCGATGATGACCTCAGCGAGGATGAGGAAGATACAGACGAGGACGAAATCCCGTTACGGGAGCGTTTCTTGGCGATGACGAGCAAAGAAGATCGCTCTGGTGTTCGTGAGAGTGATGGAGCAGCAGAAGCAGCGTCCCCAGCGACGGCGTCTTCCGATGTGGATACCGCGAAATCTGAGGCGAGTGCTGAAGAAGAAGCCAGCCTTTCAGCAACCGCGAAAGCCGATACTGAAACGATTGCTAACGCTGTTGATGCTGACGAAGAGAGCGAAGTTGAAGCCCCGTGGCGCATGTGGCTGAATTGGTTGATCGCGGTATTGATTGCGGCTCTTATCGGCTACTTGGGTGGATCGTGGATTAACGCCAATATCCTGTCTGCTCACGGTGTGGAGTCGGCGGTAACGACGACGGTTCAATTGTTATAGGTTTTAGGCTGTATATGAGCGCAACACAACATGCGATCGAGGCAACTATTGTTGCTGCCCGGGCTGCTTCGGCTGGTAAAGCAACCTCTATTTGCGCGATTGACGTCTCTGAGCGTCTCGTGCTGACTGATGTTTTTCTGGTGATCTCCGGCTCATCTGAACGTCAAGTGCGTGCATTGGTTGACGATGTAGAGGAGGCCATGCATAAAGCGGGGCATCGTCGGCTACGCCGTGAAGGCTTAGATTCAGAAGCGCATTGGGTGCTTCTTGATTTTGGAGATGTCATGGTCCACGTGCAACAAGACGAGGATCGTGAATTCTATGCCTTGGAAAAGCTGTGGGGTGACTGCCCGGAGATTGCCTTGCCAGATGACGTTACTGTCGAAGAGGCTGCCCCGTCGTCGCTTGCGCAGTATTTCGCACCTACATGGGAGGACGAGGAGCTGTAAATGGCTGTTCGACGCATTATATTGTGGCGTCATGGTCAGACAGCCTTAAATGTGGGTCGGCGTATTCAGGGAAGCCAGGATCACGAGTTAGATGATCGTGGTCATACGCAAGCGCAGGAGGCGGCAGGCGAATTAGCCCTCGCTGGAATCACCCACATAGTTTCTTCGCCGCTGGTGCGTGCCCGCGATACTGCGGAATATCTAGCACATCGCATCGGAGTAGAGGTGCTATGTGATGAGCGTATTCAGGAGCGCTGTTTTGGTTGCTGGGAGGGGATGACCTCACCGGAGATCCGTGCGGCGTATCCACTGCAATGGGAGCAATGGCGGGAATCAGGTGATCCGCAAGGGCTGGATATTGAAACGCGAGAAGAATGTGGTCAGCGGGTTGCCGCCGCAGTGACTGACTGGGTAACACGTTTTGATGCGGATGAGGAAGAACAAACGCTTGTTTTTGTCTCCCACGGAGCGGCGATCAGCACCGGGATAACCACGCTCCTTGGGCTGAATCCAAGCCTCTGGCATGGGATCCGTGGGATGGATAACTGCCGTTGGGCGACGCTGATCCCTTCGTCCGGAGGATGGAAGTTGTGCTCTTATAACGAGACGAGCTATCGTCCGGCTGTATTGGCGGATACTGCGCGGTAATAGAGAACGCCCTGTGCGCAAAGGGAAATATCACGGGCATACGTATAACTGTTATATGAGAACAATGGAAGTCGCGCTCGTGGCAGCGGGGAGTGAATATGCCCAGTATTTATAGGTATCTGTGTGGTGACCCCATAGAAGTTGCCAAATAAGGGCAAGGTATGCGAATAAGGTGTGAGGTATCGCGACCATCTTATTTGGTGAGCGGGATCACCGCAGGGGAGTTAGGTGCTGGTTTGGCAACGATAGGGGATCCAGGTAGTATGTATCTGGTCCGACGGGGCTATGGCGCAGTTGGTAGCGCGCTTCCATGGCATGGAAGAGGTCACGGGTTCGAATCCCGTTAGCTCCACAACACATCCCGTGTTTTCCCTGGTCAGAGTGGGAAAACACGGGAATTTTTATTGGGTATAAGAAATAGTTTGTAGACGCGGGGCATAAACAAGATGACGATAAAGGGATTGCTAACCGCTTTAAGTCTTTTTAATACGGATGCTACTAGAGGAATAAAAGACGGAGGAGGGGAAACAAGCTAATCAATTTGGCTGGCAAAGATAAGTGCTATGTGTGTTCTGTATTTAAAAGTTGGCATTTTATCGTTGTTGTGTATTTTGAAGATTCCTTAGAGTTACTGGGTACGATCCGCATTATTGATTATCTGCACAGGATGAGTTCTTTGCTACGGTGATGTTTGCTGGAAAGTAGGAAAAAGAAAGAACGGGCAGACGGAAAATATCCCTGCTTGTATATAAGGCATGTCATTGGTTGTGTGCCAAATCACGCGAGTGTGAGGAGGGATATTCTGTGTGAAGATATACCGACAAATGTTATGCATAGGGTGGGTAAGAGATCTTAGGAAATTGATATTTAGATTGAGTACCGATCTAAAACACCAGTAGAATCGTGATGATATATCCAACCAACTGCCGAAAGGTTAGTGTGATCATGCACCGAGTCTTTAAGAGAGGTGTAGTAGCTTTGGCTGCCGCCTCTTTATTAGCCTCCGGTCTAGTAGGAGGAGGAAGTACGCCGGCAGATGCGGCAACTCAACGTGTACCTATTAACACTGCGGGTTCTATAGCCGCTACGGCAACTTATCTTCCTACAGATAGTGGCGAAATTAAATCAGAAAATGTTAACTATGGTTCGAATGACACCAACAGTGGTCGAATGTTGCAACGGGTTACCTTGGGAACTGGAGCAACGGAGAATGAACTAAAAACTCTGAAATGGCGTAAGGAAGGTAGTGAGCTCGGCTATACGTTAAAAGCGCATAAGAACGAGGCTGGGATTGAAACCTTCACAAAGCCATTAGTGGATCGTGATTTCCGACCGACCTTCTATCACGATGTTGATAAGAGCGGTAAAGCAACGATCAATCTTTCTACAACGTCGGATACCGGAAATAATGACCATATTTATTTCACGGATACCGCCGGTCGGGAGCTGCCCTCAACATTTGATGTGGCAGTTGATAAGAACGGTACGACCGATTTTCAGTTCTGGGTCAAAACCCGTGCAGATGTTACGGATGCATGGTTCCGAGTTGATACGGTAACCCGCGATGGCGTGAAAATTGAGAAGATCAAGGATGGTTCGTCGGAAACCTTGCGTTCTGGTTTATACCGGATCACTGTCAACGAGGGAAGTACCACTAATCTGGCTGCTGATTTGCGGCTCGGCCCGTCAACGAATTTCTCAATGAGTCCTGAGCATATTGCTGCGGTGACGAAGAGCATCGAAGATCAACATCATGCTACTCAAGGCACTGGCATCACAGATGAACAGCACCTTCTGATTTACCCACGAGATAAATTTTATGATAATCGCAGTGGCAAAACGGTGGAATTGCAAAAGGAAGGTCGTTACGTTTACAACGTCAATCAGGGCGGGAAATATGTCGGACGCCCGATTGATACCTCAGTGATTGTCAATGCTTCGACTGTTACCTGGAAGGGCGCCAAGAATGGTTCCTATCCCTACAATGAGGTTATGAACTACCTGATTTCGAATATGAAGGTAGCGGGGCAGCCGGTTGCGGTTCCAGCTTTGGGCGTGAAGTACTACGGTCAGCGTACTGACGCTCAAGGCAAGGTCAAACCAGTGCTGGGTCCAGAGGGTACTAAGGATACCGCCCGTAATCACTGGCTATGGGCACAGCAATATGCTGAAGACGGCGGAGCTAACATGATTGGCCAGCGCAATGCTGTGGAAACCAAGTTTGACTCTGGTCCGTTGGCTGGATGCACGGTCAAGGTCTGGATCCGCGATATCTACCCGGCATTCAGTAATACGGATACGTATAAAGACGATTTCAAGATTGATAGCGATAACGGTGCTATGGGTGGCTACACCAATGCTCTGGCATTGGTGTACCAGGTGAGTATTGATAAGGCTCCGCCGACCTCTAACGGAAACGTACCCTTGGAAGTGACCATCAGCCCGATGTCGCAAGGCTATATTTCGGCAGCATACTCCAACGGTATTACTGGTTTACAGGCGAAGCATACGCCTAGCTCAGAGCCTCGTTACAACCCCAATAACTACGATTTCCAAGATTGGGCAAATGGTTCCTACTTCCATGCAAAGCTAGTTGAGGGGAACACCACCTCTGAACTGATGAACCACGAAGGTTTTAAGCCGGATTCACGTCACTTCGGCATGGGGCAAACACCGAACCGAGATGCTTTGGGGACGGCTTTGCAGTATGGGTTCGATGCTCGATTCAAGGTTGAAGATGGGTACAAGGATCCGGTTGCGAAGTATCAGCAGTTTGAATTGAATGATGCTGGTGTCCCGCAGTTGATCAATCAGACGGTTAATATCTCCAAGGGTGCTGATAACTATTACACTTCAAAGCTGGCTGTTCCTCGCTATGGTTTATCTCAGCTACACCTCAACCTGTGGTACAACTGGACTTCAGGCGATAATGACGAGTCTACTGCCTATGTAGGTAACGTATCGACGTATCGAATTCAGGCTACTCGTCACAATGTCCCAGTGAAGGTCGTGCTCGGTAACGGCGAAACTGTTTCCAAACCTGATTTGGGCACAGTGGATATGGAAATGAACCAGACGATCCTCACTCCGGGCGATGCCCCGAAGAAGGATGGCGAGGAGTTCCAGCATTACAACCTCTTCTACGTCGGTACAGATGGCGTTGAAAAGCAGATCTCTGATGTTCGACTCGATAAGTATGAATCAGTCAGCATTATGGATCTGATTGCAGCGGGCAAGATGCCAAAGCTGGCAGAAAACGGTATAGTAAACGTCAACGAAATGCGGCTGAAGCCAGTATTTTCAAGCACTCCAGAAGATAACCCGACTAAGGGCAAGATCGTCATTAAGCTTGACGGTCAGGTTGATTCTTCGTACGATCGCACCTTCTTCGCCGTACCTGGTTCTTATGTTGGTCTGTCAGACACCGATAAGTGGGCTGCTGATGATATGAAGACCATCGTCAAGAATGGTAAGACCTACACCCGAGTACAGTCCACGTTGGACGCTGCCAAGGCAGGGCAACCATTTAAAGCGGAGAAAGCGGGCAGCACCTTTGCTATTGAGTACACCAGTGGCAATAAGCTGACCTTCAAGGTTAAGGACTCAGCTACTCAGCTCAAGGATGCTGCTGACTCAAACAAGGCAAAAGATGCCGTTGTGGTGCCGCTAACCGGCAAGACCTTAGGCGATACCTCGAAGATTCCGGCATTGGCTGATCCGACGGCTGAGGCTACAACGAAGTTCAAGGCTACGACGTACACCGTCGGTGCTGAAACCTTCACGGCTGCGGAATTGGCAGCTAAAGAATTCACTGCTGATACCGATGTGATCGTAAATGTGGATAAGTACCACAAGGTTACGTATGCGGTTAACGATGCGACGAACTCCAATTTGTCCACACCATCAGGACCATACTTCCTTAAGGAAGGCACCACGCTCAATACGGCGAAGGAAAATACCTTCAACGGTGAGAATCCGGGTGCAGTCCCAACGGTCAATGTGACGAATGCGGATAAGTCTTTTGGATATTGGCAGAAGTCTACAGATAATTCCAAGCTCACTGACGCTAAGCTGGCGTCAGAAACAGTGACGGGACCGGTTACATACACCGCTTTCTTAAATGACAAGATCATTGCGAAGAAGCCTGGTGATCCGGTAACGCCAGGATATGATCGCGTGGAGTTCAAAGCTGGTGACGGCGACTTCGGCAACGGCGTCAAGGGCACCGCTTATGATGTACTCAAGGATCAAGTAACCTGGGGTGATTTCAAGTCCAAGGTGCCGCAGCAGGTCAATCCGCCAGCCGGTAATCGCCATATTGGCTGGTCGCCGGCATTGCCTGCAGACGATGCTGCTAAGGTCACTACCGCAACGTACACGGCTGCATACTCGCAATCCGTTATTCCGGTTACTCCGGGGACGAATCCGCCTAAGCCAGAAGGCTTCGTGACGGTTGAGTTTACTCCTGGTCCGAATACCTCGATTGATACCGCTAAGGAAACCGTAAAGTACTACGTTGATCCTAACGCGAATATTGAGCTGGGCTCATTGCAAAAGCCAAAAGTCACTTTCGATGAAGGATACAAGGCTGGCGATCCGGCATGGAAGGTCAGCGATAAGGCACTTGATGACACGGCGAAGATCACTACTGATGTGACTGCTGTAGCGCAAGCTACCGAAACTGACGCTCACAAGTACACCCCGATTCCGCAGGATATTACTGTTGATAAGGGTGCTACGGTGACGCCGGATCAGCTGATTAGTAATAAGGATGGCGATCAGACCGATCAGCCGAAGTTGCCGAAGGGGACCAGCTTTACCTTTGTCGATGACAACGGCACTCCAGTAACTCCGGATACCTCGACTGCTGGGAAGATTCCAGTCAAGATCAAGGTAACGTATCCAGATAACTCCTCTGAGATTGTTCCTGGAAATATCATCGTTCGCACGGATGCAGAGAAGTACCTCAACGACAACAAGAACGGTAAGGGGACGGTAACAGTTCCGGTTGGGGCGCAGCCCGATCCTAAGAAGGTTAAGGTTACTCCTCAGCTACCCGATGGCGCGTCATTTACCGAAATGAATGACAAGAGCTTGGATACTTCCAAGCCCACCCCTCCGGGTGCTCCGCTATCGACTACCGGCAAGGTGACTTTCGCTGATAAATCCACGATCAATGACTTCCCTGTGGAAGTGACGGTGGTGGAGAAGGTCATCGAGAAGAACGAAACCGATGAAGTAACCCCGGGTTATGTGCGGGTTATATTCAAGGCTGGTGACGGTACCTTCGGTGAAAACGTCAAGAGTAAAGCATATGACGTCTACGAAGGCACCTCATGGGGCGAATTCAAGTCCAATGAGCCGAAGGTGACACCGCCTGCGGGTATGCGTCACACTGGCTGGGATCCAGCTTTGCCTACGGACGATGCTGCTGCAGTAAGTACTGCGACCTACACGGCTGTGTATGAGGCAGTGAAATTGCCAGCATTGCCAGTTGATGACATTACCGAAGGGGATACCTCTATTAAGGTAACCATTCCAGACGGCACTGATCTCGATAAGATCGTCGTCACGTACCCGAATAATGGCGGGACCATTGAGCTAACGAAGGGGCCAGATGGCACCTGGAAGCTCGGTGATACTCCGGTAACTGTTGACGATAAGGGCAAGCTGGTTATTCCGGTTGATCCGACGAAGTTCAAGAAGGGTGAGGTTGTCACCGTTCATGGATCGAAGGGAGCAACCCAGACCCCGCCAACAACGAAGGAAGTTCAACCGAAGAAACCGGATGCTCCGTCGGTGGATAAGATCACTGAGGGGGATAACTCGGTTAAGGTTGGTGAGCCTGCTTACGGTGACAAGATTACGATTGAGTATCCCAATGGTGGTGGCACGGTTGAGGTTACTCGTGGTAACGATGGCACGTGGAGTGTTGGTGGTACGCCGGTGACGAAGGGCGAGGACGGTAAGCTGGTTATTCCGGTTGATCCGACGAAGTTCAAGGCTGGCGATCCAATCACGGTAACCGTCACGAACGGTTCGCTAACCTCTGATCCAGTCGTTAAAAAGGTTGAAGGCAAGACGCCTGGCGAGCCAGAATTCTCGAAGGAAGACGTGATTCCGTTTATCCCAACCGATCCGAAGAATCCGGCTGATCCAAAGGACCCGAAGACTCCGTCGGAGGATAATACGGGTAAGAAGATCAACCGTGATGAATACGTCGTCATTGGTTTCAATACCGACGGTAATGGTTCGTTGAAGCAGAAGGCGGATGATACGGCGGGTGTTCCGGCGCTTTCGTTCTTGGTGAAGAAGACGAAGACCTTTAATGAGATTCAGGATCTAATCCCAGGCACGATTGCCAATAAGGGCAAAGTGTTTAAGGAATGGAAGCCGGCTTTGCCGAAGACGGATGAAACGGTGAAGGATGGCACGGTAGCAACAGCTAACTTTGCTGATAAGCCAGTTACGGGGGATGTGATTCCATTCGTTCCGGCTGATCCGAAGAATCCGGCTGATCCGAAGGATCCTCATACGCCGAAGACCGATGGGAATAATGAGATTGATCGTGACGAGTATGTTGTGATTGGTTTCAATACCGACGGTAATGGTTCGTTGAAGCAGAAGGCGGATGATACGGCGGGTGTTCCGGCGCTTTCGTTCTTGGTGAAGAAGACGAAGACCTTTAATGAGATTCAGGATCTGATTCCAGGTACGATTGCCAAGGAGAATTTCACTTTCGATAAGTGGGATCCGGCGTTGCCGAAGACGGATGAAACGGTGAAGGATGGCACGGTAGCGACAGCTAAGTTCAAGCCGGCCGAAACCCCGAAGCTGGATAAGCCGACCATTGATAAGATCACCGAAGGTGACGATTCATTCAAGGTAGGCCCGCCGACTGGTGCAACTACGATTACGATCACCATTCCTGGCAATGATCCGATCGTTGTGACTAAGGATGGCGATACCTGGAAGGTTGGCGATACCCCAGTCACCGTTGATGATAAGGGTCACTTAGTCATTCCGGTTGCGCCAGAAAAGGTGAAGAAGGGTGACGTCATCACCGTAACCGCCGAAGACGGCAAGGGCGGCAAGAGTGAAGAAACCACTGAGGTTCAGCCTAAGCCGACTCCGGAATTCTCGAAGGAAGATATCATTCCATTTATCCCAACCGATCCGAAGAATCCGGCTGATCCGAAGGATCCGAAGACTCCGTCGGAGGATAATACGGGTAAGAAGATCAACCGTGATGAATACGTCGTCATTGGCTTCACCACTGATGGCAATGGTTCGTTGAAGCAGAAGGCGGATGATACGGCGGGTGTTCCTGCGCTTTCGTTCTTGGTGAAGAAGACGAAGACCTTTAATGAGGTTCAGGATCTGATTCCAGGTACGATTGCCAAGGAGAATTTCACTTTCGATAAGTGGGATCCGGCGTTGCCGAAGACGGATGCTCCCGTTGCCGACGGTACGGTTGCTAAGGCCATCTTTAAGAATGCTGGCGGGTCAACGCTACAGCCGCCGACAGTCGAGAAGATCACCGAAGGTGACGGATCGATCTTGGTTGGTCCACCGGCAGGTGCAACTACGATTACGATCACCATTCCTGGCAATGATCCGATCGTTGTGATTAAGGATGGCGATACCTGGAAGGTTGGCGATACCCCAGTCACCGTTGATGATAAGGGTCACTTAGTCATTCCGGTTGCGCCAGAAAAGGTGAAGAAGGGTGATGTCATCACTGTAACCGCTGAAGACGGTAAGGGCGGTACGTCCACAACCGAGAAGAAGGTCGAGCCGAAGAAACCGGAAGCTCCGTCGGTGGATAAGATCACTGAGGGGGATAACTCGGTTAAGGTTGGAGAACCGCTCGTCGGTGACAAGATTACGATTGAGTATCCCAATGGTGGCGGCACGGTTGAGGTTACTCGTGGTAACGATGGCACGTGGAGTGTTGGTGGTACGCCAGTGACGAAGGGCGAGGACGGTAAGCTGGTTATTCCGGTTGATCCGACGAAGTTCAAGGCTGGCGATCCAATCACGGTAACCGTCACGAATGGCGACGTTCCTTCCGATTCGACCACGGTAACGGCTGATCCTAAGCCAGTTCCGGGTAACGGTGGAAATGTTCCGGCTAAGCCAGATCCGATTGCTCCGACCAAGCCTGCCAAGCCCGGTAATAACGGGGGCGGTAACGGAAACGGTAAGCTTCCGCATACGGGTGCATCAAGTGTTGGTGCTGCTCTGTGGGCATTCGTCTTGACGCTTCTGGGCATGTGTGCAGTTATCGGTTCTCGGAAAGGCAAGCGCGACGCTAGCTAATCCGCTAGCCATATAACTGGCAGTATTGCTCGGCGTGATCTGCAGATTGGGAAACTAAATACTGTAGAACTCGCATGGGCAATACGCCTGAATAACTCAACGGTGATCGTGCCGGTAGGTTTACTGCCGGCACGATCACTGCTATCTATTGCCTAATGAGGAGGGATAATGATGGGTAGATAGATACCTGATAGGGCAGGGGAGAAACGAACACATGAGCATATTGACGATGGAATATAGCTCGCCCCTGGGAACACTCCAGATACAGAGCAATGGTATTGCGATTACGCGTATTGCTTTTATTGACGAATTCCCGCACCATCATCGCAGCGATCGTCATGGTCAAATATGTACACAGACGCAGACCTTAACGGCAAACGAGAGCCACCGGCAAGAACCCATAATGTATGACGGCCTGCAACGAAACAATGTAGTAGATTATCCGTTGGTTAATAGCCGCAGTTTGCTTGCTAGTGCTGATAACCTGACAGCTCCACTCTGCCCAGTGCTCATTGCTGGAAAGCGCTGGCTTGACCAATATTTTTCTGGCATTGAACCATCGCATACGCTGCCTCTCGTGCCTGCTGGAACAGCTTTCCAACAACGGGTATGGCAGCTTACTCAGGAGATTTCCTGGGGTCAGAGCCAAAGTTATGGTGAACTTGCTCGACGTATAGCGCAAGAACGAGGCACACCAATGAGCGCTCAAGCGGTGGGCAATGCCCTTAGCCGTAATCCGATACTTCTTATGATCCCCTGCCATCGCGTCATTGCTACGAATCATCAGCTTGGTGGATACGCGGCGGGCGAATACCGAAAACGCGCATTGCTTGCCCTGGAGGGAATACGATCTGTGTAGGGAAATACGCGACCCAAAACGCAACCTCGCATTATCGGTTCAGCAGTGCCGGCCTCAGAGTGATATACGTGGTAGCAAGGAAAATATAAGCTAGGCGAACCGATTCGATGGTTTGCGTAGCCGATATTGAGCAGGATAGAGAGAAGGGAAGATTATGGTGCGTCCGTCTTCGTCATCTCCCAATACAGCTCCGCAAAGCCAAAAACATGATAACTCTGGTCCAGAATCACGCCCATTACATCAAGACCTTGGAGGGCTACTGGCTGTTGGGTGTGGGGCTGCATGCGGTGGCGCGATCCGATTATGCCTGAGTAACTGGTGGGAAACGCCGCATGCTGTGCTGATGTGTAATCTCGTTGGCTGTTTTCTCCTGGGAATCCTCGTACCCGTCTTAGGGGCGACGAGCTACCCCCGCCGATTACTCTGTACGGGTCTGCTCGGTACTTTGACGACGTATTCGACTTTAGCTCTCCTCAGCGTTAATCATCAGGGCGGTTGGGGGTACCTGATAGCCACACTCCTTGGCGGTGCGCTCGCAGTAATGCTCGGGCTGCTTCTCGGATGTGAGATCGCCTATCGGAAAGTGGGATCTCGTCATGATTCCTGACTGGGTAATGGCAGTTTCGTCAATAGCTGGGGCCGTATGTGGAGCCGTTGCACGCGCGGTGACGGAAAGCTATATAGCAAGCCGAAAGGATAACAAAGGCGGTTCGCATACTCAGGTAGCGACCCGAGTAGCAGAACTCGAAAGGTGCGAAGGACAGGCGGCTTCGGAACTGACGGTTTTCGCAGGTGAGAGCACTGCATCGGTGGCTACGTATTGTGCAACTGTGCCTTCTCCGGCACAGAAATCGGCGCCTTGTTCCGGTCGTGGCATTGCAACTCGACGTGAGCGATCGCTAATTCCTATCGGGAAGAAATATTGGCCGGCGTCCTGGCCAGTAGCGACTTTCGTCGTGAATTTGCTCGGATCATTCATCCTTGGATTAGTGACCGGGCTTGCGTTGGCTGAATCGGGATCGACGGTGCAACTGGTTATGAGCTATGCGCTTGTCGGTTTCACGGGCGGGTATTCAACCTATTCAACTGCGATGGTCGATGCCTGCCGCCCCTTTATTACTCACGCCCATCATAATTGGCGGATGGAACGGCAGATTTCTCTGTGGAAACATGCGATTTCTGCCGCTGTGCATATATGCATAATGGCAATGGGATGCTGTTTGCTCCTCTTTGTGGGGCTGCACTGTGGGTATGCGATTGCCCGATGATGCTCTACGAGGGCTATAGCGCACTGCGGGATTTACGAGCACTGCTGATAAGGCGTATCAGATCTAGTGTGCCGGTTGACAGGCTCAGGGCGTGATACGAAGATGAATTTAGGTCGTGTCTGCGCGGCACGGTGCCACACCAATCGGGCGTATGCCCCTGACCTCAAGGATGAGCTATGGCAAAGAAAAAGATGCGCGTCGGAATCCTCACTGCTGGTGGAGATAGCCCTGGGCTGAACGCGGCAATTCGAGGATTTGGCAAAGCTGCCTTAGGGCACTACGGGATGGAACTCATTGGCTTCCGCGATGGAATTCGTGGGTTAGCAGAAAACCGTTTCGTGGAATTGGATTCCAGTGCGCTATCTGGCATTTTGACCGTCGGTGGCACAATTTTGGGGACGTCGCGCGATAAGGTGCATCGGATGATCGTTGACGGTGAAAAGCGCGATATGATCCCCACGATTTTAGAGAACTGTGAAAAGAACCAGCTAGACGGTCTGATCTGCATCGGGGGAGGCGGGACTGCGAAGAATGCGCGTCGGTTGCAAAAAGCTGGTCTTAACGTCATGCATCTACCAAAGACGATTGATAACGATATTGCGCACACAGATACGAGTTTCGGTTTCTCCACGGCATTAGGGATCGCCACAGAAGCCATTGATCGGCTGCATTCCACGGCGCACTCACATCACCGCATCATTGTTTGTGAAATTATGGGGCATAAAGCTGGATGGCTGGCGTTGGGAGCAGGTATCGCTGGTGGGGCAGATATTATTCTTTTGCCAGAGATTCCCTATACCATCGAATCAATTGCTGCCTCGGTGAAAGAACGCGCCAAGAAAGGCCATATGTTCTCTGTGGTAGCTATCGCTGAGGGGGCACGAGACGTGGCAGATTCAGCGGATATGGCGGCTGCTGAAGCGCTCATCGAGCGGGCGAATGACGAAATATCGAAGTCGGCTGCCAAAAAGCATCGCGATATGCTCGAGTCCAACCATCGGCGTAATGCATTCAAACTCGCGGAAGATCTTGAGGAAGCAACTGGGCTAGAAGCGCGAGTGACTGTTTTGGGATACGTCCAACGTGGCGGGACGCCGGACGCGCAGGATCGTCTGCTGGGTACGCTATTAGGCGGGACGGGAGCTGATCTCGTTGCTAGCGGGCAGTGGGGATTCACTGTTGCTGCTCAGGGGCAAAATGCTGTTCCTGTGCCGCTGGCTGATGTTGCTGGCAACTTAAAGACGGTTCCGCTTGATCATTCATGGATTAACGCTGCGCGTCACGTCGGGACGTGTATGGGAGATTAAAGCAAAGCCAGATACGCCACGAAAACTGCAGGTCGCATTGGGGCGGGTGTAGCATATCTGCGGAAAGTAGCTATGGTGCGCAGTGCGCCGCCAGGAACTCTGTGAGGAAAGCGAGTAGCCGTATGCCATCCCACGCCCCTATGCGATCCTGGGGGAAAGTATTGCCGGGAACATCGTGGAGGCGCGGGTGAACCGTCGGCATACGCCTGGCAGTGAGCATACTCCACACAGTAACGGGTCGCGATGGAAGCAGATTCTGCGTGGGCAAGCGGTCCTAATTATCGCCACAATTGCGGCTCTGTGTTCACTCGTCGTTGTCCCACCGGATAGCGGGTATCGGGACTACGTTGATTGGCATACCCTGGGAGTGCTGTTTGCCCTGCTACTCATTTTAGCTGCTGGGAAGGAAATTGGGATCTTTGCCCTGGTCGGGCGCGCACTTATCCGCATATCGACCAGTAGGCGAGGGCTGGTATTCTCCTTAGTTTTTCTCTGTTTTTTCAGCTCTATGCTGTTAACGAATGACGTCGCCCTGATAACTTTCGTTCCGCTAGCCTTATTTACTTTGCATGCGCAAGGTGATGATCGTGCGATTCCGGGAGTTGTTGTTCTGCAGACGATTGCTGCAAATACTGGCGCAATGCTCACTCCGCTTGGCTCGCCGCAAAATCTATATCTCAGCCATGCAGCACCTTTCTCTTTCCTCGATATTGGGCGGATGACTCTACCGTATGTTCTGGCTGCGGGAGTGTGCTTGGCTTTGGCTATTGTGGCGACTACTCGAGGTGGGGAGCCAGTTGTTCCCCTGCAGCGCCCGACTAAGCGGGTGCATCCACGCAGAGCTGCTGCGTATGGTGTGTTGTTCGTATTAGCTGTGGGTACGGTAGCGGGTGTTATCCCACTGTGGTTTGTGCTCGGTAGTTCAATCTGCGTCGTACTATACGATAATCCGTACTACTTGACTAAAGTGGATTATTCTCTGTTGGCGACCTTCCTCGTCTTGTTTGTGTTTGTCGGGAATATGGGGCGAGTTCCCGCAATACATGACGTGATTACCTCAATGGCTGATCGTTCAGTACGAATGGCTGCGTTGGGGGCGTCGCAGATTATTTCCAATGTGCCAGCTACACTGTTGCTCTCTGGTTTCACCCATGACTACGAAGATCTCCTCATTGGGGTGAATATTGGGGGATTGGGGACGCTGATTGCTTCAATGGCCTCGCTCATCTCATACCGTTTTATTGCGGCAAATTTATCGGCCCAGTCGAAGCGTTTTATCGGCATATTTACTATGTGGAACCTCGCCTTTTTAGCAGTATTTCTACTGCTATCGGCGGTGTTGTGAGTGGTAGCTCACCTTAATAATGCGATGAAAAATGAGCTGGCAAGGTGTGAAGTAAAGCGTTTGTAGGGGTCTGTCTGTGATGATCCAGCAGGTCATCTGGTGAGATTTTCTTTTTTGTGCTGATAATGCCGCGATATAACGGTACTATATTTGTACCTCTTTAATACAGAAGGAAGGGAGAGTCATGCGCAAATCATTACGCATGATGGCAAGCCTATCTGCGCTTGCCATTGCCTCATTAACCGTTCCTGCTGTTGCTGATTCCACGGCGACGCCACTTGGCGATTTAACGGTTTTAGCAACGACGGACGTTCATGGCCATGCGGTAGATTATGACTACTTTACAGGTGAGGCTTTCGGTGCTCAGAAGCCAGAGAAGGCTTTGGGTATGGATCACCTGGCGACAGCGATTAAGAAGATTCGCACTGAAAAGGGTGACGGCACAGTCGTATTGATGGATAACGGCGATCTTATTCAAGGATCCCCAATCAATACGTACTATCAGAATAACCGCAAACCGGATTCGGTAGACCCAATGGCAAAGGTGCTGAACTACCTGAAGTACGATGTCGGTGTTGTGGGAAATCACGAGTTCAACTACGGGATGGATAATCTCCGCCAGCTTCGTGGCAATCTTAAGATGCCATTGCTGGGGGCTAACGTCATTGATGTTTCCACCAACAAGCCCTATCTTGAGCCGTACACCATGCTGACCCGCCAAATCGGTGGTGAGGATGTGAAGATCGGCGTGATCGGCGTAGTAACGCCCGGCGTTCGAGTATGGGATAAGGCAAATGTGGAAGGCGTTCTGCGTTTTCAGGATTGTGTTGAAGCAGTGAAGCAGTGGGTTCCGGAAGTTCGCAAGGCCGGGGCTGACGTGGTTGTTGTTTTGGCACATACTGGTCTTGACGCTGAAGGCTACACTTGGAATCCGGCTGATCTGACGGAAAATATCGCAACCTCAATCGCGACCCAGACCTCCGGCGTTGATCTCATCATTGGTGGGCACTCGCACGTCATGAACAAGGCAGACGTGGTCTTTACGAATGCTGAGGGCAAGCCGGTTCTCTTCACTCAGCCGTACTACTGGGCTCGTTCACTTTCTCAGGTGACGTTGCCGATTGTGAAGAACGCTGATGGCAAGAAGTCAGTGAACTGGGAGGGCGCGACCAAACCGACGGCTGTTGCAGTACAGGCAAAGGATTATCCGGCCGATGACGGCGTTCTGAAGGAGATCCAGCCGTGGCACGATGAGACGGTAGCCTGGGTTAAGACGGTTATCGCTCAGTCCAAGGAAGAGATGCCCGCAGCGACGTCGCCGTGGGAGGATACTCCGATCGTTGACTTCATCAATATGGTTCAAACCGACGAACTGAAGAAGGCAATGAAGGGCACGAAGTATGAGAACTTGCCGGTGATTTCGCAGGCTTCTCCATTCTCTCGTAGTGCTATCTTCCACAAGGGTGATGTGACCATTGCTGATATGGCAGGTCTGTACATCTACGACAATACGCTGTACGGCATTGAACTAACGGGTGCTCAGTTGCGTGACTACCTCGAGTTCTCGGCGCGCTACTACAAGCAGCAGGAACCCAACGCAGTTGTCACTAACTGGGAGGACGTCACCAACGCGCAGTATGACGGAATGACACGCGGCATTCCGGATTACTCATACGACGAGATGAGCGGTATTAACTACCACATCAATATCTCGAAGCCGGTGGGCGAGCGCATCGACATGCTGACCATGCCGGATGGTACCCCAATCACCGACGATATGCACTTCATCCTCGCGGTGAATAATTACCGTTGGTCAGGTGGATCTGGCTATCCGCATGTGACGACCGCTCCGGTGGTCTACAACGACCAGAAGGAAATTCGCGAATTGATGATCGATTGGGCGCAAGCAAACAAGGTCATTGATCCGGCGACTTTCTTCGTGAAGAACTGGGAGGTGTCCACGTCGGCGTACGTGGCGCCACAACCGGCACCGCAGCCCACGCCTGAACCAGCTCCGCAGCCTGCTCCACAGCCGACGCCGGCTAAGCCAGCTCCGGGCGCACATGCTGGGCACACAGGCACGCTGTCGAATACTGGTGCAGACGTCATGCCAATTGCCATTCTCGCGCTTGCGATGTTGCTAGCCGGAAGTGGCGCATTGGTTGCCTCGCGTCGTCAGCAGTGGTAATTGTTGCACAGTATTACGAGATTGCCAGCTAGTGGCATAACTGCGTAATACTACAATCCGGAGTGTGCGCGGCGAGATATAAAGCCGTAAGCACCTGAGGATACACAATAGGCGAGTCCTACAGTTATTGTGGGGCTCGCCTATCGTTTTGCGGGTGGTTTTTCCACTGTCTGCTCTGTTTCGCCGTTAAAGGGTTAATACGCTTAGAGAAACACGCAAATAGGATGGAAGCTCGCACAAGATGTCTAACTGAGCGGAAATAGCTAAAGAATTTTCTCTCGTTTTCTGACTCGTGTTCTGATCGCTTGGCGCATGACCCGGATCATATTCTAGCTTGTTAGCTAGGAAAAGACGGTATTTTTTGCCCAGAGATAGCGGTGTGCAGCAGTGCCAGATATGGCAGTAGTTTCTCCGGTATATGGCAGATAATGCGCTGTGCGAATCCAAAGCTGTGCGCAATCACGGTCTGCGAGTGATGGCGAGTGTTGGGGCGCGCAGCTATTTTCTACGGCAGGGCAGCGCCGGTATCTGCAGAGGATCATGGCGAATCGTCGTCACGCTACGCGAAATGACATCGCTGGATAGGCTGCATAAATCCACCCGTGTATAGAATGCCGCCGATTGCTTGTACAAAGGTGTATATGTATATAAAAACTGTGGGGAGTCCGTTGCTGGAACTCCCCACAGTCTGGATGTGTTCGTGATGGGTACGTCATCGAGGAACACATCGGGTGCTACTGCGATTCCTTAGCGTGCGCGGCATGAACCGCAGCAAGGAGCGTGGATCGCAGAGCGGGCCTTAGCGTCGAGAATGACGCACGGCAACACATGCGCTACCTACGCCAAGCAGACCAAGCATAGCTAGCAGGGTTGTACCGATAGCTGCACCACTGTGTGCCAGAATCGTTCCTTCCGGTTCTCCGTCAGCGGGAACCGGCGCTGGAGCTACTGGCGAGCTGGGATCGCTCGGCGCCCCAGGCGTGGGTACCGGGTTCGGATTCGGCACTGGATTTGGTTCCGGTTGCGGTTCTGGTTGCGGATTTGGCTCGGGCGTTGGTTCTGGCTGCGGTTCCGGAGTAACCGGATCCAGCTTGACTGTATAGGTCTGTGACTGGTGACCTGCAGCGTCTTGAACACGAACATGGAGATATACCGGAGCGTCTGTCACGCGCAGCGAGAATTCTTCCTCGTAGGTTGCCCACATATCGTTCGCGGTAGATTCTGGATCTTGCGATGGACCAGAGCTGTAGATGATGCGCTGAACTCCGGAGCCATTTTCCCCGTCACTGCCGGTGATACTAAACCAGTGAACATTCGGGTCAGAATCTTCCCATTTGCCAATATCGGCAGTTGGCGCCTTGGTATCTACCATGACGTCTTGTTGGGCGGTCGCGCTTTGCCCGGCGTCATCCGTGGCACGGGCTAGAATCGTCAGGCTGCCTTCCTTATCCACTGCAACGGGTGCCTGCGGGTATGCGGTCCAGGTGGCACCGTTATCGAAGGAATATTCCACAGTGGCGATTGGATGTGCACGCTGTTCGGTGGTGATGGTGAAATGCGGAGTGGTGGTAAACCAGCCACTGGCGGCAGGGGACTCTGCAATGCTCACACTCACATGTGGGGGCAGCTTGCTGGAATCGAATGGTTCAACAACCCAGAAAGTACACACTGCACGCTCAGAGCTGGCCGCTACCGTTCCGAGAATATCCCCGAAGGTTTCTGCCTTCGCATAGGCCGACGGATCAACCGGATCCCAGGTCACTGGCAAGGTCGAGTCGGCGCTCCCGTCGGAGTATTGTGCCACGACCGTGTTGGGGCATACCGGAGCGACCCCGGCAGTTGTCACTGTGGAGGCATTATCGAGGTGCTCGAGCGTGCCAGCAGCGGGGGAGGCAAGGACGAAGATTGTGCCCTTAACGGGCTTATCGCCAACGTGACCAGTAATTTCAACTTCTCCTGGTGTATTTAGCTTGCTGGCATCGACTGGATCCCAGGTGACGTCATGATATGCCAGAGGTCCATTTTCTGGCAGCACCCACACCTTTGGTGGCAGGGTGGGCATGACACCAACTGCAGTGCGAAGGCTAACCTCTTCGATAGATACGTCAGAGAGGGAATCGCCCGGCTCGGGTTCGGCAGTTTTCATCGTGCCGAATACCTGCCATTCGGTTGAAGCAACGGAGTAGTACGGCATCTGTTCGTTGTCGCGCTTATTCGCATTGAGGATCAAGCGCATTTTTGTGGTGGTCACAGGATCGAAGGTAACTGTCGTCGGCCCAACAATCTGCCCCTTCTCTTCAGGCACAGGATATTGAGCGGTGATCGGCACCCAGGCTTGAGTGTTGTTATCCCAATACTGAAGCAGCCAGGACGCAGGATGATGGACGTTATCGGCGCCGTCAACGCCTTTGTCATTCCACAGCCACAGGGACGACGAGGAGGCGGTTACTTCGGTTGGCCACTCGTATTGTGCCCAATGCTGCGCGGCAAAATCACCGTAGGTTCCCCACACAGAACCGTGGTCGGCTTTGTCAGTGATGTCATCATTGAGCGCATCCTTGTGATTCCACGAGGGAACGTACGAGACGGATACGGTAGGGGCATTATCCTCATTGGACTGCGAGGAGATATTGCGGGGTTGTTCCGCAGCGTCTTCCGCGACAGCGAAAGGGCTTGCCAGTGGGGTAAGAAGCGCACACAAGAGGGCGAAAATACCGACGAAAGCCCATCGGGTAGTGCGAATCTTTCGGACGAATATGCGTGTCATTTATTTTCCTCCCATGCGCGCGCGTCCAGCCGCAACCAAGATACGTTGCCGATCACGCGCGGAAATTGAGCCTTGGTCTTGGTACTTCTTGGTGATTTGACGGACCTGCTCAAGGAAAGCGTCACGGTTAGCGAAAGGTGCGGCCTTCCAAATGTCGTCAACCAAGGTTGTTGTTGGATCGCTGGCTGATACGGGATTAATCACTCCAGAATCTACCGAGCGGAAAACAACCGTCTTATCCTTACGTTCGAAATACATCGAGTAGGTGATGTCATGCCCAGCATGAGCGGGGTCGAAGTCGCGTCCACCCAGGCGGATTTGACCATCTTTCCATTCGATGGCGTCGTTGAGGGTACCGGATAGGTTGAATAGTCCACCTAGGGCCATGACGGGGAATCGCGGTGCGTCTCCGGCAACAGACAGAACCATAGGGCCGTAGCGCAAGGTCTGAAGTTTGGCGTTATCCGGAGCGGATTCGATCCATGCCGGCAGGGAGATGTCAAGCACAACGCTATCGCCAGATGCCCAGGAGCGAGTGATGGTTGCATACGAGTTTGCGCCTGCTGCTGCAGAACTCGGCGTGCCATTAACTGTGATCATCGGGGTGCTGGAAACCCATTCTGGGATACGCAAAGCGAGCGTGAACTCTCCGCTGGGGGCTTTATCGAAAGTGATCGTGACGCGCCCCTGATAGGGGTATTCGGTAGCGACGCGAACCGTCGTGGCTTGTTCTTCCCACGTGAGAGTGGAGGGGACGTAGGTGTTGACGTAGAGGGTCTTCCCGTCGTCGGCAGCCGCATACACCGTTTCTTGGTATCGCATCGGGGATTCTAGCCCTGTTCCACCACAGCAGGTTCCGATGTTTCCGTCGCCGTACTCCTTACGTGCACCAGCATTAACTGGGAACATATAGAGGTTTTCGGGGCTTTCTTTGGAGGAAGCATCGCGATGCCCGCCAAGAATATGGTTGAGTACCGTGCGCTCACAATAATTGGCGTAGCGCTGCTCGCCAGTGAGCTGATAGAGCTGCCAGGCAACTTTAACCATATTGTAGGCAGCGCAGGATTCGGCATTGCGCGGACCAATATCTCCAGCTACCTTATGCGGTGGCCCCCACATCTCGCCTTCACCTGTTCCGCCGTGCGGATACATGCGGCCGGGAACGATCATATCGAAGAAGCCTTTAACAGCGTTGAGATAGCGTTCTTCTCCGGTTTCGGCATACATCTTGGCATAACCGACGAACTGGGGGATGTGCTGGTTAGCGTGCTTATCCGTCAGGGTATCTTCTCCACGAGCGCAGGCATCGAGCAGATCGTTCATATCGAAGAATTTTGCGGCTTGCAGGAAGATTGCCTTATCGGCTGCGGAAGAGGCCCAGTACAGCTCGATGAGGACGTCGTTCATACCGCCATACTCGCCACCAATGTAGATTTTCCACATCTTATCGAGCTGGGCTTGGGTGCATTTCGACAGGCGGGAGTGTACCCAGCGACCGATTCCTTCGGCGACCTCTAGTGCTGCAGGTTCGCCGGTTGCATGATAGGCATGCAAAAGCCCATCAAGGATCTTGTGCAAGGTGTAGTACGGAGCCCAGATCTCGCCGTAGGGTGCATATTCTTCAAGAACGGAGAACTGCCACTCTCCATAGGCAGAGAGGAAGCCAGGGTGGGAGTAACGAGGCTTGCCGTTGTAAGTTTGCTTGGCAAGAGCTTCTTGACATTCTTTCAGCCCCTTAACGAATTCGACAACCCGATCATATAGGGCGCTTTCGCCGGTGTTTTCATAGGCAAGGGCGAGCTGGGAAAGGAAATGCCCGGCATAGTGGCCGCGTAATAATCCGCCTGCTCCACGGTTCTGCCCTTTTGTGTATTCGGCTGGACCCCAGCGTTGTGCTTCTGGATTGGGGCCGTATTCTTCCCAGCCGCCAGGGGGATTGGCGCCGCGCGTGTCGAGTCCGGCGTTGCGACGAAATATAGCCAAGAGGCGATCAATTGGATAAGCCCGAGCAAGCTCAAGACCTTGATCTAAGCCCCGTTTGAATACTCCGCCAGTGATATTGACGGCGCTGAGTTCGAAGGGGCGTCGGATCTGCCGTGCGGAGACGTGCGTGGCAGGCTTGATCCGGCTTCTCAGCGCATGCGGGATGTGAGCCGGAGCGCTAGCGGTGGCATGTGCGGAGTTTGCCCCTGGTCCAAAGAGCCCAATGCTACTGAATGCGGCTCCGGCGAGGAGCGCGCCTTCCATAAAACGTCGGCGGCTAAAACCAGACGTGTGCGTTGTGTGGGAATGATCGTATTCCGATTCGGAACCGATATGATGTTCTGGTTGCAAAGTATCCTCCTTCTCGCGTCCAGAATGCCCTCGTCTCTGAGAGCGTTAAAGCGTCCCGTGGCGGGTGTGAGAAGCGGAAGGCGCACAACGCAATAAATGGCTGACAGTTGGCTGACCGTCACACGTGAACGATGGTCAATATGGCTCGTGGTGGCACGTGATGTACCAGATAGTGCTCAGATATGTACGGGAAATATCTCAGCACTATCGCTTTCGGTGAGGTGGAGGTTACCCGAGACTCTCCGAAAGCCCGCGTATATATGCGAACGTTAACATGTGTGCGCGACACTGAACGTCACATACTGTTGTGTGAACCATGTGGGGTACGAAGGAAAAGACGTATCCACGTGTGAGACCTGCCAGGAGCGTCAGATTTCCCGCGTGTGCGGACTGTGAATCCTCCTTCCGCGTGCTCTCAGCGGCCCGTCATCTCCCCTTAGGGAGATATTCCCGTCGTTGGGAACGTTCTCATTCTATCATGCTCACATAGCTCGCCTCAATGCCCTCTCGCGTTATTACTGCTTGTTAGCGCAGCGCAGCGGGTTAGAGCTGCCCGTATGTAGTGCGTTGTAATAGTGGTCGGGGATACGAGAGCGGTAGGCGCAACTATGGAGCGATCTATAGCTGTGAGCCATATCTAATGAGGAAAAAGAATTCCCTAGAGGGTAGGCAAATAAGTTATGGAATTGCGGATATGGCTATGGATCTGCAGTACCTGGTAGTGGTAGTGGCAGAATACTCAGGAAATATGCCCGACGAGTTTGGTGTAGCACTGCCCGCATAGCGCAACATATTCAACGTTCGTCTGATTGTCGATAGAGACTTGATCTCCGTGCTGAACAAAATCCCCATCCACCTTGCGGGCGTTGAAGTTTGCTTTGCGTCGGCAGCCAGCGCCGCACATCGTCTTGAGCTCTTCGAGAGTGTGGGCCACTTCAAGGAGTCGAGCTGAGCCTGGGAATACTGACGTAGAAAAGTCTGTTCGTAACCCATAGCACAGGACTGGAATATCGAGCTCAAGGGCAACGTCAAGGAGCTGATTGACGTGTTCGCGGGTGAGGAATTGGGCTTCGTCTACCAGCACTCCGCCGATGGTTGATCCCATTTCGGTGCCAATCCAATGGCGAATAGTGGCGCATAGATCGTCAGCGGGTTGGGCTAAGAAATCGGCTTCGCGTTCGATGCCAAGTCGGGTAGAGAGATTCGCGCCAGCTTTGGAATCCAGGGCTGGTTTGACGATAAACACGCGTTGCCCGGATTCTTCGAAATTGTGTGCCGCCATGAGAAGACCAGCCGTTTTTCCGGAGTTCATTGTTCCGTAGCGGAAGTAGAGCTTAGCCATGTGGATTCCTCTCTGCAGCGTGCGCTTTGGCGCTGGAATAGCGCAGTCTCGTGTGATGGGGAGATAGGACCCCGAGCAGAATTTTAGCTGAGGATCAAAGGCTGTGCTGTTCTTCGCTGATAGGCGGTAAGAATATTGCTCGGTGGCTTCTTTGTTGCGTTCTTTTCAGCAGGGGTTCGTATGTGCACATCTTCCTGCGCTGAGGCGTATGCAGATAAAGGTGGATAGGGGGGGGCTGTGGATAGGGAATGCCCTCCTGCAAATACCTGTTTTACGGCTGAATAGCGGGCATGTGATCGCTTGAGGTGCGGCAGTAGGGCAGGTTTATATGCGAATAAAGAATAGTATGTAGATTCCCAGGTGTTATTGATAGTTTGAGTATTTTATGATCTGTGCTGGCGTTGATCAGGGAGGGGCTGGATAGATAGAAGACGTGGCTTCTTCGAGGCGTGCCCAGGGTATCCGATTTGCGCATGCGGTGAAAGGAAAACTAAGCGGCTCTCGGCGCAGCAAAGTATGGGTTCTGGTGGCAGGAAAAGGAATGATGATTGGAATGACAATCGGAATGGATCCTGGGTGAGTAGCGCCCGCCGTAAAATTTTGCAGAGTGAAGAGTAAAGCCCAGAATTCCTGCGGTGATACCGAAAGAGAAAGAATAATTTAGCAGGGAACGCGGTAGATTTGAGAGGTTGAACAGAACGGAGTGAAAAGATGGCTAAGCCGGTATTAGTAATGACGATCGGTGATCCGGTAGGAATTGGGCCAGAGATTTCGGTGCTGACCTTACGAGAATGTGCCGCTGATCCGCGAGGTACCGGTGTAATCGTCGGCGATACGGGAGCGATTGTTCGGGCAATGGACGTGCTGGGATTGAAAGCGCCTCTTAATGTTGTCACCGATTTTGCGAACGTGGTTGATGACCCAAATACATTAAATATCTTTGATATTGGGGTGTTGGGCGATGATATACCAGCATGGGGGAATGTAGACGCTCGTGCTGGTCATGCTGCGGTGAGAGCCATTGAGATTGCTACGTCGGCGGCGATGGAACAAAAAGTTGCGGGTATTGTTACCGGCCCAATCAATAAAGAAGCAATCTGGGCGTCCGGTTCACAATTTCTTGGACACACAGAAATGCTGGGTGCGCTCACAGGGGTCACTAAGCAAGATACGATGTTCGTCTGCCGGAATCGGGAAAATCCGCACCATTCACTGCGTATTTTCTTTGCCACGCGGCATTTATCGCTACGAAATGCGCTGGATGCTATCACCGTCGATTCGCAAGTGGGCTCAATTATGCGGGCGTATCGAGCCTTACAGGTGTTTGGGGTGCGCAACCCGCGGTTAGCCGTTGCTGCCATTAATCCGCACGGCGGTGAAGGCGGGCATTTTGGTGACGAAGAGATCCAGGTGCTGACTCCAGCTATTGAGCGGGTGCGGAGGGAATATGGCATTGAAATTGCTGGTCCAATTCCCTCGGATTCGGTATTTCACCAGGGATTACAAGGGCGATATGACGGGGTGCTCTCGCAGTATCACGATCAAGGGCATATCGCGTCCAAGACGTATGATTTTGATGGCACCATTTCGGTGACGGTGGGTTTGCCAATCTTGCGCACCTCCGTCGATCATGGGACTGCATTTGATATTGCGGGTAAAGCGGTGGCGAGCCATGCGACGATGTGTTCGGCGTATCTGGCAGCGTTGGAATATGCCCCATTTGCACAGCGGATTCGGGATGAATATATGCCTCAGTAGGAAGATATAGTGACGGGAAAATATGGTGACGGTGAGGATTAGGTGAGGCGTGGGTGGTCAGAAAATCCACATCTCAATGTTGAGCAGTACCATACGTGGCGCGTTTGTGATTCGCGCTCTGCGCATATCGGTCACGAATGTGAAATTTCCGTGGCGCGTCAGCGGTTGTGGTAAGTGATGTTATGAACTGACGGTATGCGGGCGTAAGAGAAGAAGGCGCTTAGTTTACCTAAGACGGGCAAGGGTGGTGCTTTGTCTTGCATGGGTGGCGTATTTGTGAAAATGGCTGCTCAGGCGGAGAGATGATCGGTAAGTTGTCGCATGGATTGTTGCCCTCTGGTCAATGGTTAGCAGTGCCACATCGTCGTCATTCCTGGTGCGGCTTAGGCTGACGAGGCTTGTTCTGCGTCATTGCCGTATCTCACTAAGTAGAGATAGGAGCCGTTGCCGTCTGGTTCTTTATCGGGTAGATAACTGCGTATATGTGCTATGTGGGCTGTGCTAGATAGCGTGAGGCGAGATAATAACCACGGTGATCGTCGCGTCGGTGGAAACAATGAAATTAGGTAAGAAATGAGTGCTGTGGCGAGTGCGAATGCGCAGATGACTATTTTTGGGATCATTACCGCGGTAGGCGTTATCGCTGGCAGGATCGGCATCCTTGATCGGCAAACCATCACTCGACTGATTCATCTCATTGTGCATATCACTATGCCGGCAATGATTATTGCTGCTGTGGCGCATGTTGACCCGCAATTAGGGCGTCAACGCATCCCGACTGCCGGTTGTTTGGCAGTATTAGCGTTCGTTATCATGCTCGTTTTTGGCTATATCTTTGTCTGCTGTGCTCGCGTGCGGCCGTCCCATCGGGCGATATACGTCTTTATGAGCCTGTGTACGAATGTCAGTTTTATTGGTATTCCAGTATCTCGGGCACTGTATGGGTTTGATGGGGTTGTTTTGGCCTCTGTATTCGTCATGGTGCTGTCATTTTTCATGTATTCTCTCGGCTTCGCCTTACTTGCGCGGGCGGGTATGGATGTTACGCCACGGGGTAGTAGGGCTTCTCGGCTGTTTCGATCTTTGCGCCGCGCAGTAAATATGCCAGTTTTAGCGTCACTTGCTGCTATTGGTATGTTGTACTGTCAAATATCTTTGCCGCCTATTATCAATGATGCGTGTGACATGTTAGGGACGCCGACTGCTCCGATTGCGATGATGTGTGTTGGAGCGATGATGTCGCGCTTGTCGTTGCGTGAACTGTTAGGGGAGCTGCGGCTTTATCCTTTCATCGTATTGAGATTCTTTGTGCTGCCATTAGCATGTGTCATTCTGTTGAAGCTATATGGATTAGATGTGGCGGTTATTCATATCTTTGCGATGATGTGCATTATGCCCGTGGGGTCAATGGCTGGTCCTTTTGTTGATCGTTTTGGGTTGGATGGAAAGTTGGCGGCAAAAGGAACAATTGTTTCAACAATTTTTGCATTTGCGGGTATTCCGATGACGATTCTTGCCATGCAATATCTCCTGTGAGATTAGCGGGATGTATAGAGAAGGATAATGCGCTGGTGGTGTGCAGCGTTTTGCTATCGGTATAGGAAACGACGAGGTAGCCGCTGGGTGTAACGCAGAAATATTGGGAAAATGCTGATTGATCTGGGATTATGCAAGTGCGGTGTGCTGAAATATGGGGTCTTGGGTGGGTGTTGAGGAGGGGGATACGGAAAGCCGGAGAGCTTGTAGTTAATACGAGATTGAGAGTTCGGTTATAGCTGGGAACTTTCCACAAACGCGAAGCTGTTTTCTGCAGTAATTATTCCTTAATGACGGTGTGGTCATACTAGAAATATGTCTACAACACATTCTCTTCCTGGTTTTACGCGATACCCTTGCGCCCTACCTTCTCTAAGATGGTTAGTGCGTCACCTACAACGCTTTTCGTGGCGAGAGGCAATGATCTCGCCCACCGATGGCGAAATCGTTAATGGCATGCCATACGGCGTTATGTCAGAACTTGAACCCGAATACGTTGTGCTACGAGTTGCGGGATCGCTACGGGATGTTCCGCGAGCTGGACCATCGTAAGACCAAGCGTGGGGGTATGGGAGATAACTGTGCCTTGCGCATGCAGGCCAATATTGTTCTCAGCTAAAAACACTAAAATTTCGGCGTTGTCATCCACTTGGCAGATGCGAATTCTTTGGCCGGGAGTCGTCTCGGTGAGCAGTAATAAATGTAATTCAGGGATAGAACCGTCAGCTTGGGGGATCGGATCACCGTGCGGATCATAATGCGGGTGTTCGAGAATTTTATCGATTGCCTCAATAAATTGATCGGAGACGCTATGCTCTAATGCTTCTGCTTCTGCGTGGAGATCTTCCCAGGAATATCCCAACGTCACGTGTAAGAACGTTTCAATGAGGCGATGTTTACGCACAATACGTACCGCCTGGCGGCGTCCTGCTTCAGTGAGGAAAATTGGACCATAGCGGCGATGCGTCACGTAACCTGCGTTAGCAAGTTTTTTGATCGCTTCAGTGACGGTTGAGGGGCTCAAGCCCATCCGTCTGGCCAACTCGGTTGGGACGGCATCCTTTCCGTCCCACTCCGAGATGAGCCAGATGGACTTGAGATAATCCTCTGCTGGTTGTGAGAGGTTCTCCATCGTAATGCGATTAGGAAAGAGCAGCAGCTACTGCGAGCTTGAGAGCGCGCTGGAAGTTTGTCTCGCGATCTTCGGGGCTCATATCCTCTGACGGAACAGTGATGTGATCCGACACAGTTAGCACTGCCAGGGCTTCCTTTCCGTGGCGGGCAGCGAGGCCATAAAGAGCGCCAGCTTCCATCTCTGCACCTGCAGTTCCGACGCGAGCAGCAGCTTCGTTGACTTCCTGTGGAACGTCATAGAAACGATCGCGAGAGATAACCGGAGCGACGACTACGCGATCATCGCCATCGGCAGCAGCGAAAGCTGCCTGTACTAAATTATGCGAGGCAACTGCGGAGAAGTGAGTCTCAGGAATGAGGTAGGTATTGATGACGCCCTCATAGTGCGCACCATTGGCAATGATGACATCACCGATAGCAACTCGCGGTGATAAGCCACCACACGTCCCCACTCGGATAATGCGCTCGACACCAAAATGCATGAACAGCTCGCTGACGTAAATCGAGAGCGAGGGCTGCCCCATTCCAGAAGCCATGATAGATAGCGGTTTTCCGTCAACGGTTCCGGTATATGCTTTGATGCCACGCACATCTGAAACAACTTTCGCATCTGGCATAAGTAACTGGGCCATACGCTCAGCGCGCTTAGGATCGCCAGGCATGATTACGGCCGGTGCGAACGCGCCATTTTCAGCGTTAATGTGCGGGGTTGCCATGAAAACTCCTTTGTCATCGTTCAGTGTTACTTAGCTATTATTGTCTAAAACTACCGTCAGTAGATAGCTCTGTAAGAAAAAAATATCGATGTTCCTATGTCGGGCAGGAAATACGGATCATATTTGACGTGGTATGACGGAGAAAACAGCGATCCACACCTGATAACTCATGAGATAGCGCATCGCGACCCGTATGGTTACGTCGATATGAGAAATAGCCTGTGGAAATAGGCTGATGACACGCAAGAATCTGAAGCAAACTAGGCACAGGCGGTGGAATGAGGGATAATAACAGGGTTACATGTGTCAATGCATTTAGGAAAGGTTTGCTTTCATGTATCAGCCTGAAAATAACGAACAGCCGATGCCTCAGGGCGGGCAGCAGCCCACTGCGCAGCCTGGTGCTTACCAGCAGCCGTATCCGCCGCAGCCCGGTTATGGGTATCCGCAACAGCAACCGGCCGCTCCTTCGGCTTTTGGCGCCTTATTCTCTGTGGATTTCAAGCGCACCTTCACCCCAGTATTAGCTAAGCTCGTTCAGATCGTTGCCATTATCGTCGGCATCGGTTTTTGCGTCACCTCGGTATGGGGATTCATCGTCCTGGCTTCGGGTACGGAATACTCCTCCCCGTCGGCAATGGTTATCATCGGTAGCTTGTTCGATACAGTTGTCAAGATCTCGATGGGTCTGTTGATTATGGGCGCTTCGCGGGTCATGCTGGAATACTTCGTTGGTCAATCCCAGAAAGAAGATAAGTAAGTTACCGGATGTCTGAGAAGACTTCTTGACTCTAACAGGTGGGGTGTCGCCTAAGGTGGCACCCCACCACTGTCAAGGCACTGTGTCGGATGCTGCAAGGAACGGAATACCGCCTCAATCAATCGGCAATGTGCCATGTTATATAAACGGTAGATTGTTTTGATGTGCGTTGTTGGGCATAGCCCTGGCGTATCACGGAGATAACGTCAGTACGTATTACGGTGCGGCAGAGTATCCATTCTCACCTAGAGGTATCTATCGTTAGAAGCGCCGCGTGCTCAGAAAAGCTCTTCGCAGCCGCTCAGTTTGTATATTTATGATGGAAAAGATGATGACATATCGTTTGATTGCCTTTGATCTTGATGACACCCTGGCACCATCAAAATCACCCTTACCGTCTCGGATGGCAGCAGCATTAACGCAGTTGTTAGCACTCCACGATGTATGCGTGATTTCCGGAGGAAATTTTGAACAGTTCACGACCCAGTTACTTGCTGGATTAACTGATCCTGGCGTTCATTTAGAGCGGCTACATCTCATGCCGACCTGTGGCACGCGATATATGCGTTATCGTGATGGCAGATGGAACGCGGAATATGTGCATGACCTTAGCGAAGCGCAGCGCAGGCACGCGATAACATGCCTAGAAGAAGAAGCGAAACGTTTAGGCCTGTGGGAAAGCCACCCGTATGGTGAGATTATTGAAGACCGTGGCTCCCAAATTACTTTTTCAGCCCTCGGCCAGCAGGCACCGCTAACTGCAAAGAAAGCCTGGGATCCTAACGGGGAAAAGAAAGAACAGCTACGAGCTGCCGTGGCACAGTTGATCCCTGATCTAGAGGTACGTTCAGGTGGGTCAACGTCAGTGGATATCACTCTTAAAGGCGTTGATAAAGCATACGGAATAGAGAAGCTCGCACACGCCACAGGCATCCGTATCTCACAGATGCTCTTTATTGGGGATCGTTTAGATGAAGGCGGAAATGATTATCCGGTCACTCGACTAGGAATTGACACTCATGCAGTGAGAGACTGGGAAGATACTGCAAATTTCATCGAAATGTATGTTCGGGAACATCAGTGATCGTTCCATCGGAAGATAGCGCCTGAGCGCCAGTTGCGATGGGGTGAAGGAGCAAGAGCTTATGGCGAGCAACGAAACCGAGAAGGCGGGCAGAAACGCGTTCGTCGAACACGGATTTCGTTTGAGGCTCGTCGTCACTACAGAGATCTGAGATGGAATCGTGCGGGGAGAATCATTTCTTCCTGACGGTCAATGCTGAGGAGGGTATAACATGAAGCGTTCGGCACACCGCCCGCACCATGACGTAGATAGGGCTGACGAGACCCCCGATCATGACTATGAGGCGGCGAATATGTCAGATCCTATTAGTGAAGATGACGGCGACCTCCCAAGCGAGGAAGAACTAGCCCGCATGGATCGTAAAATATCGCGATATGAAGCGCGAGCCAATGAGCATGAACGTGCAGGTGGAGCTGGAAAAGAGACCGCAGGAGTACTGTTAGGTAGCGGGGTAATAGGAGTACTTGCGTCCTCGGGGCTTATCTTATCCGAGCGGCATCATCTCGCCTACCCTGATTCGCACCTGGTATGCGATATTAACCCATTAATTGGCTGTTCAAAATGGATGGGGCGTTGGCAAAGCGAGGTATTCTTTGGAATTCCTAATGCGCTATTGGGGGCGCTCTTCTTTGCGGCGATAGCTACTTTGGGATGTGTGCTCTTGACTGGCAGCCGGCTATCACGATATCTCTGGGTAGCGGCGCTCGCGGGTGCAAGCTGTGGAATTATCTGGGTATTGTGGTTTGCGTATCAGTCTTACCTGGTAGAAGGGTCGCTATGCCCGTACTGCGTCGTTGTATGGTGTGTGACGATCCCGTTGTTTGTTCACCTTCTTGCTCGAACGCTCCAAGCCGGTCATATAGGGCGCGGGGCGATGAGTGCAGGATCAGTTTTGGTGCGTAACCGTTGGCTGATTATTGGTCTGATCTATGCGTTGCTCATTATTTTTACGGTCGTATGGTTTTGGGATTCATGGGCACTAGTGTTGTGAGAAACTGTGCCTGGGCGGCATGAGCCGTTCGTTTTATCTGTAAAGAACATATAAAAACACCACCTGCTATAGAAACAAAGGTCAATAGCAGGTGGTGTTTTTAGTGCGTAGCAGTGATGTTTTCGAATAACAAAGTAGATAGACGTGATAGGCGGTTGAGTTATGTGATCATTGCCTGCGAACGCTCTACGCGGCTATGCGATGTCGGTAACGGTCTGCGTACCGGCAGGGCAGGAGCAGGTCTAGCTCATCTCTGGCAATCTGTGTAGCTCGGGGATGTGGTCACTATGACCCAAATCGCTAAGAGCGGCGCGCAATTTCTCCATCGCTGCGTCGATCTCGGCTCCGCTAGCTTGCGGAATATCGTGGAAGTTGGCGGCCTCTTCGCTATCTGCAGGAACGACGTGAATATGGGTGTGGGGTACTTCAAAGCCCAAAATTGCAAGAATTGATCGAGGAACACCGAAAGCCTGCTCCTGTGCATGCCCGATAATCTGTGCAACTTTCATTACATGAGCGAAAGTGTCAGGGTGGACATCCGTAAATTTGGCGACCTCTGCTCGTGGGATAACCATTACGTGCCCAGGACGTGACGGGCAAATTGTTGCCATTGCGACGCATACCTCGTCAGCCCACACAAAAGTTCCGGGGATCTGCCCGGCGATAATCTGAGAAAAAATACTAGCCATATCTCCAGCATAGGCGTTCTCTCTCACAGTGTGCGCACCTGAGATTGTTCGGTTTTGTCAGCTAGGATGGCAGGGAGAAAGTGTGGAAGGAGAATCATGACCACTCATGTGCCGGAAAGTTTTCCCTATCGCTACGATGCTGCACTCGCCAATAAAATCGAATCAAAATGGCAAGATGCATGGGATGAGCGCGAGACGTTCCGCGCGCCGAATCCGGTTGGAAAATTTGCTCCGTCATCTGGCGAAGAGCTTCCGCGTGAGTCCTTCTACGTCGCGGATATGTTCCCCTATCCATCAGGAAAAGGGCTGCACGTTGGGCATCCATTAGGGTATATCGCAACCGATACCGTGGCTCGTTTCCAGCGGATGCGCGGGAAAAACGTACTGTACACCATGGGCTATGACGCCTTCGGTCTTCCGGCTGAACAATATGCCATCGAAACAGGTACGCATCCGCGAGTGACCACGGAAAAGAACATTGCGAATATGCGTCGGCAATTGCGCCGTCTGGGGATGTCGCACGAGCGTCGGCGTTCATTGGCAACCACCGATGATGAATTTGTGCGGTGGACGCAGTGGATTTTCCTACAAATCTTCAATGCCTGGTATGACGAAACTGCTCCCGGGCGCATTGCCGGAACGACGGGGCGGGCGCGCCACATCTCTGAGCTTATTGCCGGATACGAAGATGGGACGATTCCAACCCCGGATGGGCGTGCGTGGGCGGAGCTGAGTGCGGCTGAACAAGATGAAGCCGTTAATGCGCGTCGCCTAGCCTATGTTGACTATGCGCCGGTGAATTGGTGCCCGGGGCTCGGTACTGTTTTGGCAAATGAGGAAGTGACGTCGGAAGGTAAATCTGAACGAGGGAACTTCCCGGTATTTTCCCGTAAATTGCGCCAATGGATGATGCGTATTACCGCTTATGGTGAGCGCCTCGCACGCGATCTCGATGCGGTTGATTGGCCGGAGAAAGTCCGTCTTATGCAACGGCATTGGATTGGCCGTTCGGTAGGTGCGAAAGTTGATTTCCGAGCACAAACCGAGTGCGGGGAACACCTGTTAACGGTCTTTACCACACGTCCAGATACCCTATTTGGGGCGACGTTTATGGTTGTTTCGCCTGAGCATCCCATGCTGGACGAAACGGCGATTCCGGCGCAATGGCCGAGCGGAACTAAGGATAGTTGGACGGGAGGCGCACAGACGCCAGTTCAGGCAGTGCGAGAGTACCAAGCGGCGGCAGCGCTGAAGTCAGAAATGGACCGTGCGGATACTGAGCGAGTAAAGACGGGCGTTTTCACGGGCATTTATGCTGTGAATCCGGTCAACGATAAGCGAATTCCGGTGTTCACTGCTGATTACGTCATGATGGGATACGGAACTGGCGCAATTATGGCTGTTCCGGCGCACGATCAGCGAGATTTCGATTTCGCCCAGGCATACGATCTTGATATTGTCCCGACGATGAAACCGGCCGATGGTTTTGATTGGTCATCAGCATGGGTTGAGGATGGCGAGGTTATTGATTCCGCAAATGACGAGATCTCGCTCAATGGTCTTTTCAAAGGTGAAGCTAAATCGCGGATGACTCAGTGGCTCTCTGAGCGTGGTTTTGGGCGTGAGGCAGTGTCGTACCGTTTGCGCGATTGGCTTTTTGCTCGGCAACGCTATTGGGGTGAGCCGTTCCCGATTGTTTATGACGACGAGGGGCGTGCTCGTGGTTTGCCGGAGACGATGTTACCTGTCGAGCTACCGGATACCCCGGATTATTTGCCGCGATCCTTTGATCCGCACGACGCTAACTCTAATCCAGAACCGCCGTTGGGTCGTCTGCAAGACTGGGTGAACCTGGAGTTGGATTTGGGCGACGGTCTGCGTCCATATACGCGTGAAATGAATACGATGCCGAATTGGGCTGGATCGTGTTGGTACGAGCTGCGTTATCTTGATCCAGATAACGATGAAGCCTTCGTTGACCCGCAGGTGGAAGAGTATTGGATGGGGCCGTGCGAGAGTAAGAAACTCGGTGGCGTGGATCTGTACGTCGGCGGGGTGGAACATGCGGTTTTGCATCTGCTTTACGCTCGATTCTGGCACAAAGTCCTGTTCGATTTGGGCTATCTATCGTCCAGCGAACCATTCCACAAGCTGTATAACCAGGGGTACGTCCAGGCATACGCCTACACCGATTCGCGCGGGCAGTATGTACCGGCTGATGAGGTAGTGGAAGTCCCGGCTGCTGATGGCTCACATCGGGTGACGTATGAGTGGAACGGGCAGGTGGTGAACCGTGAGTACGGCAAGATTGGGAAATCGCTGAAGAATATCATCAGCCCTGATGATGTTGCTGACGAGTACGGCGCAGATACGTTCCGAGTCTACGAAATGTCGATGGGACCACTCGATGTAGACCGTCCGTGGGAAGTTCGGGCTATTGTTGGGTCCTATCGGTTCTTGCAGCGGTTATGGCGTAACATCATTGATGAGCAGACGGGCGAGCTGGTCGTTGTTGATGAGGCCGTTGATCCAGAAACAGAGAAATTGGTTGCCCGGACGATCGCTGGCGTGACAGAAGACTACGACAATCTGCGTATTAATACGGCGATTGCGAAGATGATTGTATTGAACAACCATCTGACGACCCGCCCGGTCACGCGAGAGGTCGCAGAGATTTTAGTTAAGATGGTCAACCCTGTCGCTCCACATATTGCTGAAGAGCTGTGGACTCGGTTGGGGCATACGGAATCTATTGCATACGAACCATTCCCCGTCGTAACTGATGAATCCCTTCTCGTAGATGATACGGTTACGTGCGTTGTGCAGGTCCAAGGAAAAGTACGTGATCGTTTGGACGTTCCAGCGAATATTTCGGCTGAGGAGCTGGAGAAACGTGCCTTAGCTTCAGAGCGTATCACCAAGTTTTTGTCGGGTGAGCCGCGGAAGGTTATTGTTCGCGAGCCGAACTTGGTTAATATCGTTCCCTAGCACGTGAGCGACCGCATGCACGACGGGCACCGCAATGAGCTAATGTGGGTGCCCGTCGTACATATATTCGGCGATTCTCCCCAGTGTTAAGCGGTTAAGCGTGGGAGCGTTTTCCGTCATTACTACTGAATGTGTGCCTGCGGGCGGGAGCCGAATCGAAAAGAAATACGTAGCCGAGGCACATCTGCGTGTGCGCTTTGCCGAGCAGATAAATGAACGCAATATACCTCAGTGTTGCACAGATGGATGATCTCAGCGCGGATGATTGAGCGCGATGTAGATGGTAGCTTGCACAGTGTATTCCTCGGGTAATACACGCACATATCACGCTTCTGATTATCTGTATCACAGCAATCCGTCCGGATGATGGACGGATGTTTTATTTTGCCGGCGTCGGGTTAATACTTCATGGAGAACTAAATGAGGAGAGGCAGCATGGTAAAAACTGAGATCACGGCTACGAGTGCATTGGGGCTTCCGGCATGGCAACTGACGTCGCCGACTGGAGCGCAGGCATTGATCTCGGAGCGCGGTGCAGCTCTTCTTTCCTGGCAGCCGACGCCAGAAGCGGAGTTGATTCGCGGATATGCGACAGCGGAAGAACTTTTTGCCGGTGTTGGCGCTCGCGGTATTGTGATGGCGCCGTGGGCTGGGGCGATGACGTGGGCGTCATATCGTTTTGATGGGCAGAGCTATAGTGTTCCCGTTGAGGCATGTACGAATGGGTTGGCGTATGCTCATGATTTTCATGCCACGGCAACGGATTCGACGTTAAGTTTGACAACGAGTATTGAACCGACGGATGCGTATCCGTGGTCGTGTGAGATCTCTGCGCATTATTCCTTGGATTCTGGGTCAGATGGTGAAGAGCATTTATCGTTGACCGTGTGGGCGCGCAATACCTCGGATCGACCTGCGCCAATAACCTTGGGGTGGCATCCATATATCAATCTGCCGGCACGTGCGAGCATCTCTAATTTGGCGGTGCGGGTTCCGGCGCGTACCAAGATCTTGACCGATCATTTTGGGGTGCCGCTGCCGGGGGAGTCAGCTCAGTCTGGCGTTAGCAATCCTGTGGAAATTGATTATATTGGTGCGCGACGTTTGGATGATTTCTACCGTGATCTCGTCCCGGATAGCTATGGGGTGGTGACAACGCGAGTGAGTGATCCGGCATCGTCGGCTTCAATTGAACTGACGCAAGAGCCCGGCGAAGCGCCGGTTGTTCACGTTTATTCCGGTGATAATCTCGAACGCGAACCGCGTAGCGCATTGGCTTTAGCCCCGATGTCGCATGTGCCCGACGCGTTCAATCGGCCAGATTCGGCTGGTGATGTCTGTGTTGCTCCTGGGCAACTTCGTCAGATGACAGCGACGTTGACCTATCGCGTCAATAGTTAAGTCAGGAGAAAAGGCCTAATGGCGGGGGATTGGGTAGGGCAATCTCCCGCTTATTGTTGTGACGTATAAAGCGGAAGTAGGCAGGTAGCTTCGGCAGGAAGTAGGCATAGCACAACATAGCGATGTTAAGACAGTATGACTGACGGGGGCGAAAAAGGAGATACGCGCTATCCTGCTAAGAAGCAAAATAGCGTGGCGCTACACCGCATATCTGCCGGTACGATGACGCGCGCTCACTATCAATCGGTAATTAATTGAGGGGTTACTGCTCGCAATTATTCGATGAATCGGGCAGTTGCTCGATTCATCGAATGTGTCAGCGTGGTATGCCTGTCCATAGGTGCTATGAGCGTGCTAGCGACGCCGTATGCCAAAGATAGATCGAGTAATTTCGCGGCTGATCGTGCGCCCCGCGGTAGCTAGGATAGAATCCATGAGGCGTTCCTTGCGTCGGCTAGCCCGTTCTTCCTCGCGTTCAGCTTGACGTTCGAGGCGTTCTTGTTCTTTTTGGGCTACCCGTCGGGCTTGCTCTATTTCTTTCTCTGCTGCTTTCTGTTCAGCTTTTTCTTTTGCTTCTTGCTCTTTGGCTACCCGCTGTGCCTCTTCGGCAGCGGCTTTGGCTTCCTGCTCGGCGGCAATGCGTGCCTCGAGTAATTCAGCGGCTGATTCTGGGTCAACAGCCTCGCAGTATTTCGGGTAGATCTGGGAGGACTGTATGGATTCAGCTACTTTTTGTGCGGAAGCTGGGCCCATGACGGCTGCCGGTGCCCAGATTCGCGTTGGAGCTACCGGCGATGGGCGCCCTTTGGGATCGGTAACAGTGACGACTGCTTCGCCGGTACCAAGTGCTGGAATAATCTCTGCCAGAGGTAGCTCGGTGGTGGGGAAAGTAGCAATAGTTGCCTTGAGTTTCTTGGCGTCATTTGGTGTATGTGCGCGCAAAGCATGCTGGATGCGTGATCCTAGTTGTGCCAGCACATCGTCGGGAATGTCTTTAGGGGTCTGCGTGATAAACACGATGCCTACCCCTTTTGACCGGATCAACCGCACTGTTTGAATAACCTGGGTGAGGAATTCTGGTGAGGCGTCGGCAAAGAGGAGATGTGCCTCATCAAAGAAAAAGACGAGTTTGGGTTTATCTAGATCGCCAACTTCAGGTAGCTCATGGAAAAGATCTGCCAGTAGCCACATGATAAAAGTGGAGAATAGTGCTGGGCGTGCTTGAACGTCTGGTAATTCCAGAGCGGAGATCACGCCGCGAGAATCGCGAGTTTGGAGAAACTCGCTGACGTTAAAGGCTGTTTCTCCGAAGAATTCTGCTCCACCTTGAGACTGTAATTCGGCAACCTTGCGCAGAATAACACCTGCGGTAGCCGGTGCAACGCCGCCAATTTCAGCGAGTTCGTCTTTGCCTTCATCGGAGAGGTATTGGATAACTGCTCGCAGATCAGTGAGATCAATCAAGGCTAGTTTATTAGTGTCGGCCCAGTTGAATATTAGAGAGAGCGCTGATTCTTGAGTGCTGTTAAGACCGAGGACTTTTGCGAGCAGGATGGGACCGAAATCGGTGACGGTAGTGCGAATGGGGGTGCCATTACCGACACCGCCTAGGGCGTATAGCTCGGTGGGGAATGCGGAACTCTGCCACTGTTGCCCCTGTTCTGTGGTGCGGGCTAGTAGCTTTTCAGAAGAAGCCCCGGGCTCCATAAGGCCGGAAAGATCGCCTTTAATATCTGTGACGAAGCAGGGAACTCCGTGGTCAGATAGCCCTTCAGCGAGTAACTGTAAGGTGCGAGTTTTTCCCGTGCCGGTAGCTCCGGTGACGAGGGCATGACGATTCAGCATGCCCAATGACAGCTTAATGGGAACCTCGGGATACACTCCCGAATCATCCATATACGAGCCAACGGTGATTGTTGGATCAGGCAGATTGTAGGCTTCGCGAATACTGAGAGCTAGTGGCGGTAATTCACAAGGAGAGGCATGGGAAGAGTATGCTTCGGAGTGTGCTTCGGATTGCTTGGCACTGGCTTGCTCTGGAGAAGCTGAGGGGGCAGGTGAAGTGGCAGTGCTATTTGTTGCCGTATCAGAGGTACTGCTCGCGGATGGTGCAGAGTGGGATTCTTGATCCGGTACAGCATCTGCTGAAGCGCGAGTAGTTGAGGCCTCAGAAGCTGGCTGTGTTGTGCGGGTAGCCTCCGAATCATGTGTGCCTTCTTGGGCTGCAAGGGCGGCCTCTAATTCGGCCTGTGCAGCGGCCGCGCGTGCTTCTGCTGCGGCTGCTTGAGCTCGAAGTGCTTCTGCCTTTAACCGTGCAATCTCATTATCCATGGGGACATCTTACGCCGCGCCGTGGGCAGTGAGGTTGATATTTCCCCAAGATAAACATGGAGCGGGACAGTGGATAGGTTCTGACGAAAAAGCTTTCCACAACCGTGTTCTTGTCGGGATTTTCCACTAGTTTTCCTGCTCTGATACGCAGCGAATAGCAAGCACTTAATAATGCCGGTATGAATACGGAATCGCATGTTAACCCGCCACCGCGCCGCTTGCCGAGTCGGCGTTCGCCACGCACGCGTCCCCACTCATCTGATCCGAGTCGTTCATTTATTCAGTCTGCATTACGTATGGGGGCGGGGGAAGATATTTCAGCGCTGACGGTAAGCGGAAGAAAGAATCGCTATCGTATCAACCCTAGTGCCCAGCGGGTTGTTATCGTCTTTGTCCTCGTATTAGTTGTTTTTGCAGGTATTGGTGTCTACCTACAACACTCGCGCATGATAGCTACTCAGCCGCAGTGTCGCTCTATTGCCGACGTATCTGATCCGGCGTCAGGAGAAAAAGAAACGAAAAATCGCGAGGGGACAGCGCACGGTTCGCAATCTACGCCAGATACGACGGGTGCGCGAATTGGGCGGTTGTCACATAGCGAAATAGGAACTCAAAACTTTGATGAAACGACGGCAGGTGCAACAAAAGAGAAGGTTATCGTGCACGTCTCGGGGCAAGTCAATGCGCCCGGTATCGTTGAGCTGGATACCTCGCGTCGGGTTAACGATGCGATTGCGGCTGCGGGCGGAGCCAATAGTGCGGCAGATTTATCGGCGATTAACCTAGCTGATTTTCTTGTGGATGGTGCCCATATCCATGTTCCAGCAGTGGGGGAAGCGCCTGTGGCAGCACCAAATAATGCTTCTGGTAATTCCGGCGGAGCTACGGCACAGCCAGGTGCGGCAAAGCATCCAATTGACCTCAATCACGCTAGTGCAACTGATCTGCAACAAATCAGCGGAATCGGCCAGTGACTGCACAAGCTATTGTGGCGTGGCGTCAAGCCCACGGTCGCTTTACTTCAGTGGACCAGCTAGTGGAAATCGACGGTATTGGAGAACGGACGCTTAACCGCATCCGCGATAGCGTGACAGTCCGATAAATTGCAGGCACGTTTTCGATGCATGACTACCGTTTGACGTTACCAGCTGGCGTGTTATGGCTTATGGTCATAGTTGACCCGTCTAGTTATTTCCCTTATGTGCTGCTCGCAGTGGGCATACTAATTGTTGCCACGCTCCGGCATTGCGGTCTTGCCATTGTGCTGGGTTCGGTTATCCTGGCGGGTTGTATTTCGGGAAGCCTACACCGTTATGCCCATGATTCTGATCCGCTTATCCGAGCTATACCGTCCGATTCGATAATGGTTGTGGCTGATGTGCAGAGCTATCCGGAATATCGCGGTGAACAGGGATCGGCTATCGCTCAGGTGAGGAGTTTTCGGCGCGGTGATTACGAACAAGGATCTACTCAACGTATTCGTATTAGCTGGTTTAACCAGAAAGTACAGCGAGGAGATCGTATCCGTGCGCACGGCCGATTGATCTCGGCACAGAGCTCTGACTACGTTGCGGCGCGGTTGATCGCTCAAGACATTGACGTGCAATCGGGAGCAGCGCTTCCGGCAAGGATTCGTTCGGCCCTTGGCGATCTCATCGCTTCTGGACCGCAACATCTACAGCTTGTTCCTGGGATTGTATTAGGCGACGATTCGCAGATACCAGCCGAACTTGTTACAGCTATGCGCCAAGAAGGACTATCTCATATTACCGCGGTTTCTGGCGCTCATATCTCCATCTTGTTATCGGTAATTTTTCTGATTATTGGCCGGCGAAGGAATCGATGTGCGGCCGTATTGAGCATTGCGACATTAGCTGATTTAGTGTTTCTTGTTGGTCTTGAGCCGTCCGTTGTCCGAGCGGCAATCATGGGAGTGTTTGTCTGTATTGCGGTCGGGATGCGGCGCCCGAGCAGTGCCATGCCGCTTATCAATATTTGCATTATGACGGTGTGTTTGCTTGCTCCGCAATTGGCAAACCGGATCGGATTTCAACTATCGGTATGTGCCACATTAGCTATTGTTTTGGCTGGTCCGCCGCTATCGCGATGGTTGGCTCGTGGAATGCCACGAGCATTAGCGCAAATACTGGCAATTTCACTGGTGGCCAGTTTAGCGACGGGTCCGATTGTCGTTCGGATTCAGCCGGAAAGTTCGGTGTGGTTATGTCTGGCCAACATTATTATTTCGCCAGTCATAGCGCCGATTACGATTTTCGGGATGATGGCAGCTATATGCGCTCCTTGGGCTGTTCCGGTGGCGCAGCTGTGTCTCCTCGTCTGCCGCTGTTGTACCGCGTGGATATATGAGGTGGTTATCCATCTGGCACATTTGCCTGGATCGCATCTCCCAACTCCGCTGGCATTAGCAGTCAATGCTGGTCTTGTGGCGGGAATATGCGTCTTTATTTATTTTGATCGGGCATGGATATGTGCGGTTGGGGCTGTCGCAGGTCTGAGTGTCTTTGGCGTTATGGCTGTTTCCCGCCCCAATACTGCCACTGTTTTTGCTGATGATTGGCAGATTGTGCAATGCGATGTGGGGCAAGGATCGGCGATGCTGCTGCGGCATAAGGAGCAAATTGTTCTCGTTGATGTCGGTCCGGCAGACGGGCATATTGGAGATTGTGTGACTCAGGCTGGTGTCACCAAATTGGATCTCGTTATCTTGAGTCATTTCGATTCAGATCATGTTCGCGGTTTTGATGAGTTGGCGCGTGAAACGCACATCGGCCAGGTCTGGTATTCGCCGAATATGTATCCGTATCGTAACTCCCAGTGGATCACCTACTTGCTCAGTTCATACGGTATTCCTGGGCGAGAAGTCGTTGTGGGAGAAGAGCTAGCGGATATTTCCGGAGAGAAATGGTTACGTATTGTCGGCCCATTAGTCATAACGGGCGATGCGCAGAGCACTAACGATGATTCGCTTGTTGTTTTGGCACATACAGCCGATCACTCTGTGCTGATTTTGGCTGATGCTCCCGCCCAGCGTCAGCGCCTTTTGCGCGGGCAGGTAGGAGAGGTGGATATTGTGGTTGCTGGGCATCATGGGGCGCGCGATCAAAGTCAGGAACTTGCTGATGAGCTGCGGGCGCAGATCACTATTTTTTCGGTAGGTGCAACCAACACTTATGGGCATCCGCATCCTGACGCGTTGCGAATCTGGCAGGCCCCAATTCAACAGCGCACCGATCAATGCTCAGACATCGTTATAACTGATACGGACGTTCTCTCACGGTGCCCGTAACATAAGGTGTGATCCTTCGTTGATAATTGGCATATCGGCAAACTGGCTTCCGAGCCGAGAGGTGGAATAATGGCAACTATGCCGTCGGGAATTGAACTAGCACCTATTCTTGTCATGACGTGTGCCGAGCCAGCCTTGGGGGATCGTCTGATTGACCAGCTTCGTCAAGAGCTGCGTCGTCGAGATCCGCATGTGGATATTGTGGATTTGGATTGTGCCAATTATATGCCTGGGCAACTTGCGGTGTTGCTTTCGCCCTCGCTGTTTGATGAGTCGCGTGCAGTAATTGCCCGCAATGTCGAGCGGTCGAATATTGCTTTTCGAGATGAGATTGTGGAGTATATGGCCCACCCTGATCCGGCTTCCGTACTGATTTTGCGGCATAACGGGGGGAATGGAGGAAAAAAGATCCTCGAAGCTGCGCGTCGGTACAAACTCCCTACACACAACATTGCAAAAGTGAGCTATCCAAATGAAAAAGCGCGGATAGTGCAAGATATTGTGCGATCTGCTCGGCGTAAGATAACGAGCGAAGCAGTTGCCGGATTGGTCGATGCCTGTGGTTCGGATCTGCGAGAGCTGATTGCGAGTACGACGCAGTTACTGGATGACATCCCCGGGATGATTACAGACGCCCATGTGTACACGTATTTTTCTGGACGAGTTGAGGCGAATGCTTTTCAAGTGGCGGATGCGGTGATCGCAAAGAATGCAGCCCGCGCAGTAGAACTAATGCGTCATGCCCTTGCCACGGGATGTAGCGCTGTCGCTATCAATGCCGCTATTGCAGCAAAACTGCGGGCTATGACTCAAGTGCTGGGGCAGCGCTCGGGAAGAATTCCAGCAAAAACAAAACTCAGTTCCTGGCAGGTAGACCGAGCAAAGCGGGATTTAGCTCGTTGGAAGGCGCCAGAGATTGAACGGGCTGTGGAGATCATGGCGCAAAGCGATGCGGATGTGAAAGGTGGCTCCCGAGATCCGAATTATGCTCTAGAGCGAGCAATCTTAGCAGTATGCTCTCCCCGCAGCCGGTAGGTGCTCTGTGCTCCTACCGGCTTTGGAAAACGGAATGAGAGAATGAGAACTGTTAGGTAGCAGGTATTAAAGCGGCACGTAGGAACGTTAGATAACGGGAATGGGGAGTAGCTGCCAATCGGAGCGGTAAGCTAGGGGCAATTTGGTCGAACGTATTATTCTAATTAGCTAGGCGTATTACCCGAATTAGCCAGGTCTATTCCCTGAAAGATGTGCTGACGGTAGGCGAGTAGTACGGGATCATATCGCTATGCAGGCAAGTGCCGGTTTAAACGTCGGGTTCATATCTGTTGTTCCTGAGTACGCGTTTGCGGTATGAGCAGTGTAAGAACCATAAACAATGCGCGCTTCGTAGTAAAAAGACAGCCCGCAATAATGAATAACGCACGGCGTGCGAGGTGCAATGTGACAGGCAGTAGCAAAGCGTAGTAGCAAGGCGTAGTAGCAAGGCGGATGCACGACAAAACGTGCCTGCAGGAAAACGCAATACGCAACGCAACACGACTCATAACCCGACTCGCAATCGGTGCAACTGGCGCTACTGTTTTTAATCTACTTCAGCAAAACCAAGATAATCGTAGAGTCGAGCAGCAGCTTTAGCTTGCCGAAGATCAACGCGCAGACCGATATTATCAAAGCCCTGCCGACCGGCACGACGAGCCGCCTTGCCGATTAACGCAGTAGCGATCCCTTGACCTCGATGTTCGGGATCAACCATGAGATCAATGATGAATGGTCCGTCATCAACGTCTTCCCACGGGGTATTCGTCGTAACCAAAATAGCTCCAACGAGTTTGCCAGAACGCCAGGCTCCGATAAAACCATCCTTCATAGGATCGCCGAAAGCGCCATCGAAACTCATCTGCATCTCTTCAACAGCTTCAATCAGGTTCTCAGCAATTTCTGGTGAATTGTAGGCCACCAGATAGAGCGAGGCGAGAGTGGGTATATCTTCGCGGGTCAGTGTGAGAATATCAACGTCATCTGGGCGGCGACGCAGGTCCTCAAGCGCGGAGAGTTGTGCATTCATCGTGAGCTGTGTCATGTCTCTACCTTACGTCCTTGCTAATCGTTGTGCTACGAAAATGGCACGTGTCGTATCGGAGTTATTGCCTATTGCCTCTATATGGGGATCTCTCGGTTCGTAGGGAAATAATTGTGTGATGTGATAGCGTGCACATATCCAGAAGATCGTTCACCTCGGCTATGCTTAAGACGGTACTGACCCGCATCGTCGCGGGCCATGATCTTCTGAATCAGGTGACATAACAGAGGAGTTAAGTTGCGCATAGGTGTACCGCGCGAGCCGTCGGATAAACAGGCTCTCGTAGCAGCGACCCCCGATACTGTCGGAAAACTCATTCAGCTTGGCTATGACGTCTTGGTCGAAGGCGGCGCTGGAGATCAGGCGAGTTTTCCCGACTCTCTGTACGAGAAGAGTGGGGCGCGTATCGTTAGCACGCAGGAAGCGTGGGGGAGTGACATTGTTATTTCTCTGGACACTCCACCGAATGACGTCTTGGACATGATGCAGCAGGGCGCCACACTGATCTCACGTATGGCACCGGGACGTCATCCCGAAACCATTGACGCATTACGAGATCGCGGTATTACTGGATTAGCGATGGATATGGTGCCGCGAATCTCGCGCGCGCAGTCTATGGACGTTCTATCCTCGCAGGCCAATGTTGCTGGCTATCGCGCTGTTATTGAGGCGGCCAACGCTTTTGGGCGATTGTTTAGCGGGCAAGTGACTGCGGCAGGGAAGTTCCCGCCAGCTCGGGTCTATGTTATTGGCGCGGGCGTGGCAGGCCTGGCAGCAATCGGAACAGCGAACTCAATGGGTGCTGTGGTGACGGCGACCGACGTCCGGGCAGAGACGGCCGAACAAGTTGAATCTATGGGAGCGCAGTTCATCCCGATACCTGTGGCAGCTCAGGAATCCTCTGACGGCTACGCCAAAGAGATGGGGCAAGAACAGGCTCGCGCGGCAGCGGCACTGTACGCCCAGCAGGCAGCGCAAGCCGATATTGTCATTACTACCGCTGCTATCCCCGGGCGGCGTTCTCCTATTTTGCTTGATGAACAGGCAGTGGCAGGGATGAAGCCAGGATCTGTTGTGGTGGATATGGGGGCTGCTAACGGAGGAAACGTCGTTGGTTCGCGTCCAGACGAAGTAGTGGTCACGGAAAACGGGGTAACGATTATCGGGTACACCGAGCTTGCCGGTCGGCTTCCCGCCCAGTCTTCCCAGCTCTACGGGCAGAATATTGTCAATTTCTTCAAACTAACCACGCCTGCGAAGGATGGCTTGCTCGTTCTCGATTTGGATGACGAGATTGTTCGTCAGATGATCGTGACTTTGAATGGCGAGGTCCTCTATCCGCCACCACCAGTTCGGGTATCAGCGGCGCCTGTGCCTGCTGCCGGTGCTGGGGCGCCCGATAGACTACGCACGATTCACGATAAGCCTGCAGATTCGGCCGTGGAGGCGGGGAATGCTCCGTCTGGCTCGATATTGCGGCACTGGTGGAAACTCGCAGCGGTTGCCTTGTTTGCGGCGCTCATTATGCTTGCACCGCCTGGAATGAGTACGCATTTCATTGTTTTTGCGCTCTCTGTTGTGGTGGGCTTCTATGTTATTACTGCAGTGACTCATTCTTTGCACACCCCGTTGATGTCGGTGACGAATGCTGTTTCGGGAATTATCGTCGTCGGGGCGTTAATCCAAGTAACGTCACATAATGTTGCGGTTCAAGTGCTGTCGTTTATCGCCCTAGCTGTTGCGTCGATCAATATCTTTGGCGGCTTTACGGTTACAGCCCGTATGCTCAAGATGTTCCAGAGGAGTTAAGACGTGTCTGATGTCGTGAATTATGTGTCCTCGATTGAGGTTCGATTCCAGTCTTTGGCGTATATCGCAGCAGCTTTGCTGTTCATTTTGGCGTTAGCAGGGTTATCTCGGCAAACGACGGCGGCGCGTGGGAATAAACTCGGCATGATCGGCATGGTCCTGGCCTTGTTGGCTACTGTGTGGGTTGTCGTCGCTTTCGCACAGGGGCAAAAGGTTGTGCCGGTGTGCCTGATCGTTTTTGCTTTGGCAATCGGGGCTGGTGTTGGGATCCCGTTGGCTCGCAAAGTAGAAATGACGGAGATGCCGCAGCTTATCGCTATGTTGCACTCTTTTGTCGGTGCGGCGGCTGTGATTGTTGGCTTTAACTCTTTCATTATCACTCCGGGCGAGAATTCGATTTATAACACCTTCCATTTGGGTGAAGTTGGTTTGGCGATTTTCATTGGCGCAGTGACTTTAACTGGGTCGATTGTGGCGTTCTTGAAGCTTGCCGGAAAGATGAGTGGGCGGCCCCTGGTTATTCCTGGGCGAAATTGGCTTAATCTTGCCGCAATAGTGGTTTCGATTGGTTTGATTGCCTGGTTGATTCGGACTCGTTCCTTGGGTGCGGGCATGATTCCGCTGGTATTGCTCACCCTTATTGCCTTGGCTTTGGGGTTCCATTTGGTTGCCGCGATTGGCGGTGGCGATATGCCGGTGGTCGTCTCTATGCTGAATTCCTATTCTGGCTGGGCGGCGGCAATGGCTGGCTTTACGTTGTCGAATGATTTGTTGATTATTACCGGAGCGCTTGTCGGTTCTTCGGGTGCTTACCTGTCGTACATCATGTGCAAGGCCATGAATCGGTCGTTTATTTCGGTCATTCTTGGTGGTTTTGGATCCGACGGGACAGTAGCGCAGGCGCGTGATTATGGCGAACATCGGGAAGCAAATGCGCAGGAGGTTGCTCAGATGCTGCTCGATGCGAAGAAAGTGGTCATCACACCGGGTTATGGTATGGCGGTGGCACAGGCACAATATCCGGTTGCTGAGTTGACGAAGCGGTTGCGTGAGCGCGGGGTTGACGTCTCTTTCGCGATTCATCCGGTAGCTGGGCGATTGCCTGGGCATATGAATGTGCTCCTGGCTGAGGCGAAAGTTCCTTACGATATCGTCTTTGAGATGGATGAGGTCAATGAGGATTTCGGTAGCGTTGATGTTGTCCTGGTAATTGGCGCAAATGATACGGTGAATCCGGCTGCGGAAGAACCCGGATCGCCGATTGCCGGTATGCCGGTGATTAAGGTCTGGGAAGCGGAAACCGTCGTGGTATTCAAACGCTCAATGGGCAATGCTGGCTATGCCGGCGTGCAAAACCCCTTGTTCTTCAATGACAACACCTACATGTTGTTGGGGGATGCGAAGGATTCCGTCGATCAAATCAACGCGGCTATTGCTTAAGCTGTATTAATGGCGAGACGGGATAGCCGCGCGGTGGCAGATCGTTGCGATAGTAGAACGTCTCGATAAGTCTGGCTGTATAGGCGCTGATGGGTGTCTTGTGCGATACACACAGGCACCCATCAGCGCCTTTGTCATCTCAATATTCTGCGTCGCTAATGGTGGAAGGTGGCAGGCGGGATTAGATCACGTAGCGGTGTACTGCTTTTTGCGGGGGGGGAAAAAAGGAGGAAGAAAGAGTTATAGGCCGGCGGCGGCATAATACGAGGGTTATAGGACATTTTCTGTTGCTCGTTGATTTGTTAATTCCTTGTTTATTTTTCTATGCCGCCAGGCGTTGAGTGGTAATCCTGTCTATGAGGGCTTTTCAAAGTCGTCATTCACCACAGACTGCCAAACCCTTCACAAACACCAACTACAACACCCATTTTCCCTGTCACAACACCAAAAACCCGAGACATCAACAACACATTCTGTCCAACCAGTTAGTTGACCACCACCAACTAACACACCGACTTTCCCCACACCAGAACAACGAAAAACCCGAAAAACAGCAACACCTCGTGTCCTATAACTCTAATAGGCATAATAAAACAGCCCCCGAATGATAGATCATCCGGGGGCTGAGGGATTCTCGCGACTTAGTCGCCCAGTTTTGCAACCAGCTTGGCGAGCTTCGACTTGCGATTCGCTGCCTGGTTGCGGTGAATAATTCCCTTGGAAACAGCCTTATCGAGCTTGCGGCTTGCAATGCGCAGAGCCTGGGTAGCCTCCGCTGCCTCGCCAGCCTCAACCGCTTCCCGAGTCTTACGCACCAAAGTCTTCAATTCAGACTTGTAGGCCTTGTTGCGCAGCCGGCGCTTCTCGTTGGTCTTGTTCCGCTTGATCTGGGACTTAATATTTGCCACTGGTAACTCTTTCGTTTGAATGGTGGCCGGTGAACGGCCGTCGGTCGGTGAGGGCGTGCCATCTCCGGACTGTAAGGCGTGGGGCACCCGTGCGAGGAGGATGGCTGGACCTTTTCACCCGACCAGGTGTTCAAAGTCCAATTGGTTAGTCTAGCAAAGCACTCGACCCCATGTTAGTTTTCATCGCCACCGTGGAGGTGGATCAGATCACGTTCATGGGGTCGAGCAGGAGTTTCACGCGATTAACGCGATTGCTGTCCGAAAGAAGATTCTAGTCGGTCAGCTTATCCTTGATGTTGTCGAAGGTCTCCTTGGCCTTATCGCCCAAATCGGAGAGCTTATCCTTGAGGCTGGCCGAGGCCTGATCGGCCTTGCCTTCGGCTTCCAAGCCCTTGTCGTCGGTTGCCTTGCCAGCAAATTCCTTTGCCTTGCCAGCCAGATCTTCGGCACCATGCTTGATATCGTCAGTGAAACCCATTATGAGCCTCCTTTCGTTGACTGTTGGCTTCAGTGATTACCGAAGCCCTTACCTGACTCACTATAGAGGGCAGGACGCTAAAGCGCGCGTTATTCGATTCAATTGCGTTATGCTCAACGCGCAAATCCAAGGTAGTGCGGCACTGTTGCTCTGGTTCTGCTTCTGCGCATGACCGTGCCTGATAGCTGGTAGCTCGTATGGCGCGAGCATATCGAAGGTTTTAGCTATATATGAGGTAAATCGGCAGGCAAATATGGTTTGAAGAAACTGACGGAAACACGCGTTAACGACGATGGATTTCTCGCACTGCCTGGCACACTTTGTCATAGATAGCGCGATCGAGGAATGACCCTTCGCGCCGGATCACACTCTCATGTGCGATAAGTAGGCGATCTAGCCGCACCTCAGATGGGCGCCCTTTCGGATCCCAATCTCCGCTACCAACATCCATCCAATAGCGTCCCCAATGGGCTTCATGCGCGGCATCGCGGGTATTATCTTGCGAGGTCATCTGGATAAAAATGATGTGGCGGTCGCGGTGGGCGAGGACGAGCACTGGACGATCTTTACCTCGCCCGTCGTGCTCCTCGAACGGAACCCAGGTCCACACGACTTCCCCTGGATCTGGCATTCCGTTATCTGCCGGACTATACCTAAAAGTGGGTAATCCAAAAGTTTCGACGTCGTATTCTGTCGCAGGTTCATTCGCGTTTGGGATATGCCCGGAGGTGTGATTAGAAGATTTGCCAGGGCCTGGGTGATGTGGATGCTCTGGTGATGACGACGTGGATGAGCGCCTGGAAGATGACCTGGAAGCAGGTGCGGATGCCCCTGCAGAGCGGCGCAATTGGCGGCTGAGATCCCGCCCAACTGCGCGAGCAACAGAGCGAACGGTACGTTGAAGAAAATCTGACAAGGCCATAGGGAATACCTAAATACTAAGGGATACAGATTATGCGGTAGGCGCTGCGGAGCTATCGTTGAGTAGCTCAGTTAGCTCAACGTGCATCCGTTCGACGTCGGGAATATCTTTAAGAATCAACGGATCGCTTGCGGAGGTTTCTAGAATGAGAGTGCCGCACCGGAAAATACGATCAATGAGGTCGAGATCGTAGGAGACGTTGGAGATACGCGCCAAGGGGATATCGTGACCCGTTTTGGCGAAGATTCCCTGACGGGTGATGATCCGCCGGTTGGTAACGGTATATGTGGAGGTCCACCACTGTAGGTAGGGATAGACGAAAACCAAAATAATGAGAATCAGGGCGAGAATCACGACTGCCCAATGCCCCCACGGGGAGAATGAATCCGGTAAGAAAATGAGCGCGGCAATCATTCCGGCTAGCACCACAATGAGCCCAAGTACGTTGCTAATGAGCGCTTTAGGATGTTCATGCATGTGTCGGACGACGTATTCATCACGACCGAGAAGAGACTGTGAGAAACCCATGGGGTTATTTTGCCATATATTAGCCCTCGCAGTGTGTCGTCATATTTTCCTGAAGCTGACGAAAACCCATTGAAAATAACGCCAAAGCCGAAGATTGCCGAAGCGGGGCTAATGGTGTAGCAGGTAGTTTCGGTACTCTCAGGCTTGGAATGGCAAGGATACGAGTTACAGTGCTGTGAGGCGCGAAGCTAATGGGAATCTGACGGAACGAGAAAGGTTAGCCCTGATTCGGGCGGTAACTCCAGGTAAGGTGAGCCCGACGGAAACCAGAGGCGCTCTCGTGTTGTCTTGGATGCTCTGAGAGTATGTACCGAGATGACTGGGCGATGCACTGCATCTAAGGAGCGCGAATGGTCCACAGAACGGATGTACCTGGGGAGGCTGAGGGATCCTGCGCCGGCTGAGGCAGGATATATGTAGCTGAGGCAGGAGATATGTACATGTAGTGGTGCCAAAAGGTGAACGTATAATGCCGTAGGCAGGCAAAACAATGAGCCGATACCTTTATGCTGCTGTGTGGTATGAGGGCGTATGCCTGCCAAATAACGCCGGCTAAAGGTTTGCGGTAATAGCGGAGTTGCTAGCAAAGGCGCCATTATGACTGATCTACAGTAACTCCAACGGGCTGATCTGTAGCGAAGCCTATTGTGATTCAGTAGCGGATTTTTATCTACTCGATTGTGTGAGAGCTACGCCCACATCAGCAGCGCCCACAGGATGAGGAAAGCTGTCAATGGGATCGCGGCGAGAGTGATAATTCCGCTGAGCAGAGTCCAGCGTAGATCATCACGTAGATAGGGAACCTTATCCACCCCGCCAGCAGCCGCAATCGCTACCCGTTGGGCTTGCTCAATGCGCGGGAAGAATGTGTCTTTGCGGATAGCGGCTTCTCGTTGTGCGGCGGCAGCGCGTTCTTTAGCGGCAAGGCGTGCGGCTTCCCGTTGTAATCCCTCCGGGTCTGGCCCGTGAAGCCCATTGAGGATATTGCCGTCTTCATCAATAACAATACCGGCTCCGGTATTATCTGACGTGGGTTCTGCGTCGGAATACTGCGGCGGATATTCGGCAGAATCTGCAGTGGAGTGTGCGGCAGATTGCGTTGCAAAATCTGTGCCTGTTTCCGTCGGTTGCTGGGATGTGGAACTGGTAGAGCGCTCAGTATAGGTATGAGGTACGTGCGATCCTGGTCTTGCCCCTCGTGCAGTAAAACGATCTATAGCTGCTCCGTATGTTGCGGTTATAGCGCTGCTCAGGCGATACCAGCGAACCGCAAAGATAATCAGGATGACGCTGAGAACCACCCCGCAGGAAAACGGAAACCAGCCGACGAAGGAACGGTGAGAGCGTGCGGAGAGAAAGCCGACAAGCAAGAGTAACCCGTCAGTTATTCCCGCCAATGCAATGAGTGCTCGGCCAGGTAAGCGTGCCACGCGCTCAGCAATGGGTAAGTAATGACGTAGTGATCCAGTCGCACGATTCATGGCGCCATCCTAACGAGTCATGAGGGGTAATAGGGCACTAAGTTCTCTGATAGCGTCGGGCGAATCGGAGGAACTATCAGGATCGAAAAGAATTCCACGGCACCCAGCAGCTCGGGCGGCCTGCCCATCAATCAGTCGATCGCCGACCCCTATCGTCTGTGAGGGGTCGATATGATGGCGAGCCAGTAATTCGCACAACATCGTCGGATCTGGCTTGCGGGGCCAGCCGGATGGGGCACAGATCATATCGTCAATGCTCGCGTCGATACGTAATCCGTCCAGCAGAAGCTGAGCGCTGGAGGAATCCCGATGGGTGACGATGAGGTTGAGTCCATTGCCACGATGAACCGCGTCAAGTACCTGGCGGGCGCCCGGCATTAATGGGGCGGGGGTATGCTCCCACCGCTCTAATACCTCGTGATATGCCCGATTGAGAATATCGGGATGCAGGTGGTAGCGCTGAGTTAGCGTGATTATCGCATGGCGGATGGAGATAGCGCGCAGCTGGCGTACCTCATGGAGCTGCGTATCGGTGGGATGGGAGGAGAATGTGGCATGAGCTAAAGCCATATCGACCTCTGGATAGGTGTCTACCAGAGTGCCGCCGAGATCCCAGATCACATGTCGATATGTCATATCTCAAGTGTGGCACGCCCCGCCAAAAGACGTGCGGCGTCGAAGGAAGAACGGCACGCTGGTATCGTTAATGCAGATTATGTGAAAAGGAGTTCCGTGCCCGTATCGACCGCCACCGAGTTAGCAGAGATCCAACCGGCTACAACGCCGCAGGATCGTATCCGCAACTTCTGCATTATTGCCCATATTGACCACGGCAAATCGACGCTTGCTGACCGCATGTTACAACTGACCAATGTGGTGAGTGAACGTGATATGCGCGCCCAATATCTTGATCGAATGGATATTGAACGCGAGCGCGGTATCACCATTAAATCGCAAGCCGTCCGAATGCCGTGGACGGTCGCGGGCAGTGCATACGCGCTAAATATGATTGACACTCCGGGGCATGTGGATTTCGCTTACGAAGTCTCCCGCTCTCTGGCTGCCTGTGAGGGGGCAATCCTTCTTGTGGATGCGGCTCAGGGGATTGAAGCGCAGACGCTAGCGAATCTCTATATGGCTTTAGAAAACGATCTGACGATTATTCCGGTGCTCAACAAGATTGATCTGCCGGCCGCCAATCCCGATAAATTTGCGGCCGAGCTGGCGAGTTTGATTGGCTGTGAGCCAGAAGATTGTTTGCGGGTATCCGGCAAGACGGGCGAGGGAGTCGAGCAGCTTCTCGATCGGATTGTGCGGGAGATTCCGGCGCCGACGGGTGATCCGAGTGGATGCGCTCGCGCCATGATTTTTGATTCGGTCTACGATTCCTACCGTGGCGTAGTGACCTACGTGCGAGTGGTTGACGGTGTGCTCAGTCCTCGTCAGCGCGTACAAATGATGTCTACCGGCGCGGCTCATGAGTTATTAGAGATTGGCATTATTTCTCCGGAGCCACGGCCCTCTGCGGGTTTATCGGCTGGTGAAGTGGGATATTTGATTACTGGCGTGAAGGACGTTCGCCAGTCGCGAGTCGGTGATACGGTTACAGATTTGAAGGTCCCGGCGAAGGTTGCGTTAGCTGGGTATCGCGATCCGAAACCGATGGTGTTTTCTGGCCTTTATCCGATTGATGGTTCAGATTATCCGGCGCTGCGTGACGCTCTCGATAAACTCAAGCTCAACGATGCGGCTTTGACGTATGAGCCGGAGAATTCGCTCGCTTTAGGCTTCGGTTTCCGGTGTGGTTTCTTGGGGCTATTGCATTTGGAGATTATTACTGAGCGGCTGCAACGTGAATTCGATCTAGATTTAATTGCCACAGCGCCGTCGGTTGTTTTCCGAGTGGTAAGCGAATCTGGGGAAGAGCTGGTGGTGTCTAACCCGTCAGAATTCCCGGAAGGGAAAGTCCGAGCGATCTACGAGCCGATGGTCAATGCGACGATTCTGGCGCCAACAGATTACGTCGGAGCGGTGATGGAACTGTGCCAGCAACGCCGAGGGGCCTTGCAGGGGATGGATTATCTGTCTGAGGATCGGGTAGAGCTGCGTTATCGTCTGCCGTTGGCAGAGATCGTGACGGATTTCTTCGATCAGTTGAAATCTCGGACGAAAGGCTATGCCTCGCTGGATTACAAAGAGGAAGGCTCGCAAGAGGCTGATTTGGTTAAAGTCGATATTCTTCTCAACCATGAGCAAGTGGATGCCTTTTCTGCCATTGTGCATCGCGATAATGCGTACCACTATGGCGTAGAAATGACGACGAAACTCAAGGGGCTCATTCCGCGTCAGCAGTTTGAAATTCCAGTTCAGGCCGCTATCGGTTCGCGTGTGATTGCGCGTGAGACGATCAAGGCCCTGCGTAAAGATATGCTCGCGAAGTGTTACGGCGGCGATATTACCCGTAAGCGCAAGCTATTGGAGAAGCAGAAAGAGGGAAAGAAGCGGATGAAGTCGATTGGTCGGGTGGACGTTCCACAGGAGGCCTTTGTGGCGGCGCTCTCCTCGGATATGCCGACGGCGAAGAAGAAATAACAGCTAGCCGATAATGCGTAGCACACGCTCAGCGGGTAGCTAGGTGCATGGATGGCTGGGAATAACTAAGTCGTTGCCGGCTGGGTAGGCAGAGCGCGAAAGTAGGGCGAAATGAGCAGTGAGAATCAGGATCAGGCGCAGGTGCGCCACAGCACAAGCTCAGTGGGCGTATCCGCCGATGCAGTGAAAGCGGCTTCTGAGGATGCTCTACCTGTTGTGGATTGTGCTGATGATTCACAAGTAACATCGGATAGCGGGTCCGGATGCGAAAATGACTCGCACGTCATTTCGGCAGCAGATGGTGAGTCGATCACTGGTCGCAATATTCACTACGGTCGGATTGTCTCGTTTTCACGTCGTGGTTCTCGGCTTGGAGATAAATACCGAGATCTTATGGAGCAATATCGAGAACAGTTCGTTATTGATTATCCGGCTGGGGCGGCGGTTGCGGCGATTGCTCCCGACGCACAGATTGACCTCTCAGCACAGTTCGGTACCCAAGCTCCCATGATTATTGAAGTCGGCCCAGGATCGGGAGAACAGCTCATCAGTGCTGCACAGCAGCATCCGGAGTGGAACTTCTTAGGGCTTGAGGCGTGGGGGCCGGGGGTGGCTCGATGCGTCAGTGCTATCGTGCGTGCTGGGGTATCGAATGTGCGCATGATGGAGCTAGATGCGGCGCAAGGCTTGCCCGTATTATTCGGTGCGCATCAAAGGGCACCCCGCCCACAGGTTGCGCAGGTGTGGACCTTCTTCCCGGATCCGTGGCGTAAGAAGCGGCATCATAAACGGCGCATTGTGAATCCAGAATTTGCTCGAACCGTCCATCACGTTCTTGCTGAGGGCGGATCGTGGCGGTTAGCAACGGATTGGTCTAACTACGCCTGGCATATGCGAGATGTTGTGGAAGAAGCTCCGGGCTTCGTTAATCCCTATGCTGGCCAAAATCCCGATCCGGCAGATGAGGGTCGTTATCGCGGGGGTTTTGCGCCGCGGTGGGATGGGCGAGTAATGACGAGGTTTGAGCAGCGCGGTTTAGAAGCGGGGCGCCGAATTTTTGATATTCATGTGGTGGCGCAACATGTGAGTGACGGCGAATGAGGCACGGCGTCTTTGTAATATGGCTGGGTAGCGCCGCTCACATATATCGCGCATCGGTGAATCGAGGAATCAACCGTGCCTGCCGCTGAGACCTCCCAGGGTATATCGTGGGATCGCCTTGAGCTGCCGGCGACGCCGGTAGCTAATCTTTCCGCCTATATTCACATCCCATTTTGTGCTGCCCGTTGCGGGTACTGCGACTTTAATACCTATACGAATCTTCATTTTGGGGCAGGCGCCAGTGCTGCGGTATTCGATCAACGGCTTGTGGCGGAAATGGATCTCCTGGCACAACACCTGAGATTAGATCAGCCTCTTTCAACAGTGTTTTTCGGAGGCGGGACCCCGACGATTTTGCCGGCAACGACCTTAGTCGCCATATATCAGGCGCTGTGTGAACGCTTTGGCGGGGTTCGCGGTGAGGTGACAACAGAGGCAAATCCGGAGACGGTAACCCAAGAAGATATTGATACCTTGGCGGCAGGTGGCTTTACTCGAATATCCTTTGGCATGCAATCGGCTCGTCAGCATGTTTTGACCCGATTGGATCGTAAACATACACCGGGGAAAGTAGCTGAGGTGACGCGATGGGCGCGCCAGGCGGGTTTGGATTATTCTCTCGATTTAATTTATGGGACGTCAGGGGAGTCGCGTGAGGATTGGCGTATCTCGCTGGAAACAGCTATAAGCTATCAGCCCGGGCACATCTCGGCGTATGGGCTGACGATTGAGCCGGGAACGGCAATGGGTGCCCAGTTACGTCGTGGGCAGATCAGCGCACCAGATCCTGATGTCTTAGCGGATAAATATGAACTCGCAGATGAGATACTCAATGCGGCCGGGTATCGCTGGTATGAGGTATCAAATTGGGCATTGCCTGGTAAAGAATCGCAACATAATCGCGCCTATTGGACGAATGCGAATTGGTGGGGATTCGGGCCAGGGGCACATTCACATATTTCTGGGGTGCGCGCCTGGAATATCAAACATCCGGTGGCGTATAGCCGTGCGCTCGCGGCGAGTAATTTTCCGATCGCGGATTGGGAAGTGCTGTCACAGCGAGAACGGGAAGAAGAAGCTATCATGTTAGGAATTCGCCTGCGGGAGGGGATTGGCCGCCCGCAGCATGTGCCCGATAATGTGCTGGCGGATTTAATAACTGACGGACTCATTGAGGCAAAGATGGCTCGCGAGGGGCGTATTTGCCTTACCCGTCGTGGCCGATTGCTAGCTGATAGAGTGATAGCGGCTCTGTGGGAGGATTAGGATGAACCGAGATCTGCTGGTATATGCCATTTTGCTGCTGCTTATAGCTATTCCGGTGTGTTACATCGGTACGGCGTTGTTCTCTAAGAATACGAAGGGGCAGTGGGATGAATCCTCGCGGGAAAGAGCGCAGATGCGGCGCAATGGCTGGAATGTGCGAGCAACAGTTGATAACGCTGCACAGTTCGTCACTAATACTCAGTCTGCGCCGACGATATGGCCAATTCCAGTGGATTTGCCGGCAATTAATGCGGTGACGAGTGCACGTCGTGCCGCAGTTCCGTGGCGCTGCGCGACGATTATTGCCCCGCCGTTAGGCACCTTTACTTTGGTGAGCGTCAGCGTTTCACAGCGTTCTGACGGGGCAGAGCTGGAATATCCGCAGACGTTGCTTCGCTTTGCCGCGGACGGAGGCGTAGAGACGGTGAGTGAGGCTGGCGATACGCGCGCAGAGATTACGTCGGATATGTTGGCCTTTTTTGCTCGGATTGACGAGCTGATGGCAGTGCATTTGGATGGCGCACGGATAACGTATTTCATCCGAGGTGCGCGCAAAGATTCGGCAGATAGCATTGCGGCGTTAACTGAACAGTTGGCTGAAATCGTGGCGGTACTCCCGTCGGATATGTGGCGCTAGCGCGGCGTTACCTAAACAAACTGCCAGTAACGTGGCTCGCGTGCTATGTAATACGTGCAAGCTAACGGGAATACGTATTCGGTAGGGGCGGTTACGTGATACGGGTACGTCCTAATGGATACGCCATTTCGCAAGGAGGAATCCCAGTGGGAATATTGCCTCGGTGGTGGCACCGGCTCTAGGCGGTGAATTCCTAGGCAGTTGTGGTGTTACTCCTCGGTATCTACTGCTTGCGAAGACGTGTCTGGCAGATATGGAGCGTCGTGGTTGAGATCGGGTTCGGTGATGAGGTGCTCAAAGGCTTCTTGAACCTCATCAACCAAATCGTGCATAGCGGCGGCGGCTTCTCGGGGTTTTCCACGGTAAATAGCTAATGCGGCAGTTCGGTGATCTTCCATTGCTCGCGGCTTAGGCTGCGGCGGCATATAACCAAGTTGTGTTCGCCAGGTGAGGATGGATTCGATAACGGGCGATAGGACGCTAAACATCTCGTTGCCGGAGTATTTCAAAATGAGCTGGTGAAAATAGACGTCAGCTTCCATGAATTCTGCTCCGGAACTGACGGCGCCGAGTTCCACTACTCGCATACCGGCGCGCAGGATCTCAGTGCGTTGTTCTCGGGTGGCAAAGCGGGCGGCGAGGAATGCAGCTCGTGGTTCGATGGCGAGCCGAAGGTCTGTGAGGGATTCGAGCTGCCGGTTGCGATCTGGCCCGTGGAGGCGCCAATGGATAACGTCAGGATGAAAGACGTTCCATTCGTCTCGAGGGCGAACAGTTAATCCGACGCGGCGTTGTGCGCTGACCAGACCGCAGGCTTCTAGGTGACGTTGGACTTCGCGGGCTACCGTGCGAGAGCAGCTAAATTCTTGTTCGATATCGGCCAATGTTATGGCGTCACCGTCGGCTAGCTCGCCGTGTACGATCCGCGGGCCGATGACGTGCGTGATGGCAATGTAACGAGAATCAGGACTGCTCATATCTGTTCAGTGTACCTGGTTTGTGCGTATCTCAGCAGGGTCGTAGGTGCTGTGCTAATTGGACGGCAGATATGCCCCTGCCTCGACGTCATTCTTGGTATGATAAATATGCTGGCTCACTGGCAAAAGCCCTGAATGTGGGCGTATTTACCAATAATAATCTCATACATCTCAGCGAGGAGGACTGTATGAAACGATCAACGATGCGCCGTGGTTTTGCCATGGTCACAACTGCGGTATTGGCCTTAGGGGGTGCGGCGCTGAGTGGTCCGGCTTTTGCTGATGATACGGCGGGTGCAGCTCCAACCGGCGTGGCAAGTGCTCGGGTTGAGGCATTGCTGGCGTCTATGACTTTAGACGAAAAGATCGGGCAAACGATCTGGACCCATGTTTACGGCGATAGCGCAAATACCACAGATCCTAAGGATATCGAGGCAAATCAGGGAGTTTTTGGTCCTGATGTGAAGACGGGTGCGCAAGCAGTGGAGAAGTATTCCTTAGGTGGAATCTTGTATTTCAACTGGTCGCGCAATATTGGAAGTCCGGCAGATCTATCGAAGCTGGCGACGTTATCGAATGATCTGCAGGCCGCATCGCTGCGCACTGCAAAGAAGATCCCGTTAGGTATCACGATTGATCAAGAGGGCGGCATCGTCGCTCGTATGCGCTATTCGGGTACAGATTTTGCGGGCAATATGGCTCTCGGTGCGACTCGTTCAGAGGAGCTGGCCTATAAGCAGGGGGAGATCCTCGGCAAGGAGCTCAAGGCAGTCGGGGTGAATGTTGATTTCGCGCCGGATGTTGATGTGAATACGAATCCTGCGAATCCGGTGATTGGGATTCGTTCGATGAGCTCTGATCCCGATGTGGTGGCTCGTTTGGGGGTTGCCCAGGTGACGGGTATGCAGTCGCAGGGGGTTTCTGCTACTGTGAAGCATTTCCCTGGTCATGGGGATACCGTCACGGATTCACATCTCGGGTTGCCGAAGGTGACCTACGATCGGGCGACTTTGAATAAGCACTTAAAGCCGTTCCAGGCGTCCATTGATGCTGGCGTGGATATGGTGATGACGGCGCACGTCATTGTTGATGCCATTGATCCTAATATGCCAGGTACGTTGTCGAAGAAGGTTCTCACTGATCTACTGCGAGGTGAGATGGGCTTCAAGGGCGTTGTCACGACGGACGCGATCGACATGGAGGGCGCTTGGTTGGCGGTTATGACGCCGGAAGAGCAGGCTGAGTGGGCGAAGATGAAGGAAGAGGCGAAGAAGCCGGCTGCCGATCAAGATCCCACGTTGATGGATAAGTATCATGCGAAGAATCATGAGATTTCTGGTCGTGTTGCGGTAACGGCAATGAATGCTGGATCTGACATTATTCTCAACACTTACGACGTCCCAGCAGTAATTAAGGCGATGAAAGCGGCCGTGGAAGATGGGTCGTTGCCGATGTCGCGGTTGGATGACGCGGTTCGTCATATCTTGACCTGGAAGGAAAAGCGCGGTCTGCTCGATTCGTATGCTCCGGCAGATTTAGCGAAGATTCCTGGTACGGTTCGCACCGCTGATTCTTTGGCTGTTGCGCGCAGTATTTCTGATGGCTCGATCACCCAGGTGTGTAATGGTGCGGATAATACCCAGGCGGTTGTGCCGGTAAAGCAGAGCGATCGTATTTTGGTTGTGGGTTCGAGCTGGGCTAATCCTGAGTTCTTGGACAAGCTCCTGAAAGACGGCGGATATAGCAAGACGAATTTCATGCAGATCGCTGATAAGGATCCGACGGATGCGGAGATCGCCGCGCATGTGCAGGCGGCAAAGGATGCGGACGTTATCGTCTATACCGGCTGGAAAGCGAGTGCTTCTGCGGCTCAGAAGAAAGAGATTGCAGCTTTGCAGCAGACGGGCGTGCGCATGATCTTTGTGGCAACGAATACGCCTTATGACGTGGCTTATGTCTCGTGTGCGAATACCGCGGTGTTGGCGAGCTACGGCAATCAAGTGCCAAATCATGAGGGTATTTTCGATGTTATTACTGGCAAGGTTGCCCCGTTAGGCAAGCTGCCGGTGGATGTGCCCAAGGCGGATGGTGCCTTAGCGGCTTATGCTTTTGGTGTTGGATATGTGCCGGCGGAGAAGCCGAATCCTGAGCCATCTCCGAAGCCGGAGCCGACACCGGCGCCAAATCCGCAGCCGGTAAATCCGCCAAGTACGCCGAGTAAACCGAGTGTTCCGGCTACTGAGGTTAAGCCGACTCCGCCGAGTGCGATGCCGCATACGGGTGCTCAGGTGGGAGCTATCGTCGTTGCTGCAATAGTTCTGGTAGCAGGTGGCGTGGCGTTGCTGGTGTTGCGCAATCGTAAGCGCTGAATTGTGTTTCATGCCGTCTCTGTATAGCGGCGGTTAATGTCTGCTACCTACCTGCTCCTGGAATAAGGGGTGCTGGTAGAGGCATAGGTAAGAAGTCCGATGGCTGTGGTCATCGGACTTCTTGCATGTTGAGCGCATGTTGCGGTGTGTGATGGGGAGTTGTTTAAGAGGCCCTGCGTTTCGGGAAAGGAAATGAGAAAAGGCCGTGATGACGAGGGAGTATATTCTCCTGACGCACTCAGATTAAGTAACGTGCGTCACGTAAATCGTATTTGGGAGCATTAATAAGAAAGACGGTGCAGACTTAACATGTTTAATCTGCATTTTAATGCTTGCAAATCGTCATACCATTAAGTAGAGTGAGTGCAACCCGACGGGCTCAAAGCTGAGTGGCGGCGGAACGATACACAAATTTCTGTCAATGGAGATCAGAGATGCCTACTATTTTCATGGAAAAAGATAAGTGGGAGCAGACCTTAGGGGCGGGACCGCTCCTCGGTATTGCGGCTGTCGCAATTGCTGTTATCCTGCTTGCGGTTATTGTGCTAAAACTGCACGCGTTCTTGACTCTTATCGTGGTTAGCCTCGTGACGGCGATTGCGGCCGGTATTCCCGCGAATGACTTACTTCCGACGCTAACTAGCGGATTCTCCTCAACTCTTGGATCGGTTGCGCTCCTCGTCGGTTTAGGTGCCATGCTCGGAAAACTCGTCGAAGCCTCCGGAGGAGCAAAAGTTCTTGCTGACGCTATGGTGCGAGCCTTCGGTGAACATCGTGCCCCGATCGCCTTGGGAATTGCCTCGCTCTTGATGGGCTTCCCCATCTTCTTCGATGCCGGCCTCATCGTCATGCTGCCAGTGATCTTCGCTGTTGGTCAGCGCCTGAAGGGAAATATCTTGGTGTACGCCATCCCGGCAGCAGCAGCCTTCTCCGTCATGCATATTTTCGTTCCACCGCACCCCGGTCCAGTTGGTGCTGGCGCCCTCATCGGCGCAAATATGGGTCTGATTATGCTCGTCGGCCTGATCGTGGCCATCCCGACCTTCTACGTCTCCGGCGTGTTGTGGGGGCGCTACATCGCCAAACGATGCAATGTTGAAATGCCTAAGCTCTTTGGAACGATGTCTGATAAAGAGCTCCCATCGCGTCTGCCAAGCGTCGGGCTCGTCATCGCCATGCTCGTCCTGCCGGCACTGCTCGTATTCTTTAACACGGGCCTGAACATGATGGTGCAATCCGGTGTTATTGCTGGTCATGAGGTTGATCCTGTGAAGCACACGATGGAAGCGAACTCCTCTATCGTTCGAGGACTACTGCAAATCGGCCAGACCCCAATCGCGCTGCTCCTGTCCGTACTCGTCGCCATTTTGACCCTCGGCTCATTCGTTGCCCGCGACCGCGGCAAGATCGAAGCCGTCATGGATTCAGCACTTGGGCCAGTGTGCTCAGTTATCTTGATTACCGGCGCTGGTGGCATGTTCGGTGGTGTACTGCGCACCTCGGGTATCGGCGACGCGCTGTCAGAGACGATGAAACACCTTGGTATCCCACTGCTGCTGGCAACCTATCTCGTCTCCGTTGCACTGCGATTGGCCCAAGGCTCAGCCACGGTTGCCCTGCTAACCTCAACAGCTCTTATGGCAGATGCGGTAGCGGCAGCCAATATGTCCACCTTAGGGGTGGTCTGTATCGTTTTGGCAGCCTCCGCTGGCTCAGTCTTTGCCTCCCACGTCAACGATTCAGGCTTCTGGCTCGTGGGGCGCTTGATGGGCATGGACGTCAAGACCACGCTGAAGGTGTGGACCTCACAGCAAGCGATCGAATCACTGCTCGGTTTCGCGCTCGTTTCTATTGTCTACATCTTCGCGTAACGCACTCTCGGGGTGCGGCGATAATTGGCGCGCCGCACCCCGAGTAGGCCCAGTGGCGTGACCGAGCCAGAGTGGGAGGATTATCTCGGCTCAATCACGCCACTGGATGCGCCGACGTCATAACGTCGGCGCATCTGGGGCACATCTAGGGCGCACACGCCCCGTTACACGCCGACACTTTTGACGTATTTGCGGCCTGATAAGGCCAGATGAAAGGACGAAACATGGATACCTCGGTTCAGCACATCGTGCTGATGGGTGTATGTGGCTCGGGAAAGACGACAGTGGCCGGTATTCTATCGGACCGGCTCGGATGGCAGATCGCTGAAGCGGATGACTTTCACCCGCAAGCAAATGTCGAAAAGATGGCCTCAGGTACACCCCTGACTGATGAAGACCGCTGGCCCTGGCTGGAATGTCTGCGCGAATGGATGAATGAACGAGCAGCAGCCGGCGAACCGGCTATCATCACCTGTTCCGCGCTCAAGCGTTCCTACCGCGATATTTTGCGTCAAGCTCACGCCCATGTGATGTTCGTACATCTTGACGGACCGCGTGAACTACTAGCTCAGCGAATGGCAGCGCGAACCGATCACTTTATGCCGCCAGCTTTGCTAGATTCACAGCTAGCCACCTTAGAACCGCTGGCAGATAATGAAGACGGCTATGTCATTGATATTGGTCCGACTCCATCGGAGATTGCCACCGAGATCATGAATACCTTGCCCTTAGGCGATGAGGAGGAGCCGACGCGTGAGCCGGCGCGTGATATTGAACCAGTAGCCGATATTGCTGTCTACGGGTTAGGAGTGATGGGGACCTCCCTAGCTCGTAACTTTGCGCGTCATGGGCTGACGGTTGCCGTATATAACGTTGAACACGACGTGACGCAGGCCTTTATGGAAAAGTACTGCGATGAGGGGCACTTTGTTCCGACGTTCTCCGAAAACGAACTAGCTGCTGTGCTTAAGACCCCACGAGTCGCGGCTTTGATGGTGACCGCAGGAGCGGTTACGGATCTGGTAATTGACCAGTTATCCAGCGTCTTTGACCGAGGCGATATTATCATCGACCACGGCAATTCGTTCTTTGCCGATACGCGCCGACGTGAAGCGCGGTTGCGAGAAATCGGTATGCATTTCGTCGGGTGCGGCACCTCCGGGGGTGAAGAGGGCGCGCTACATGGTCCGTCGTTAATGGTTGGCGGCTCGGAGGAAGCCTATCGTCGCCTTGAACCAATGCTGACGGCTATCGCAGCACAAGCCCCCGATGGTTCTCCGTGTTGCGCACATGTTGGTTCTGATGGGGCCGGGCATTTCGTCAAGATGGTCCACAACGGAATCGAATATGCCGATATGCAGATTATTGCGGAATCCTACGCCTTGCTGCGCAGCGCGGGTATGGAACCGGCGCAGATTGGTCAGGTCTTTGAGCAGTGGAATGACGGGGAGTTGTCGTCATATCTGGTGGATATTACCGCCCAGATCCTCCAGCACACAGATGAGCGCACCGGCAAAGCTTTTGTGGATATTGTCTGCGATCAGGCGGGGCAAAAGGGAACGGGGGCGTGGACCTCACAGCAGGCTATCGAGCTGGGAGTGCCGGCAACAGGTATTTGCGATGCGACCTTTGCGCGGATGATTTCTGGGAATATCGATCACCGTCAGGCCGTCCAAAATGCTCTGGGGCAGCCATCAGATCAGCCAGTAACGGATCACCAGGCGCTCGTTGACGATGTACGTCGGGCTATGTTGGCGGCCAAGATTGTGGCGTATGCGCAAGGCATTGATGTTATTCGTGCAGCAGCGCAAACCTACGGATGGCATATTGATATTGCGCGTGTTGCCGAGATCTGGCGAGCCGGATGTATTATCCGAGCTGCGTTCCTTGATGATGTGGCGCAGGCATATCGGGATAATCCCCAGTTATATACGCTTGTCGTTGCTCCGCATTTTACGCGAGCACTGACGCAGGGGATGGAATCCTGGCAGCGGGTATTAACACATGCTGTGGACGTCGCCGTGCCTATGCCGGTGTTATCCTCAACCTGGCATTATTTGCAGGCCTTGCGCACGCCCACCTTATCTACCTCCTTAATTCAAGGGCAGCGTGACTTCTTCGGGGCTCATACGTACCGGCGTGTGGATGATTCCGGAGTATTCCATACGCTGTGGGCACAGGACGGACGAGAAGAAGTCCGACGTTCCTAATTGAAATCGGCACGGCTGGCATGCCGTAGCGATATGAGATGAGGGGGTCTGCTAGCAGACCCCCTCATAGCGGGTATGTAGTTAATGTGCCCGTATGCTCGCTACAGCAACGGTAAGTGCAGCACTGTTTACTGTTCGGTTGCTCCCGTCAGATCAACGAGGACTTTACCGGACTGTTCGGAATCTTTGGCGATATGGAAGGCGCTGACTGCGTCGGCGATGTCAATAGTGTGGGTGACGACAGCGTCACGAATGTGATCGCCGGCCGGGCCAGCAAGAATCTCAATAGCTCGATCAATCTCGTCATCAAATCGAAACGCGCCGCGGATTTGTGCCTCTTTGGAGAGCATTGCCGACATATTAATTGGCTTATCTCCGGCAGAGAACATGCCAATTTGACCGATGACACCAGCCTTGCGTAGGGCAGGAATACAACTGTTGAGGGCTGACGGAATGCCAGTACATTCTAAGATGACATCGAAATAATCAGCAGGGAGCTCTTCCTGCGCGACATTAACAGTGCGATCCGCACCCAGGCGTTCCGCTCGCTGTAACGGGCCAGAACGCAGATCCGTCGCCCATACCTCACCGGCACCACTTTCTTTGGCACCGGCAACTGCTAACAGCCCGATGGGCCCTGATCCAGAGACGAGGGCTTTCTTGCCATCAACCCCACCGGCAATGGCAATGCCATGCAATCCTACGGCTAAGGGTTCGGCAAGAGCTGCAGTGCGCAGAGATGTATCTGCAGGCAGCTCGCGAATCATGAAATCCTCCACGAGCAGGTAATCGCTCATTGCACCCTGGGTATGTGGCCATGTTGACGCCGAACCAAGGTATGAGCCGTTATTCCACAGGTGGCGTCCGTAGCGGGGATCTTCGGTGCCGAAGCGGGCTGGATGAACGGTAACCGGAGTGCCTACCGGATAGCGCCCAGAGGGATCGGCAGCGATAGTGCCTGACAATTCGTGACCAGGGATAAATGGCTCGCGCACAGTAAAATCGCCATTTGCGCCCTCGAAGTAGTAATGCAGATCTGAACCACAAATTCCCACATAAGCTACCCGCACAAGAACCTTGCCCTCGGCGGGAGTGGGGGTGGGGACATCGGTAACCTGAGCGTCTTGCGCGCCCTGAATGACAAATGCTCGCATGAGAGTCCTTTCCTAAAAGAAATTGCGCGTTAGACGACGGAGGTCATGCCGCCATCGACGAAGATATTTTGACCAGAAACAAAGCTTGAGGCATCTGAGGCAAGGTAGATTAATGTGCCGACGAGTTCGTCAAACTTGCCCCACCGCTGGGCGGGGGTGCGGTTGACGCACCACGCATTAAAATCGGGATCTTCCCAGAGGTTGCGGTTCATTTCTGTGGCGAAATATCCGGGGGAGATGCAGTTGACCTGGATATTGAATCGCGCAAGGTCTGCGGCCATTCCTCGGGTCAACATGGCAATACCGCCTTTTGAAGCGGAGTATGGGGCGATGGTCTGACGGGCCAACATGGATTGTACCGACCCGATATTGATGATTTTTCCCGAGCCGCGCTCAGCCATCGCTCGGGAAATTTGTTGAGAAACGTAGAACACGGAGGTCAAATTGGTGGCAATAACGTCATCCCAATCGTGGGGATCGAATTCATTAAATGGTGCACGCCGCTGGACGCCCGCATTATTTACTAAAATATCGGGCACTCCGTAAGAGGAAATGAGCTCTGCCACGCCAGCACGCACAGCATCTTTATCTGTCACATCGAAACTGACGATCTCAGCTTTGACGCCGTATGCCTCGATTTCCTGTTTCACCTCAGATAGGGCTTCGCGATCGCGACCATGCACAATGAGATTCGCTCCGTGTTGTGCTAACCCGATGGCTAAGGCACGGCCTAAACCGCGGGAAGAACCTGTAACGAATGCTGTTTTACCAGCAATATCGAATAGCGATGACATATTTCGCGCTCCTTGAAGATCGACGTTGATCGCCCTGGCGGGCATGGTCATATCTTATCCGGTTCTGCGGTGCTGAGGTTTCTCGTGGGCGTATTCCGCCTCAATTGCGGGGGCGTTATCTGCGTGGTCTGGCAGGCATGCGGGCTAACAAGGTGTGCAGTGGAAGGCGATGGCAGTTGCGCCTCTGAGGGCAGTGCCGCGGCACGTACTCAAGTGTGCCTGAGCTGCGGTATGCCGGTCGGTATCTGATGTGCCGGTGCCATATAAGGGCAGAACATTCCGGTTTTACGTGCCCACAGTTTTCTTGACATAGCTCAATACCCGACACATATCTGGGTGGCTGTCGAGTTTCTTGTGTGCGCATGCTGCCGTGCATGGGGGATCAGCACGAGAATTTCGTCGGTATCGAAAACCAATACTCACCAAAAGGGAAACGGCTTGCACCTCAAAGGAAAATAGCTCTGCGCTGTCGTGATTGTGCGTCAGAACTGATGCTAAATGGTAGTAAGTGGGCTCGCCCAATGCGGATACATAACTGCCGAGGCGTCATTACACGCCAGATAACGGATTCACGCGCTTTCTGCGAGGGAGGGAAAAGAACGCGAGGGAGAGGAGAAAAAGAAAAGGTAGTGACGGTTCGTGGTGAGGCTTCTCCAGCTACGAAGCTGCGCCGTGACCTAGTGACGGATCCGTTACGAAATCAATGAGTTCTTCCATCCGCCCAAGAAAGGCCGGTTCGAGATCGCGGTAATCTCGTACAGCTTCCTTCATCCTGGCCCAAGCCATACCAACATCTTCTGCATCCTTACAGGGCCAGCCGATACGCCGTAATGTTCCGAGCTTAAAATCTTCGGTGCGAGGAACATCAGGCCAGGCCTGTAGCCCTAGGCGTTGCGGTTTAATCGCATGCCAAATATCGACGTATGGATGCCCCAGGACGAGAACGCCAGGACGATTGCTGACCTGCCGGGCGATACGATCCTCTTTGGAGCCAGTTACCATGTGGTCAAGCATGATGCCGGCCCTGCGATTCCAACTGGGCTGAAAGACGTCCATAATAGCGGGGAGATTATCTGCGCCAAAGAGTTCCTCAATCATGATTCCCTCATAGGCTAAATCTGTTCCCCAAATGTAACTGACCAGATCTGCGTCATGTTTTCCCTCTACCCAGATTCGAGAGGGTTGCGCTACGCGGGCATCGAATTCGACGTGAAAAGATCCTGAGGCAGTGACCATGCGCGCTGGGGCAGAAACAGGCTGTGTAGGCGGAGGATCAAGGATGACGGGATGGCCTTCAATGAGGAAACCCGCACCGAGAGGGAATGATTTTCGGCGCAATGTGCGATCTTCCAATTCGACAAGCCACTGACCACTCACTTTGCGCACGGCCATCACCTCGCCGACGTAACCCGTCGTCGCATCTTCGACAACCATGCCGACTTCTGCCGGAAGATGCGTGGAAAGCGGCTGGCCAGAATCGCGGGCTAAAACGTCATTGCCGTAGCGATCAGAATAAGACGAGGTATGAGGCATAGCCAATAGCGTAACTGTGATATTGGGATTATTGGGGGACGCCGCGTAGAATTGGCACTCGGGTAGGGCGAGTGCTATCGCAGATAAACAGTGACCGCTGTGGTGCAAGCTGAGATAACGCTGGTAATACAGGTGGCTCGATATGTCAGCGGCGCGTTGTGGTTGATAGTGAGCTGCATGGCAAGCGAGCGCGAAAATCGCGAGCATAACTGGCATACCCAGCAGGAGATATACCGTCGGCACAAAGCGAAAGGAGCACGCATGTCGAACGAACGCCGGCAATTAGTGCTCAACGCGATTGTCGAAGATTATGTGAAAACTGGCGAACCAGTTGGCTCTCGTCGGGTAGTGGAACACTATAACGTGGGCGTTTCACCAGCAACAATCCGCAACGATATGGCGGCCTTGGAAGAAGAAGGCCTGATCGTTCAGCCTCACACATCGGCTGGGCGAGTGCCGACCGACGCGGGATACCGGCATTTTGTGGATTCGCTATCGGAGATCAAACCCTTATCCCGAGCCGAACGCGCTGCCATTGAGCGAATGTTATCCCAAGCTGTTGACCTCGATGACGTCATCGCGCGGGCAGTTCGGCTGTTGGCCTCAATCACCGATCAAATGGCGGTAGTGCAATACCCAGCTTTGCAACGAGCGGCTTTGCGCCATATCGAGATTGTGCACCTGCATGAACGGCGAATTTTGGTGGCAATCATTACTGATACTGGCCGCATCGAACAGCGGTTAGTAACGACAACAGCACGGCTATGTGAAGCGGATATTACCGCATTGCGTCAGGCCTTCAACGAAGAATTAACGAATCTTTCCGGCACGGAGCTACACGCCGGACTCGATCGAGCCTATGCTCGGGTAAATCCGGCATTACGTGAAGAAGCACAGATCATCGGATGGCATATAGAGCAGGCGATGCAGGCCGAATCAGAAGATCGCGTGATCGTGGCTGGCACGGCGAACCTCACGCGAAATAAGGAAGATTTTGAGCATACGATTTTCCCGATCCTCGACGCTATCGAAGAACACGTAATCCTCTTACGCATGTTGGCACATAAACATGCGGGATTGCATGTGGGCATTGGTCACGAGAACGAATCGGATGTCTTTGCGCAGACTTCTGTTGTGTCTACCGATTACGTCGGAGCAGATAACCAAACAGTTGCTCGGTTAGGCATAATTGGCCCGACGCGCATGGATTATCCGGCAACAATGTCCTCGGTATATGCCGTGGCAACCTACCTATCCCATGCATTAACTGACGGATAACCGCGCAGCACGGGGGAACAATAGCTGTAACAGTGGGCGTTGCGCGGCGGGAATGCACAGCGCTGGCACAAAATATGATGACGAAGAAAACGAGAACGAAGAACTGATCTGATAGGGACGACGTGGCAGATTTTTACGAGATTCTTGGGGTGTCGCGCAATGCGACGCAAGCGGAAATCAAAAAAGCCTACCGGAAGAAGGCGCGCGAGCTTCACCCTGATGAGGCCGGTGCCGAGTCTGCTGAACTCTTCAAAGAGGTCAATCGCGCCTACCAGGTGCTATCAGATGAGGAAAAACGGCAACGCTACGATCTCGGTGGGGAAGAAGCGATAGACGGGCACGGTTTTGCCGGTGGCGGATTTGCAGGCGGAGGATTTGGCTCGTACCAGGATATTTTCCAGACCTTTTTCGGGGGGAGTTCAGCGCGCGGTCCAGTTTCCCGCACCCGTCGCGGTTCGGATGCGCTCGTCGTCTTGGAATTAGAGCTTCGCGACGTGGTATTCGGCGCAAAAAAGACCCTCACACACGAGGGGATTGTGGAATGCCCAACCTGTCACGGGCAGATGACGGAGCCTGGCACCCAGCCCGTACCCTGCACAGATTGCGGGGGAACGGGTAGCGTCTCTCGGGTTACCCACTCGATTATCGGGGAGGTGCTCGCACAGAGCACCTGTGGGCGGTGTCAAGGCTACGGGACGGTCATCGTCACCCCGTGTTCCGAATGTTCGGGTGAGGGTCGTATTCGAGCCACCCAGTCGCTGAGCGTCTCGGTGCCTGCGGGAGTGGAAGACGGTATGCGGATTCGCTTGCCTGGACGCGGTGATGCCGGATTAGCTGGTGGTCCGGCCGGCGATCTCTTTGCTGAGGTTCGCGTACACAAAGATCCAGTATTCACACGGGTTGGAGATGATCTGCGCTGCTTGTGTGAGATCCCCATGAGTGCGGCGGCTTTGGGCACGAGTTTAACAATCGACACCTTGGACGGACCGACACAACTGCATATCGCTGCAGGGACGCAGTCTGGTTCTGTGGAAACTATCCGCGGATACGGAGTCGGCAAGCTACACCGCTCTACCCGTGGTGATCTACAAGTACATATTCAGGTGCGTACGCCGGATAAGCTGGACGCTCGCCAACGCGAATTGCTGAACGAGCTGGCGGAATTGCGCGGTGAACACACTGATGATGTGGGCGGTTTGGTCAGCGAGCCGCAGTCCGTCTTTGCGCGGTTGAAGGACCGCTTCACTGGTCGATGACCCGCCCGGTATATCTCGATCCGAACCTGCCGGTGTGTTCGCCCGGTCATACCTACACGCTCACGGGTGCGGAGGCACATCATGCGGCAACCGTCCGAAGAACTCGCAGTGGGGAAGAGATTGACGTTGTGGATGGGGATGGGGGCCGTCTGACCCTTCAGGTAAGCGCGGTTGCGCCGCATGAAGTGAGCGGAGTGGTGCTCGAATACCGGCAGGATACGGCTCATAGCCCGAAGATCACTGTGGTACAAGCCCTTGCCAAAGGTGGGCGTGACGAGCAGGCAGTACAGATGTGTACGGAATTTGGCGCTGATGCGTTCCGCCCTTGGGCTGCAATGCGCTCCATTGTGCAATGGAAGGGGAGCAAAGCGATAAAAGGGCAGGAACGTTGGCAGGCTATTGCGCAAGCAGCAGCGAAACAGTCCAGGCGTTCTTACCTCCCTCATGTTGATCCGGTGATGACGAGTAAAGAGCTGGCTCGCTGGATTGCCGATATTCGTGCGCAATCCTCCGATACGGCCATCTATGTGTGCCACGAGTCAGCCTGTGAGCATTTAACGTCAGTGATAGATCGCGCTGCTGAGCACATTGTTCTCATTATTGGCCCCGAAGGGGGAATCAGTGACGATGAATGTGCATTGCTGATGGATTCGGGTGCTCAGTGCGTCTTGCTTGGGGAACACGTCCTGCGATCGGCAACGGCTGGCGCGTGGGCATGCGCTGTGTTGCGGGCACAAGTTCGATAGGCTTAGCGTGATGCAAACGACGTTAACTGTTCCTGATCGTATTCCGATGATTAACTTGCTGGGGCACCGCGATGAGGTGCTTCGGGCTTTAGAGAAAGGGCTTGCTCCCACCGATATTCACGTGCGCGGGCGAGAGATTACGCTTACGGGTGAGGGTGCAGATTTGGATGTTGCTGCCGATCTCATCAGCGAACTCGTCGCGGTTGCCGGTGCGGGGGAGCATTTAACTGTCGATGCGGTAGAACGGGCATTGACGATTGTGCGTTCTGGTTTGGCCCGCCCGACGGATTTACTCAGCGCTGATATTGTGACGAACCGTGGGAAAACGATTCGCCCGAAAACGCTCGGTCAAAAGGCATATGTGGATGCAATCGATACCAATACGATTGTCTTTGGAATTGGTCCGGCTGGTACGGGTAAAACTTATTTGGCGATGGCTAAAGCAGTTGTCGCGTTACAACGTCAAGAAGTTTCCCGGATTATCCTGACTCGTCCGGTCGTGGAAGCAGGGGAATCTCTCGGATATTTGCCCGGATCGTTAACCGACAAGGTTGATCCGTACATGCGCCCGTTGTATGACGCGCTGTACGACATGGTTGACCCCGATATGATCCTCAAGCTACTTGCGGCCGGCACGATTGAGGTGGCCCCTTTGGCATACATGCGGGGTCGAACACTCAACAATGCTTTTATTATTTTGGATGAAGCCCAAAATACGACGCCTGAGCAGCTAAAAATGTTTCTGACTCGTTTGGGCTATCAGTCGAAGATGATTGTCACTGGGGATCTAACACAGGTTGATCTGCCTCGTTCTGCCACGTCAGGCTTGCGGTTGATTCGGCATATCTTGCGCGATGTGGATGATATTTCTTTTGTGGAGCTCGGTTCGGCTGATGTTGTTCGGCATCGCTTAGTTGCTGACATTATTGATGCGTACGCGCGCTACGAGGCACAGGAGTAGTCATGATTGAAGTCAACGACGAATCAGGCTTTGAGCCAGCAGTCGAGGTTCGCGAAGTCTCTGAGCTGGCGAGCTGGGTGCTTGCAGAGATGCGGATTCACCCGCAGGCGGATTTATGCATCTTGTTAGTTGACGAGGAAACAATGGCGGATCTGCACATGCAGTGGATGGATTTGCCTGGTCCGACGGATGTGCTCTCTTTCCCAATGGATGAGCTACGCCCTACTCCCATTGGGATGGATCCTAAGCCCGGTATGCTCGGAGATATTGCGGTATGCCCAGCGGTGGCTGCCCGTCAGGCCGTGCGCTCTGGCCATGCCACGATGGAAGAGATCCTGCTACTCGTTACGCACGGGATTTTGCACCTCCTGGGGTATGACCACGTTGAAGAGGAGGAAAAGACTCAGATGTTTGACTTACAGCGCCGATTATTGCTGACCTTCTTAGCGCGTAAACCGCGTCCGGAAGGCTCTGGCGATATCGATGATATTGCTCCAACGGTGGATGATGAATGATTGAATCAGAAGCTCCCCTTGCCCTTGTTATTTGTGTGACGGTACTGGCCCTCGTCGGGACGGAAATAACGGCACTAATTTTGCAGGCATTAAATGCTATTACGCGGCCACGGGTTCGTCATGCCGTTGATCTAGGGATGGCGGGGCGTTATTTGGCTCGGATTTATGAGCGGCGGGCGGCTGCGTATGCAGCAGTTTCGGTATTGCGAACGCTGTGTATCGTCATCCTCGGTACTGGAGTATTGGTCTTGATTTCAGACTATATCCATCGGGCATGGCTTGTTTGGCCACTGGCTATTGGGCTGACGATTGCTATTCTCGTTACCATCGCGCTTGTTCTGCCAGCTCATATCGGTTCCAAACATCCGGTGCGGACCTTGCGGCTATCGGGTCGCATGGTCTGGATGCTCACCCGTATTGGCTCGCTATTTGTTGAACACAGCGAACCCGATGATGAAGAAGAGCGGGAAAATCTGCATGAGGACGAATTGAAAGTCATGGTGGAGCGCGTGTCGGAATCTGACGCGCTTGACGACGACGAGCGCTCTATGTTGCAGTCCGTATTTGAGTTATCAGAGACGATTGTGCGTGAGGTGATGGTGCCGCGCACGGATATGATTAGCATTGCTGCTGATCAGCCGCTAGATAAGGCGATTTCGCTATTTAGCCGTTCTGGATATTCACGTATTCCCGTCATTGGTGAATCAAGTGACGATCTGCTTGGCGTTGTTTATCTCAAGGACGCTATTCGTCGGATTCATCGTCGGACGGATACTGAGGGCGTGACGGTGGCAGATATTATGCGTGAGCCACAGTTTGTTCCCGAGACGATGCTGGCCGACAACCTTTTAGAGTTCATGCAGGCAAATTCCAACCACATTGCCTTTGCGGTGGATGAGTACGGCGGGATTGCTGGGTTAGTTACGATTGAGGACGTGCTGGAAGAACTGGTCGGCGAGATGGTAGATGAGCATGATCGGGCGCTTCCGGAAGTCGATGAGATTGAACCGGGGGTCTATCGGATCCCTGCGCGAATGCCGCTTGATGAGCTGGCTGATCTATATGATATGGAAATCGACGATAATGACGTTGATACTGCGGGTGGGTTGTTTGCAAAGGCGCTAGGTCGAATCCCTATTAGCGGCTCACATACGGATGTGAGTGGCTTGGAGATGTCAGCGGAACGTTTTGAAGGACGACGCAAACGTTTGGCGACTATTATCGTGCGCCGACATTCACGAGAGGACGATACGGAACGTGAATAATGAGGTAACTGCTGAGGAAACGCTGGATCCGTTTGCTGCTCCTGAGGATTTTCGGGCGGGTTTTGTGGCGATTGTGGGTCGGCCTAACGCGGGAAAATCCACGTTGACGAACGCGGCAGTGGGAACGAAGATCGCCATTACTGCTGACCAGCCGGAAACAACTCGCCGAGCTATCCGTGGGGTTATTCAGCGCCCTGGCGGGCAGGTCGTCATTATTGACACCCCAGGTTTACATCGCCCGCGTACCTTACTCGGGGAACGTCTTAACGATATGGTCGGTGAAGCCCTCAGCGATGTGGACGCTGTTGTCATGTGCTTTCCGGCAGATGAAAAAATCGGCCCAGGTGATCGCTTTTTGCTGGAGCTCATTGCGAAGACGCGCGCCCCAATAATTGCCGCTATTACAAAGACGGATAAAGTCGCCCACAGCGCGATTGGCGATAAAATCATTGAGCTTACCCAGCTAGCTACCTTTGCTGATATTGTTCCGGTCAGTGCGGTGCGTGGTGTGCAGATTGACGATCTCGTCGAGGTGTTGATCTCGCATATGCCGCTCAGCCCGCCGTTATATCCGCGTGATACCGTCACTGATGAATCCACCGAAGAACGAATCGCAGAGCTTATTCGGGAAGCTGCCCTCGTCGGGGTACGCGAAGAACTCCCACATTCGATCGCCGTTGTGGTTGACGAAATGCTGTATGAAGAGCCAACCGAGAAATATCCTCACGGGCGGGTGGTCGTTCGCGCATTGCTGTATGTGGAGCGATCTTCGCAAAAAGGTATTGTGATTGGTAAGGGCGGATCGCGCCTGAAGCAGGTTGGGCGTAGCGCTCGTAAAAATATTGCACAGTTGCTCGGTCAGCCAGTTTATCTGGATATTTACGTCAAAGTGGCGAAGGAATGGCAGCGCGATCCTAAACTATTGGGCCGGTTAGGCTTCTAGGTGATATTGGCAGATATATCGGCCTGTAATCGCCTCGGAGCCTCTAGCGCGTGTCCGATAGCCTCTTTACATGTTTATTGGGGCGAGGCGCGTCAATAGGTACTGCGTGTTAGGCGAAAACTTTGTGCGCGTTTGCGGGCAGGAGAGCGCACGGTTGGATACGTGCGAGAATAAGATGCCGAGTATCGTTGGGCAGTGCTCGGCGGGTGCGAAAGAAAGAGAAGAAAATCAGGATTCGCAACGGGCTGTTCGCCATGTTCGATGTGTGGACGCTATCCCATGACGGCGCAGAGATAAGCTAGCCTAAAACCTATGACGCGCTATCTTCAGATCCTTAGCTGCCGCGGTGAGGCCCATAGCTGACACCCTCCCCGCGGGTTCGCTTCGTCGGCGTCGGCTAATGTGTCGTTGGATCGTAGTGGATAGGAAGATGAAGACGTGAAAACACAAGGAATCGGATCGCGGCAGTGCGCCTCCCCAATGCCTATAGCGAAGTACCGGCATTTTTTGGATGTCAATCCTGTATCGCTCCCGGATCGAACCTGGCCAAACAACCGGATCACCCGTGCGCCACGGTGGCTATCCACAGATCTGCGTGACGGTAATCAGGCGCTTATTGACCCCATGCAGCCAGCACAAAAGCGCGCAATGTTTGATCTGCTCGTTGAGCTGGGATTAAAAGAGATCGAGGTCGGATTTCCTGCGGCCTCTAAGGCGGATTACGATTTCGTTCGCTCGCTCGTGGCAGACGATGCGGTTCCTGATGATGTGACGATCTCGGTGCTTACGCAATCCCGTTCCGATATTATTCATCGCACGGTCGATGCTTTGCGCGGGTTGCCGCGTGCCACGGTCCATCTGTATAACGCGACGGCGCCCGTCTTTCGAAATGTTGTCTTTCAGGCAGATCGGGAAACGATTCGCCAGCTTGCTGTCAGCGGCGCTCAAGATGTGATCTCCTATATGGAGAAATGCTTTGACGAGGAAATCGTCGGTTTTGAATACTCGCCGGAAGTTTTTGTTGATACGGAGCTCGATTTTGCGCTTGAGGTGTGCGAATCCGTAATGGACGTGTGGGAGCCAGGGCCGGATCGGGAAATGATTTTGAATCTGCCCACCACTGTTGAACGTTGTACACCAAACGTCTATGCCGATCAGATCGAATGGATGTCGCGCAACCTATCTCGGCGCGAATATATTGTGCTCTCTGCACATAATCACAATGATCGCGGGACGGGCGTGGCCACCACAGAGTTAGCTATGCTCGCTGGTATTGATCGGGTGGAAGGCTGCCTATTTGGCCAAGGGGAGCGAACCGGGAACGTCGATCTATTGACGGTTGCGCTCAATTTGTTTTCCTCTGGTATTGATCCGCAGCTTGATTTGCGCCATCTGGATGAGATCCGAACGACGGTGGAGAAATGTACCGGAATGGCGGTGCCGGCTCGATGGCCCTACGGCGGAGATCTGGTCTACACCTCCTTTTCTGGTTCCCACCAGGACGCTATTAAAAAGGGATTCACGGCCCGAGCGCGGAATGTGGCCGCCGCCGGTGGGGACGAATCGGCAGTAGTGTGGGAGGTCCCGTATTTGCCGATTGATCCGAAAGACGTCGGGCGTACCTATGAAGCAATTGTGCGGGTCAACTCGCAATCGGGTAAGGGAGGCGTCGCCTATCTCTTGTCATCCACCCGTCATCTGGAGTTGCCGCGTCGCCTGCAGGTTGAGGTGTCTTCTTTGGTGCAACGCCATACCGATACTCAAGGTGGGGAAGTGACAGCGGAAGAGCTGTGGCGTATTTTTGCTGATGAATACTTGCCCTACACTGCAGCAACTGGATTGAGCCCTTGGGGGCGTTATGTCTTGCGCGGAACAACGGCGACCACCCATGATGAGGGGCATCACACGGTATTGACGGTCACCCTCACGGAACGAAACGCCGATGGATCTGCTGTGGATCGCACTATTGCCGCCACAGGTAATGGTCCGATTGATGCCTTCACTAGCGCCTTGGGCACCATTGGCATCGACGTGGATGTGCGCGATTATGCGGAACATGCCTTAGCAGAGGGCGGCGACGCAACGGCGGTTTCCTACGTTGAATGTGAAGTGGCTAATCAGGTCGTATGGGGAGTTGGAATTGACCCTTCCACGATGACTGCGTCATTCAAAGCAATTATCTCGGCGGTCAATCGGGCCTTGCGTTAAACAATACCCGCCGGTGCGCCTCTATACGGGCAAAGCAGGAGCGCTGGCGTGTAGGAGTTCTTGCCCGCGTTAAGCAGGCAGGGTAATGGGGCGATAGCAGTAGATAGGGCTGTAGATCGCTGATACAGGCAGACGGATACGTCCATCTTGAAGCCGCGTACATTTATGGTTATCCCCGTCTATCGCTATCTGCGTGATTGATAGTAGCGAGGGGTAAGGGCACGCCATGCTAGTGGGAGGCATAGATGGGTGAGGCACACCATCGCCCAATTCCCTGTTTATATGCTGGACTTTGCCAGAATACGGAATGTGAAGACCTACCGAGATAGAGCTATTGTGCTGCGGAGTTTCGATCTGGGAGAAGCAGATCGAATCATCACGATGCTCACCCGCGATAACGGGAAGGTCCGAGCTGTCGCCAAGGGCGTCCGGAAAACAAAATCGCGTTTTGGCGCTCGCGTTGAGCCCTTTAGTGTCATCGATATTCAGCTATATCATGGTCGTTCGCTCGATATTGTCAGCCAAGTGGAATCCGTCAACACCTATGGGCGCTACCTGGTGGCGAACTACGAGCGCTTCACTGCGGCAACGGCCATGCTTGACGTCGCAGATCGGCTCACCGGCGAAGATCCCGATCCGGAGCAATTTGATTTGTTGCATGGCGCGATTCATGCGGCAGCAGTGGGCGCACATCTGCCAGATATTACACTCAACTCATATATGCTGCGCTCAATGGCGATTTCTGGCTGGCAGTTAGCGATTTTTGAATGTGCGCGATGTGGTCTTCCAGGTCCGCATCAGGCATTACATGTTCCCTCAGGTGGTGCAGTATGTGATCAGTGCCGCCCAGCCGGTGCGATGTTGCCTTCCGTTGAAACCTGGCAGTTGCTTGGCGCATTGCAGGAAGGGGATTGGGCAATTGCTGATCGTTCCAGCTCGTCAGCACGGCGAGCAGCTCAGGGGATAGTGGCAGCTTTCGTCCAATGGCATGTCGAAAGCACGGTAAAATCACTACGACACGTTCAGATGGCCCAGGAGAAGTGATGGACGCACCTAAAGATCACGGAGTACGCCACCTGGCGATTGTCATGGATGGTAATGGCCGATGGGCTAATGCCCGTGGATTACCACGAACGGAAGGGCATCGGGCAGGAGAGCGCTCCTTTATGGATGTGGTCGCTGGCGCGGTGGAGGCCGGTATTGAAGTGCTCTCGGTCTATGCCTTTTCCACTGAGAACTGGCGGCGTTCCCCGCGCGAGGTTGCTTTTTTAATGGCATACTCTCGCGATGTCATACACCGTCGGCGAGAAGAATTAAAGGAGATGGGAGTCAAGATTATCTGGTCTGGGCGCCACGCGAGATTGTGGCGATCAGTTGTCAATGAGCTACTTGATGCCCGACGAGCAACTGCGGATAACACCCGTCTAACAGTAAATTTATGCGTTAACTATGGCGGCCGTGCAGAGATTGCCGACGCGATGTCCCGTATCGCGCACGATGTTGCCGCTGGTCAGATCGCACCAGAGCGTATTACCGAAGATCTTGTTGCGAGTTACCTTTATCATCCACAGTTGCCAGATGTGGATCTTTTCATTCGCACGGGCGGCGAACAGCGAATCTCGAATTTTTTGATCTGGCAATCCTCCTATGCCGAGTTCATGTTTGTCGATCAGCCCTGGCCGGATTTCACCCGAAATGACCTATGGGAGTGTCTGCGCCGATATGGACATCGGGATCGAAGATTCGGGGCGGCTTGCGATACGGTGCTCGGTGAGGAGTAGCTACCTGCCTTAATAGAGGCGGCTATGGGATCTCCCAGCGGTATGGAATAGTAACGACGCAGCTTATCGGTACATGCCACCGAGCACAGCCCGCATGATCTGAGCCTTTGCCGGAGAAAAGAGCGCAAATACTGCCCTACCTGCCGATGAAGAGGCGAAATGCGAAACGGAAGTGCTGGATACGGGCGGATTTTCTCTTCAGGTATATTCCGCCAGATGGGCGCCCTGATCCTTAGGTACTAATCCTTTGTAAACTTGAGGTATGCAGCAGTGTGATCTTCGTGGTGTGACGTTAACTCGATCAGTGCTCGCACAGCATTTGCCACGCGCTCGCGTTGATGTGGCAGCCGCTTTAGCTAGTGTTCTTCCCGTCATAGATCAGGTACGCACGGGCGGAGCTGCGGCAATCAGCGATCTGTGTGAACGTTTTGACGGGGTACGCCCGCCACAATTGCGCGTCCCTCAGCCGGTTATTGACGCGGCGCTCGATCGCCTTTCTGAGCCGGTGCGTCACGCTATGGAACACGCAATTGAACATTTATCTGCCGGGCATCTGGCTCAGTGCCCGACAGAGCGAGAGATCGAGATTGTTCCTGGGGGATATATTCGTCAGCGATGGATTCCCGTTCATCGCGTTGGGCTATATGCTCCGGGTGGATTGGCTGTGTATCCCTCGTCAGTCATCCACAACGCTATGGCTGCTCGCACCGCTGGAGTGGAATCTCTCGCTCTAGCCTCGCCACCTCAGGCAGCATACGGTGGGTATCCGCATCCGACGATCTTGGCAGCCAGTAAATTGCTCGATATTCGCGAGGTATATGCCGTCGGTGGGGCGCAAGCTATTGCCATGTTTGCCTACGGGTATGACCTGACTCCTGCACCGCGCACTGTTCGAGATGCTCCTTCGGCTGCCGCTGTTGCGGATTCAGGCTGTGAGCCGGTTGATGTCATTACCGGGCCGGGCAATATTTATGTTGCAGCAGCAAAACGTGCTGTGCAGGGGCGCGTCGGGATTGATGCGGAAGCAGGTCCGACGGAGATTGCCATTATCGCTGACGATTCAGCTAATGCAGAATATGTGGCCGCAGATCTTATTTCGCAAGCAGAACACGATCCGGCTGCAGCCTGCGTATTGATTACTCCTAGTGAAGAGCTCGCGAACAGATGCATCTCCCATATAGAACATCAGCTTTCCCAAACCGAGCATCACCAGCGGGTGGAGTGCGCGCTTAACGGGTCACAATCAGCGATAGTTCTTGTCGATGATCTTCAGGCGGCAATTGCCGTGGCTAATGCCTATGCGGCAGAACACCTGGAGATCCATACTCAATCGCCCAGAGAAGTAGTGCCCCATATACGAAATGCCGGAGCGATTTTCCTCGGTGAACACTCTCCAGTTCCGCTAGGGGATTATTTGGCTGGTTCAAATCACGTCTTACCTACCGGAGGAACGGCCCGTTTTACTGCCGGGCTCAACGTCATGACCTACCTTAAACCCGTTCAGGTGATTGACTATTCGGCACCTGCGCTCGGGCACGTGAGCCACGATATTTGCGCTCTGGCATACGCCGAAGATTTACCGGCACATGCCCAAGCAATACGCATACGTATGAGATCAGGTGAGGAGAACGCAGGATGAAACTGCCAGTGCGTCCCGAGTTTGCTGGGCAACGCCCTTATGGTGCTCCGCAGCTTAACGTTCCAGTGGCACTAAATGTTAACGAGAATCCTTTTCCGCCTCACCCGCGCCTTATTGCCGCAATTACTGCTGCCTGTGAGCGAGCCTCACGGCAGCTCAACCGCTATCCAGATCGGGAGGCGCGTCGGCTACGTTCGGCTTTGAGTGACTATCTTGCTGCGGATACCGGAGTGACCTTACATCGCGGCGAGATCTGGGCGGCTAATGGGTCGAATGAAATCATGTCCCAGATTTTGACAGCCTTCGCTGGCCCAGGGCGCACAGTGATGAGTTTTACGCCCTCATATTCCATGTATCGCGAATACACCCGCAATGTGTATTCCACTTGGTGTGAGGTCCCGCGTCGGGCAGATTACACCTTAGACCTTGCCGCGATTGAGGAACGGATGGTTGAGGCTCGCCCGGCAGTCATTTTAATATCCTCACCCAATAACCCCACTGGGACGGCCCTGCAGCGCGAGGAATTAGACGCCATTCTTACTCTTGCGGCGCAGCATGGCCCAGAGCCAGAATCGCCAGCAATGGTTGTTGTTGATGAAGCCTACGGTGAGTTTCGGCGAGATGGCGTTTCTTCTGCAGTGGAACTGATTAGTTCCTGCTCTCATCTGATTGTGACGCGAACGATGTCGAAGGCCTTTGGGGCAGCGGGATTGCGTTTGGGATATATGGCAGCGCGTCCAGAGGTGATTGACGTTATTCGCGTGGTTCGCTTGCCCTATCATCTGTCGGCATTAACGCAGGCGGCGGCCTGTGCTGTTCTAGAACATCGAGATCCGTTGATGGAGCAGATCGCCGTTTTGCGTCGGGAACGGGATCGCCTGACGGGGCGTATGCGCTCCCTCGGTTTGAATGTGCCACAATCGGATGCAAATTTTGTTTTGTTTGGCAGCTTTGCTGATCGCCATGATGTGTGGCAGCAGCTTCTTGAGCGCGGGGTTCTGATCCGCGAGGTCGGTCCGACGGGGTATTTGCGCGCTAGCATTGGAACGCCACAGGAAAATGATGTTTTTCTGCAGGCGCTTGAGGAGGTTATCGGATGAGTCGTAGTGCAACTATCGTTCGGCAAACATCAGAGTCAACGATTCGTCTCAGCATTGATCTAGATGGAACAGGGCAGGCGCATATCGTTACTGGGGTGCCTTTCTACGATCACATGTTGACGGCATTAGCTAAGCATTCGCTTATTGATATGGATATTCGCGCTGACGGTGATACGCATATTGACGCCCACCATACCGTTGAAGATACGGCGATTTGCCTCGGGCAAGCACTTGCACAAGCGTTGGGAGATAAGCGGGGCATCCGTCGTTTTGCTGATGCGACTGTGCCTTTAGACGACGCCTTAGCTCGGGCAGTAGTTGACGTTTCTGGGCGGCCCTACGTCGTACATCGCGGTGAACCTCAGGGGCAGGAATATCACCTGATTGGTGGGCATTTTACTGGTGCTTTAACGCGGCATGTGTGGGAATCTTTGGCGTATCATGCGCAGATATGCTTACATGTTGATGTGCTTGGCGGGCGCGATCCGCATCATATTGTGGAAGCGCAGTTCAAGGCGGTAGCGCGAGCTTTGCGCGGTGCCGTTGAGCCAGATCCGCGAGTGGGCGGGATACCTTCGACGAAAGGTTTACTATGAGTTCGCGTCTGCGTTACCTCGTCCTAACGCCGTTTGAGCAAGCGGATATTGTTGCTGGTATTTTGCGTATTCATCATATTGATGCGCATGTGGTGCAGACCCAATCAGGGGTGTGTGTCGTCGGCGAACAGGAGCGGGATCATTTTGATGACTGGGATATTGCGGAGCTGCTGGGGCCAGATTTAAGCCAGGGCAAGGATGATACTCCGCCGTATGACCGCGATGGCGTTGACGGGCATGCGGATCAGAAGGATTCGACGCAGAACGCTCCCGCACAGCAACACCTATCAGGTGCCGACCCGGATGGGGATACGGAGGCAAATAGTCAGGGTATATCGCACGGAGATAGCAGCACGGTAAACAGCGATCGAGCTTTAGCGGGCAATAGCGAACTAGATGGCAATGAACATGCCCAGCAGGCTGCCTGTGTGCTCTCTCAACTCTCTCGTTACGGAGTGGTGTTATTCAGCGCTGATCTTGGCGATGATGTTGGAGGCGAGTCCGGGGTGTCCGGCATGGTGCGTGCTCAGCGGTATCTCGCTGGGCATAGTGACGAGGAGATGCCGGCCGGGGTGCTGTTATCCGTCCTTGATCCGTATATTGAAGAGCTCATCATTGGCAGTGCCCAACCAGAGGGGATTGATACCCGCACGTTGACCTTGCAGCAGGTCAATGGGATTGTGCAGGCAGGCAATACGCCGCAGGGCGAGGATACGGATAGCGCCCACGACCCGAATATGTTTGCGCACGGGAATGAAAATGATGAAACTTCGCAGCGAGAACCGGAGGAAAAATGAGTGATCTTGCCGATCTTCCCGCATTAGAGTTGCTGCCTGCGGTTGATGTTGTCAATGGTCAGGCAGTGCGTCTGCATCAAGGGCAAGCAGGCACGGAAGAGGTCTTTGGTGATCCGCGCGAAGCAGTCGCGGGTTTTATTGAGCAAGGAGCGCGGTGGATTCACCTTGTGGATTTAGACGCGGCTTTTGGGCGTGGCTCTAATGCTCCACTCTTAGCGCAGATTGTACGCGAATATCCACATGTCGCCATTGAACTTTCCGGAGGTATTCGCGATGAGGCCTCTTTGGCGCGAGCTTTAGACGCAGGAGCGACGCGCGTCAATCTGGGGACGGCCGCTTTGGAAGATCCCGGCTGGACTAAACACGCTATTGAAACCTACGGTGATCGCATTGCGGTTGGTTTAGATGTGCGTGGGCAGAGACTTTCCGCTCGCGGCTGGACTCGTGATGGTGGCGATCTGTGGGATGTGCTGGCCCGTCTGAATGAGGAAGGGTGTGCCCGCTATGTCGTTACTGACGTGAATCGCGATGGGACGTTAACCGGCCCGAATTGTGAATTACTGCGCCACGTCTGCGCGGCAACAGATCGGCCGGTTGTGGCCTCCGGCGGCGTCTCACAGTTGGCGGATATTGCCACTTTGCGGGCGTTAACCCCGCAGGGGCTTGAGGGAGTAATCATCGGTAAAGCGTTATACGCAGGTAACTTTAGCTTGGCTCACGCTCTTGAGATTGCTGGTGGCCAGCCTGCGTCAGCTAAATAATGACTGTTCATCAAGCGCGTCAGGAGCATGTTAAGGTGACTGCGCTTAGCGAACATTGGATAAATACTCTGTGGGGAAGGAGAACTGATGCCGGATCTGGATCGGTTGCTGCAACCTAATCCCTTTGCTGGTGACGACGGCTCGATGCCTGCAGAACTGGGTGAGGCGCTAGCTGCTCCCGAACATTTGCGGATGAGCGCTATCGTCTCGGCCCTACGTCGAGTACTCGTTCCGATTGATCCCCATCCACATCCGGGGCGCAATACCGATGGCAGTGTTGCCGCACATGACCGCAGCTCTTCAAACCCGTTAGAATGCCCGCCAGAAGCGCTAATAATGGTGGATTTCCCCGGAGGGCGCCGTGCTATTCCAGTGTTTTCGCATGCGGCAGCGTTGACTCGGCAATATCCGACGGCGCGGCCAGTTCCCGTTGACATCGCTCAGGTTGCAGCGGCGGCGATTACCCGTTCGGATGGTGTGCTGGTTTTGGATCCGGGAGAGCCGGAGGCGACCTGGATTGGGCGCAGCGCGGTTGTGGCATTGATGACGGGTGAGGTCTGGCAAGCGCCGTGGGACGATCCGCATATTGTGGAACGAATTATGGCGGGATTAGGCGGGTATGTTCGTGGCTTGGAGTCAATATCTATTGAGCCAGGGGCGGGCGGTAGTGCAGTAGTGATGCTGTATGTGATTGCGCTATGTGATCGGGCGCAGGTCGTGAGTATCGCGGAAAAAGTCAGTGAAGCAATGATGGCTGATCCGTATGTTCGTGCGCGGCTTGATGTTGTGGAAATGCGTCCGGTCTTTGCTGGAGCGTAGTCGCAGATAAAAGTAGTTACGCGCGGCGAGAACTGCGCAAAAACGGAGAAGGTGGGCAACATCACCGACGATATTGCTGGGTTGGGCGCTGTGCGTCGTGGCTGTCGAGTGCCTCCTCTGGTATAGTCGTTAACCGACCAACTGGCGTCATGCCAGTATGCAAGCGGAGATTTCCCACCTAGAGGCCTGCGAAAGGGCTCGGGTTAGTAGGTCAGGCACTATTCATTGTTGTGCCATGCCCTCTGGACTCCGTGCGCATTGCACGTCGTAGGAGAAAGAGGAGCCGTTATCAACGAGCCAAGAATCAACGATCGCATCACCGTGTCCGAGGTGCGTCTCGTCGGGCCAGGCGGTGAGCAAGTAGGCGTTGTGCGCGTCAGTGATGCCCTGCGTCTTGCTCAAGAAGCCAAGCTCGATCTGGTAGAAGTTGCCCCGAATGCCAAGCCGCCCGTCGCTAAATTGATGGATTATGGCAAATACAAGTATGAAGCCGCGCAGAAGGCTCGTGAGGCACGTCGTAACCAGCAAAATACGCAGCTAAAAGAGATCCGTTTGAGTCTCAAAATTGAACAGCATGATTACGAGACGAAAGTCAACCGGATCAAGAAGTTCCTCGATGCGGGGGATAAGGTAAAGATCCAGTTGCGTTTCAAAGGGCGCGAACAGCTCCGTCCGGAACTTGGTGTTCGGTTGATGGAGCGGATTTCTCGGGATGCTGAAGAAAACTCGACAGTAGAATCAGCCCCGCGCGTTGATGGCCGGAATATGGTGATGGTGCTCGCGCCTATTCGACGCAAGTCGCAAACGAAGTCAGATCAGCGTCGCCGTCGTGAAGCTCAGCGCGAACAGCGCAAGGCTGAAGAAGCGGCAGCACGTCAAGCGCAAGCTGAAGCAGCACGCGAGGGCGTAGAAGGCGCCGAATAGACCTAGTACCGCTCTGTTAAGGAGCAAGAGTCGCTGCACGCGCAGCAGGAGGAACACATGCCTAAGATGAAGACCCATTCGGGTTCCAAGAAGCGTTTCCGTACCACGGGTTCGGGCAAGCTCATGCGTGAGCAGGCGGGTAAGCGCCACCTGCTTGAGCATAAGTCAACCCGTCGTACCCGTCGTCTGTCCGCCGATCAGCCGATCGCCAAGGCAGATGTCAAGTCCGTCAAGCGTTTGCTTGGCAAGTAGTAGCGAGGAGAAAACCTAATGGCACGCGTTAAGAATGCAATTAACTCCAAGAAGAAGCGTCGTACTACGCTTGAGCGCGCCAAGGGCTACCGCGGTCAGCGTTCTCGCCTCTACCGCAAGGCCAAGGAGCAAGTCACGCACTCATTCGTGTACAGCTATCGCGATCGCAAGGTGCGTAAGAACGAGTTCCGCAAGCTGTGGATTACTCGTATTAATGCTGCTGCTCGGGCAAATGGGATGTCGTATTCCCGTTTCATGCAAGGCTTGAAGATTGCGGGTATTGACGTTGATCGCCGTATGCTTGCGGAATTAGCTGTCAACGACGCTGCAGCCTTTGCCGCTCTGGTTGACGCTGCTCGTGCGGCTCTGCCGGAGGACGTTAACGCTCCGGTTGCCTAATCATCCTGAAGCGCATACGTATGTCGACCCCCTCTCGTTAGAGGGGGTCGAACGCTATATACCTATTCCACAGACGTATAGGTCGCAGTTGTAAAAGAGAAAGCAGATTTTATTGGGCTCGGTGCGCGCTTGGCGCTGCTATATCGGGCTAAATTGGTGTAGCATGACCTGCGGAGAGAAGGAGTTTTCATGGTAGAGATCCGAGAAGCAACCATTACTCACACCGATATTGAGGGTTTGCTCGTCATCACCCCGAAATGTGTTACTGATGAACGCGGGACGATTCGTGAGCTTATCCGTCGTTCCTGGTTAGCGGAAAACGGTATCGTCGATAACTTCGAACAGGCGAACAACACGTTGACCCATCAAGGTGGTCTGCGAGGTCTGCATGCAGAGGCAATGACGAAACTGGTGACGGTCGTCTCGGGTCGCGTATTTGGCGCCTATGTTGATATTCGCGAGGGTTCCCCGAGCTTTGGTGCGGTTGTGACGGTAGATATTACACCAGGGGTGATGGTGCTCGTACCGCAGGGTGTGTGCAACGGTTTCCAAGCGGTGGCTCCCGGAGATACGGAGTACCTGTATTTCTTTGATCGGGAATGGAAGCCCGGCATGCCAGGTAGCGCACTTGCTCCCTTAGATCCAGAATTACATATCGCCTGGCCAATTCCGGTTGATACGGAAAATCGTGCCATGATCTCCGAGAAAGATCTTAACGCCCCAACCCTCGCGCAGCTCATCGAACAACGCGCAGCAGCCCAATAATAAACAGCGATTTAGAGGGCAAGGGATAGTGCTTTCTCGTCGGGATTACATCACGACGATGACCGGCCAACTGAAAAAGGTTGCTGGATTGGCGCGGCATACTCAGCGGGCACGTTATCGTCAAGCGCTTGTTGAAGGGCCGCAGGCAGTGCGGGAAGCCGTGCAGTGGGCGCCGGAGCTCATCCGTGATCTTTACGTGACGCAGGCTGCCCTGGATGCTGATCCGCACCTGGAGAAATTAGCGGATGAGCGGGTGCGCTACGTCCACCTGGTGCCGGATACGGTGATGGAGAAACTTTCCCCCAATACTCAAGGCTGGTTGGCGGTAATCAATCAGGCGGATCAGATTCCCGTAGCAGATTTTTTTGCCACGAAACCGCGCTTGGTGGTGTTATGTCTCGAATCAGCAGATCCAGGTAATCTGGGAACGGTGATTCGATCTGCCGACGCGGTGGGTGCCGACGCGGTGATTACGGCAAAAACGAGCGTCGATATATTCAATCCGAAAGTCGTGCGCTCCTCTGTAGGATCGGTTTTCCATCTGCCAATCCTGAGTGGATACTCTGCCTCGGAAATAGTGCAGGCGGCGCGCGAGGCAGGGATGATGATTTTATGTGCCGACGCCCGCGGGGATCATCACCTGTACCAACCCCAGATCGTTCATGCGCAGGTGGCTTCGGGTAATGATCCGGGAGTCGGCTCGGTTCAGGCCAGCGCGCCAGCAGAGGTGAATTGCGATATGGCAGATGCCTGCGGCTATGATCTGCGCCGTCCGACTGTGTGGCTGGTGGGTAATGAGGCGCATGGGGTGAGCCAAGAACAGCGTAGCTGGGCAGATTATGTGGTGAGTATCCCGATGTGGGGGCATACTGAATCTCTTAATGCGGCAGTGGCAACGAGTTTATGCCTGTATGCCTCCGCATGTGCTCAGCGGGGATATTCCACTAATTAATCGTGTGGTTTCGTCGGTGCTGAATACGCGGCGATATGTTCCTCATCTGTAGCTAGTTCGCAGATTTTATGTCGTGTCCACTGCTCGTAGCGCATCTAATATTGACATGCCTAATGGGTAGATATGAGATGTGGAAAACCGGAAATCCGATGTTTTATACGGGGAAGTGGTCAGCAGGCAAGGGTGAGATAACGGAGAAACTATCCTTTGGCAGAATTACGCGAAGCAGGTCTTTCGCATTCTGGCGAGCAATTCTAGGACCTCCGAACTACCCTTAAACTATGGTTGAAATACGTATTCACGGTCGTGGCGGGCAAGGCGTCGTCACGGCTGCAGACCTAGTTGCGATGGCAGCTTTTGCGGAGGGCCGCCACGCTCAAGCCTTCCCGTCATTTGGATCTGAGCGCACTGGCGCGCCAGTTGTCTCTTACTGCCGGGTACGTGATGAAGAAATCCGCACTCGAGAACCAGTTCTTGAGCCAGATCTGCTGATTGTTCAAGATCCCACCTTGCTGAGCATTATTGATGTTTTTGCCGGATTGAAACCTGATGGCTTCGTTCTCATTAATTCCGCAAAACACAGTGCAGAATTGGGATTGGCACAGCGGCAATCCGATATGCCAGTAGGGCATTTCATGACTATTCCGGCGGCTGATATCGCTCGAAAACATACCGGCAGAACGGTCCCCAATGCTGTGCTTCTCGGCGCGGCTGCGGCAATCAGTGGTCTGTATCGAATGGAATCAGTCAATGCTGCAATTATGCAGAGATTCCCCGGGCGAGTAGGCGAGATGAATGTGGCTGCCGCCGAAGAAGCATACGAACTTGTTAAGGAAAAGAGGGCTGCGCTCCATGTTGAAACAAATTGAGGGATCACAGTCGGTCGCTCAAGCAGTTGCTGCGTGTCGGCCGGGCGTCGTCGCTGCATATCCGATCTCTCCACAAACCCATATCGTTGAGGCCCTGTCGGCATTAGTCAAAAGTGGGAGCTTAAAAAACTGCGAATACGTCAATGTGGAATCTGAGTATTCGGCTATGTCGGCGGTTATTGGCGCATCTGCTGTCGGTGCCCGTTCATATACGGCTACGGCTTCACAGGGTCTGCTGTATATGGTTGAAGCGGTATATAACGCCTCTGGATTGGGATTACCGATTGTGATGACGGTTGCCAACCGTGCTATCGGTTCACCTATTAATATCTGGAATGACCATACCGACGCAATGTCCCAGCGCGATTCGGGGTGGTTGCAGCTATATGCCAAAGATAATCAAGAAGCTGCTGATCTACATGTCCAAGCATTCCGTATTGCGGAGGAACTATCCCTGCCGGTGATGGTATGTATGGACGGCTTCATTTTGACGCATGCGGTAGAACAGGTGGATGTACCGGATCAAGAGGCCGTGGATGCGTTCCTGCCGCCCTATGAGCCGCGCCAGGTCCTCGATCCTGCTGAGCCGATCTCTATTGGAGCAATGGTAGGGCCAGAAGCCTTTACTGAAGTGCGCTACTTGGCACATCACAAGCAGCTTGACGCTCTTGAGCTTATCCCGCAAGTTCAGCGCGAATTTGCAGAGATTTTCGGGCGAGATTCCGGCGGTTTAGTACACGAGTACCAGTGCGATGACGCCGAGACGATCATTGTTTGCCTCGGTTCGATCACGGGAACGCTGCGTGATGTCGTGGATCTGCGTCGGGCACGAGGAGAAAAGATCGGGGTGCTATCTCTGGTCGCATTCCGCCCGTTCCCCTCGGCAAAGATCCGCGAGATACTATCCGGGCGCAAGCGCGTTATCGTTTTGGAAAAGGCATTCTCCGTCGGTATCGGCGGAATCGTCTCATCTCATTGCCGAGCTGCGTTACGCGGTACGCAGTTTGTCTGCCATGAGTTAATTGCTGGTCTGGGAGGTCGCGATATTACGATTTCCTCGCTCAATGCATACCTAGATAAGGCCGTGGTTGACGAGGTAGCCGATACCACCTTCCTTGACCTTGATCTAGACCTAGTACAGCGAGAGCTTGATCGTGAGGCAAGTATCCGGCGTTCTGGATCTATTCCCGAGAATATGTTGCGTGACTACGCTGAACGACTTGCTGGAAACGTGGAGGGATAAAAATGACGACTGTAGATTTGCCCATGCCGGAATATCGGCAGACGGCTATCCCATCGCGTGAATCAGTGAAGTTCTACCAGGTTGGATCTTTCGCGGTGGGTAATCGTCTGGTTGAGGACGGCTATAAGTCCGTGCAGTCAGGTACGAACCGTTTTAATTCCTTGACCTCAGGGCATCGAGCCTGCCAAGGATGCGGTGAAGCCCTGGGCGCACGCTATGCCCTTGACGCGGCGATGGCAGCGACGAATAACCAAGTGATCGCGATCAACGCCACCGGCTGTTTGGAAGTGTTTTCCACTCCCTACCCAGAGACCTCATGGAATCTGCCCTGGATGCATTCTCTATTTGGGAATGCCCCGGCAGTTGCCACCGGCGCGCAAGCTGGTTTGAAAGCATTAGGCAAGCATGATGTTCGCGTCGTTGCGCAAGGCGGCGACGGGGGAACGGTAGATATTGGATTCGGCGCATTGTCGGGCATGTTTGAGCGCAATGACGATGTGCTCTATATCTGCTACGACAACGAAGCGTATATGAACACAGGTGTTCAGCGTTCTGGGGCAACCCCTCCGGCAGCCCGCACGGCAACAACGCAGCCAGTTGGCCCTGAGCCCGGCAATAATTGGGGGCAAGGTAAAGATCTACCTCGTATTGCTATGGCTCATGAGATTCCCTACGTGGCAACAGCAACTGTCGCAGACCTGCGCGATTTGGAATACAAAGTCAATAAGGCAATGACCTTCCACGGGGCGCGCTATATTCACGTTTTCGTTCCCTGCCCGCTCGGCTGGGGAACGGCCTCGAATATCACCATTAAGATCGCGCGTCTGGCAACTCAGTCCGGCCTATTCCCGGTGTATGAGGCAGAGCATGGGGAGATCACGTCCGTATCCAAGATCCGTCGTCCGGTTAAAGTTGAGGAATACCTCAAGCTGCAAAAACGCTTCGCGCACTTGTTCAAGAAAGGCGCGGATCCGTCCGTCATAGAGCGAATTCAACAGCTCGCTGATCGCAATATCCGTCGTTATAACTTGATCGACGAGGAATCTTTAGACGAATTCGTCAAGCCTGATCTTGCGGAATCATCTGCTTCACCGGCAGTATCGGCTGATTCTGCCGATCCTGCAGCGAATCTCACCTCATACCAGGAGGAAAAATAATGACGACGACGCATGGTTCTGAGGAAATGCGCCCCTTTGCTATTACCCTTGATGTCGGATCGTCGCTGGAGAACCGCACGGGTTCGTGGCGCTCCGAGCGTCCGATTTATGTTGACCTCCTGCCTCCATGTAATAAACAGTGCCCGGCCGGTGAGAATATCCAGAAGTGGTTGTACCACACTGAGGAGGGCGACTACGAGGCCGCATGGCGGGAGATTATGGTTAATAATCCGCTTCCCGCGACGATGGGGCGCGTGTGTTACCACACCTGCGAGACGGCCTGTAATCGCGGTCAGGTTGATGAAGCGGTGGGCATTAACTCAGTGGAGCGTTTCTTAGGGGATAAGGCAATTGACGAAGGATGGCAGGTCGATATTCACGCCGAGCCGTCCGGAAAGAAAGTCTTGGTGGTCGGTTCGGGCCCCTCAGGGCTTTCTGCTGCGTATCACTTGGCGCTCCTGGGGCACAGCGTGACGGTGCGCGACTTAGGAGAAAAGCCAGGTGGCATGATGCGCTACGGCATCCCGTCCTATCGTCTGCCTCGGCATATTCTCGATGCAGAGATCCAGCGCATTGCTGATTTGGGCGTCACTTTTGAACAAAATACGCGGGTCGATAATGTTGAGGAAGCCCTCAAAGAATTCGATGCGGTTTTCACGGCAGTAGGTGCGCAAATCGGGAAGAATATTAATGTTCCTGCTGGTGCAGCCTCGCACATTATGGACGCGGTGGATGTGCTGCGTGATATTGAGTCTGAAGGCGCGGCAGAATCAGGGGAATTCCAGCCCATGTTGGGGCGGCGCGTCGTGGTTTACGGTGGTGGAAACACCGCAGTGGATGCTGCCCGAACGGCTAAGCGATTAGGGGCGACGGAATCCGTCATTCTCTACCGCCGGACGCGAGATCGGATGCCGGCCCACGATTCTGAAGTCCAAGAGGCTGAAGAAGAAGGAATCAAGATGCGCTGGCTATCCACCGTCGATCATGTGGATGAAGGCAAAATCACGATTGAAAAGATGCGCCTGGACGAAAACGGCTTCCCGCAACCAACCGGAGAGTTTGAGGAGCTCGCTGCTGATTCGCTCATTATGGCATTGGGTCAGCAGTCTGATTTGTCATTGCTCGAAGGCGTAGAAGGAATCGAGATTGAACAGGGCGTTGTCAAAGTTTCCCCGCAGATGATGACGGGGAGGCCCGGTGTGTTTGCTGGTGGCGATATGGTTCCAGCAGAAAAGAACGTCACGGTTGCCATCGGTCACGGGAAGAAAGCTGCACGGTATATCGATGCGTGGTTACGTGGCGGGACGTATGAGCCAGAGGCGAAACACGGCGATGCCACTTTGGATCGAATGGAGACGTGGTATTACTCGGATGCGCCAGCAAAAATTCGGCATCGTCTGGAGGGCGCGCGTCGATCGTCAACTTTTGACGAAGTGGTTATTGGTTTGGATGAAGAATCGGCCATCTTTGAAGCCCGTCGGTGCATGAGCTGTGGTAACTGCTTCGGATGCGATAACTGCTTCGGAGTGTGCCCAGATAATGCAGTAACGAAGATCGCTTCGGGGGTCTATGAGTTCAAGTACGATTACTGCAAGGGATGCGGAGTGTGTGCTGAAGAATGCCCCTGCGGTGCGATTTCGATGATTCCGGAAGAAATCTAAGGGGCATCTCGATAAAAATGCTCTATGCACGTTAAGCGATAACCGCGGAAAGCTCGATGTTCCGCGGTTATCGCTTAACCTAAATCAAGGAGGCAGGAGATGGATCTTTTTGATCCTATTGAGCTACGCGGGCTGACGGTGCGTAACCGCTTATGGTTGCCTCCGATGTGCCAGTATTCGGCGCAAAGCAGCGGATTGCAGCGTGGGTTACCGAATGAGTGGCATGTGCAGCATTACGCCTCGCGAGCAGTCGGGGGCTTTGGTGTAGTGACGGTAGAGGCAACGGCAGTGTGCCCGGAGGGTCGTATCTCGCCAAACTGTCTCTTGCTGGATCGCCCCGAGGCTCTTCCTGCCTTTACACGCTTAGCACAAGCGATTCGTGCGCATGGGGCAGTTCCGGCAATCCAGCTTCAGCATGCCGGGCGTAAAGCCTCAACTCCTCCGCCTTGGCAAGGTGGAGGTTATGTGCCGCACAGCGCAGGCGGCTGGTCGGTTGTTGGGCCCAGTGACGTACCCTTTGACGAGACGTTACCTACCCCCAGGGTGTTGGATGACGCAGAAATTTTAGAGATTATTGGGCAGTTTGCCGCTGCGGCACGGCTTGCGCAGCAAGCTGGATTCGAGGCGGTTGAGATTCACGCTGCGCATGGGTATCTCATTCATCAGTTCCTTTCACCCATTTCTAATCATCGAACGGACCGCTGGGGCGGCGATGCGGCGGGGCGTAGCCTTATCCTGCGCGAGATTGTTTCTGCGGTACGTGCCGCGGTAGGGGATATGCCGATTATTGTCCGGCTATCAGCAACGGATTGGCTAGCGGAGCTCTTTGAAAATCGCGAGGGCGGGTACGGTTGGCGAGTAACGGATTCGATTGAGCTGGTTGGCTCTATGCCGGAGGTAGATTTTTGGAGTATCTCTACGGGCGGTAATGTTCCGGTGAAGATTCCAACGGGTCCGGGGTATCAGGTTCCTTTTGCCCGTCGTATTCGTGAAGAGACGGGTGCCCTCGTTGGGGTTGCTGGGCTTATTGCGAACGCTCAGCAAGCCCGAGTTATTGTGCTTGATGAGGAAGCGGATGTCGTCTATGTAGGTCGAGTAGCTTTGCATGATCCGTATATTGCACGGCACTGGGCGCGAGAGATTGATACTCCTATGCAATGGCCGAATCAATATGTGCGAGGTGTGCCTGAACGCTGAGATACACCCGAGAAGCGTCCCTACTAATCAAGGTGGGAGCCGGGAATTTTGCGTGAAACTGATAGCTCGCGGGGAAGGTCATCCACGCCTTGCAGGTGCGAAAGAGAGTGTACTGACGCGCGAACTAAAAGGCCATATGTTTAATGCGTGTTGCTTATCGTCGAGTACGGCATGATTTTTCAGGGCAAAATCTCGTCGTAGTTCAGATTTTCGGATTTTAAGGCAAAGAGCAGAACAGCAGAAGAGTTCATGCCTGACGGCAGCAATAGCAGTGCTGAGCGTTCAACGCATAACACCTGGCGATACTACCTAGCTAACATCTGGCGGCGATACCATCTCAGGGCGTGAGGATTCGCTTATATAGTGGTCAAATATTACAGCCCCTAACGTAGTGGTGGTGCCCCGCTACCAGCGAGACACCACCACTATCTGTATTTAGACCTACCACTGACCGCACGGCGCGGAATATTCCAGTGGGTTAGTTGTTACTATTCCCCGTCAAGGGCATCCTTGATCTTTTCGCCAACTTTCTCTGCGCCCTCACGCAGATCTTCGCCGACATGTTCTGCTTTGAGCTCGCCCTTTTCTGCACCCTGCTTGATGGCTTGACCGGCATCCTCAACAGCGGATTCAACCTTGCCTTTGCCTTGGATCTGCTGCTTGGCGTCCTGGGCAACCTCTTCGACCTTATGCTTGACCGTCTGGGCGACTTCTTCTGCCTTTTGGCAGGCTTCGTGCGCGAACTCGCCAGCCTTTTCTTTTGCAGCCGCCAGCTTCTCTTGAGTTTCTTCCGAAGTGATCTTCTCCTTGGCGGTCGATAGCGCGCTCTTCGCGACACCGACCAGCTTGGTAATGAAACCTGAGGATTCTGCCGGTTGCTCGGAGAACTCGTTATGTGTCGTGTTATCCGTCATGGAAGACCTTTCTTTTGTATGCAGTCTGTGTAATAGCTATTGTATCGGCTAAGAGCCGAACATGGCTGTCAATCTTTATTATGCTTCGCTCTGAGCGTGTGTAACCAGGAGGGTAATCCTAGCAGGGTCGTTGATTCGCTTGCATAACTGGCTGCCTGGCGCAGCGCTGTTAAAGCATCGTGGCGGGGAAGTAAAGCAGTGAAAGCACCATGCAATACGTCACCTGCTCCTAAGGTATCGCGCACGCTCACGCGAGGAACAGAGATCTCAGTGAGCTGCCCTGCATAATATGCCTGTATCGGACCATCGCCGTGAGACTGTGCTGCCAGAGCATAATCGGCGGGATTGAGGTGAGAGAAGCTGAAATCGGCCGAAACAATAGCGTGGGAGATATACGGTAGCAGGCGCGAGGTGCCTGGCTTGTCGGAACCTCCATCAAAAACGACGGGGATACCACGGCGCTGTGCCTGGCGAGCCAGCGGAACCTGAATATCGAGTAGGTGAGCGTCAACGCACACAGCGCTGACATCTGTTAGCCACATATCGAGTTGTTCATCGTCAATCGGGGCGATGGTGCGACCAGCATTGTTCGCAGACGAAACGGTTCGTTGACCGCTATCATCAACAAAAATACTGGATATTGGCAGCGGATCATCCCCTGGTATGTCGAGGACGTGTACGTGATATTGGGTAAGGATATTGCGAGCAAGATCAGCCAATACTCCATCGCCCAAGCACGTCGCTAGGCGGGTGGGAACGCCAAGACACGCGGCAACACGAGCCGCATTTGCGGCTGGCCCGCCGACGTCAACCGCGCTTGAGCGGGCTGCTACTTTCTCATTTGGCCGTGGCGGGCGCGAGCCATAATGTGAAATATCAATCGTCGTTAATCCACACATAAGAACGCACATGTGTACCAGTGTACGAAGTGGGTTGAATAGTGGTCCAGCATCGCCGAAAGCGTGCAATCGGACTACACTAGAGCGCGGAATACCTGAAGAAAGGGAATCATGAGTCTCAGTCCACTTGATGAGGCCGGTATTGCTCAGGCCGTCGCTGCCGCGCAGGCGGCATTTGCTGCGGCCGGGTCATTGGCAGAATTGAAAGCAGCCCGATTAGCCCACAGCGGGGATAACGCTCCTATTACGGCTGCCAATATGCAAATAAAATCCTTAGATAAAGCCGATCGCCCGACAGCCGGAAAACTTATGGGGGCAGCGCGCCAGGCAATTCAGAGCGCCTTAGCTGAAGCAACTGAGCGCCTTGAGGCTGCCGATCAGGCGAGAGTACTGCGGGAAGAAACGGTTGACGTCACCACTCCAACTCGGCGTTATCCACTTGGCGCCCGCCACCCCTTGCCGGTGCTAATGGAAGATATCTGCGATATTTTCACGTCTATGGGCTGGGAAGTCGCTGATGGGCCAGAGCTAGAACATGAGTGGTTTAACTTTGATGCTTTGAACTTCGGGCCAGATCATCCGGCACGCCAGATGCAAGATACTTTCTACGTCAGTTCAGTGGAACACGTCGGTTCACATGAGCCACGCGATATTGCCACCACCCAATCGCTTGTGTTGCGCACGCATACCTCGCCGGTTCAATCTCGAGTGATGTGTGAGCGTGGAGTGCCCATCTATATTGTGTGCCCAGGCAAGGTTTTTCGTACCGATGCCTTAGATGCCACGCATACGCCAGTGTTCCATCAAATTGAGGGATTAGCTGTTGATCGCGGGTTAACGATGGCACATTTGAAAGGGACTCTCGATCATTTCGCCAAGCAGATGTTTGGCCCGCAAGCTAAGGCTCGGCTGCGTCCGTCGTTCTTCCCCTTTACCGAACCGAGTGCGGAGTTGGATTTGTGGTTTCCGCAGAAGAAAGACGGACCAGGCTGGATCGAATGGGGCGGGTGCGGAATGGTGAACCCAGAGGTGCTGCGCAACGCTGGTATTGATCCTCAGGAATACACAGGTTTTGCTTTCGGTATGGGAATCGAACGAACTCTCATGCTGCGCAACCAGATTGCCGATATTCGAGATCTCGTTGAAGGCGATGTTCGTTTCTCTACACAGTTTGGTCCGACGGGAAAGGGTAACTAAATGCCACGCATTCCACTTGATTGGCTCGCAGAACACGTTGCCGTTGATCCGGAGTTGACTGCGCAAACCTTGGCAGCGGATTTGGTGAAAGTTGGCCTGGAAGAAGAAGCGATTCACCGGCCCGATGTTACTGGCCCTATTGTCGTTGGGCGGGTGCTGACTTTAGACAAAAAAGAACAATCAAACGGCAAACTTATCAACTATTGCCGCGTTGACGTCGGTGCTCATAACGATGCGCCTGGAGAAGGGAAAGAGCCCTCAGAGCTACCTTCTCGCGGAATTATTTGTGGGGCGCATAATTTCGTGGTGGGTGATTATGTGGTTGTTTCTTTGCCGGGTGCGGTGCTTCCTGGTGGCTTTGCGATTGCTTCTCGGAAAACCTATGGGCACATCTCTGATGGCATGATCTGTTCGCGACGAGAGCTTGGCCTGGGGGAGGATCATTCTGGGATTATCGTCTTGGCACATGACGAAGACGAGGCGCAGGCTGAGGGGATTCCGGCGGTTGGTGAAGACGTCCTAGGCTATCTCGGGTTGACGGGTGAGGTTCTGGAAATCAATGTCACCCCAGATCGAGGCTACTGTTTCTCGATGCGGGGCGTGGCACGTGAATATGCCCATTCCACCGGAGCGCAATTCACTGATCGGGGTCTGCCAGATTCTCTGAGTATGCCGTTGCCGCCGGTAACGAATACGGGTTTTCCGATCGAGGTCTGCGATGAGCAGCCGATTCATGGGAATATCGGGTGTGATCGTTTTGTCACTCGGATCGTCCGTGGGGTTGATCCGCATGTCGCCTCGCCACGCTGGATGCAGGAGCGTTTGAGCGCGGCGGGTATGCGTCCGATTTCTTTGGCGGTTGACGCAACGAATTACGTCATGCTTGATCTTGGCCAGCCGCTACATGCTTATGATCTCGATACGGTAGTTGCGCCGATTGTGGTGCGGCGGGCGCAGTCGGGTGAACGTTTGGTTACGCTTGATGGCGTTGATCGTGAGCTCCATCCGCAGGATCTGGTGATTGCCGATAGTTTTGGTGGGCATGGCGCTCGGGCTGTGGGCTTAGCTGGGACGATGGGCGGGGCGGCAACCGAGATTAGTGAGAGCACGGTTAATATCTTGGTGGAGGCAGCGCACTTTGATGCGGTGTCGGTTGCGCGTATGGCACGTCGGCATAAATTGCCGTCGGAAGCGTCAAAGCGGTTTGAGCGCGGGGTTGACCCCATGATCGCTCCGGTGGCTGCCCAACGTGTTGTGGATTTGCTTGTTGAATATGGCGGCGGCGTTGCTGATGAGGCAAATTTCGAATTTAATGAGGTGACCTCGGCCCAGCCTGTGGATTTCGCGATCACTGAGGTGGCGCGGCTGACTGGTTTGGAGCTGTCTGCACAACGCATTGACGAGATTCTGAGCGAAATCGGCTGCGAGGTTGAGGCGGTATCTGATACTGAACGGCGCGTTACGCCGCCGAGTTGGCGAACTGATTTGGTAGGTGGGGCGCACTTAGTAGAGGAGATTGCTCGTCTGGTGGGGTATGACGAGATTGACGCGGTTTTGCCTCCTGCACCAGCCGGTTCAGGGTTAACACAGCGTCAGCGTGATCGGCGGGATATGGGGCGAACCTTGGCCGAATCTGGCTGGGTTGAGGTGTTGAGTTATCCCTTTATCGCCTCTGCAGCCTTTGATGCCCAGCAGATTGCGGAGGATGATCCGCGCCGACGGGCGATGCGCTTGGCGAATCCATTACAAGAAGATGCTCCCTATCTGCGTACCTCTATCTTGGATTCGTTACTGGCTACGGCTCGAATGAATGTGGCTCGGGGTAATCCTGAGGTGGCGATTTTTGAGGCTGGTGCGGTGACTCGCCCTGGTGATGTTGTGCAGGCGGAGATTCCGTCTGCGGGTGCACGCCCCGCTGCGCATGAACTGGCGAATATTGCTAGTGCTCTGCCACGTCAGCCGTACCATGTTGCTGGTGTAGCTGTTCCTGAGGTGAGCCAGCCAGTAGCGGGAATGCCGAGGCAGCTTTGGGATTGGCGCGACGCGATTGAGGCTGTTGTCGCTATCGGTCGCACAATTGGGGTGGAGGTCTCTGCTAAGCAGGCGAGTTACTCGCCGTTCCACCCTGGGCGGTGTGCGCAATTGTTTGTGGGCGATAGTGCAGTTGGCTATGCCGGTGAGCTGGAACCGCGGGTGTGTAGTGCCTGGGAGCTGCCGTCGCGTTCGATTGCTTTTGAATGTGATGCAGACGCATTGGTTGCGGCGCGTTCGGGTGAGCCTCGTCGTATTGTTCCGGTTCGGACGAGTCCGGCAGCGAAAGAAGATATGGCTTTTGTGGTGGATGAGACGTTACCTGCAGCTCGGGTGCGTGAAGCCATTGAGCGGGCTGGAGGCGATGTGGTTGAGCAGGTGCGACTATTTGACGTCTACACCGGCGATCAGATCCCTGCGGGTAAGAAGTCATTGGCTTTCGCGGTGCGGTTGCGTGGTGAGCAGACTTTGACTCCGGCTGATACAACGCGCATACGTGAGCATATTATTCAGGGTGTAGCTCGCGAATGTGATGCACAGTTACGAGGCTAGATAGGAGATTCCAGGCAGGCGTGGCTGTCTTCACTGTGTAGCGCTCTATTAATTCAATACAGCCAAGTGTATAGTTATGCATATGACTTACCTGGCTGCTATTGCGGGCGCTACCGGCTATGCCGGCGGTGAAGTTGCCCGTCTCCTGTTATCTCACCCGCAGGTTCGTCTTGCTACAGTGTGTGCACACACATCAACTGGGACGCTCGGGGAGTATCAACCGCATCTTTTGCCGCTTGCAGATATGCCGCTATATCCGCTGGATGCTGAGCGTCTTGCTCAGCATGATGTGGTGTTTTTGGGGTTGCCGCATGGGGCTTCGGCGCAGCTAGCCCGAGATATTGAACGCATTAACCCAGATGTGCTCCTCATTGATCTCGGCGCAGATCATCGTCTCATTGATCCAGCTGATTGGGCTGCCTATTATGACGGGCCGGCCGCCGAACCGTGGGTTTACGGTATGCCAGAGCTGATTCGGAGCGAGGGGCCAAGTCAACGCGAGCTATTGGGGCAAGCTCGCCGGATTGCGGCTCCCGGCTGTAATGCAACGGCTATTACCCTCGCCGCTCTACCAGCGATTTCCTCGGGTATAGCGGTAGGCAATGATGTTGTTGCGGCACTGTGCGTCGGATACTCCGGCGCGGGGAAAACTCCAAAACCGCACTTATTAGCTGCTGAGGCGGCAGAATGTGCCAGGCCGTATTCCGTCGCTGGTGCGCATCGGCATATCCCGGAAATCCAGCAAAATTTCCGTATTGCTGGGGCGTTAGACCCAATGTTATCTATGACTCCGATATTGGCCCCGATGTCCCGCGGGATTCTTGCCACTGTTTCCATTCCGCTGGCAAAAATGACGACGGCAGCTTCGGTGCTCCAGGTGTATCGCGCTGCTTTGGCTGAAGAACCATTTTGGCATTGGAGTGATTCCTGGCCGACGACGGCAATGGTTCGTGGATCAAATACTGCATATATTCATGCTGAGCTAGATCGCGATGGTCGGCGTATCACTGCGATATGTGCAATCGACAACCTTGTTAAAGGCACTGCCGGGGCAGCAATCCAGTCAATGAATCTCGCATTGGGATATGCGGAAACGACGGGGCTAAGTACAGTAGGGGTGGCGCCATAATGGTGTTTTCACAGCAGAATCGCCATATTGATATGGGAATTGGGGTCACGGCGGCGCGTGGTTTTCGAGCTGCCGGCATAGCTGCAGGGATTAAAACCTCCGGAGCCCTGGATCTGGCGGTAATCGTCAATGACGGTCCGCAGCGTATTTCATCCTGCGTATTAACCTCAAATAGGGTGTACGCCGCACCCGTGCAGTGGATGAAAGATTGCGCGCATGATGAATTGCGTGCTGTCGTCCTCAACTCGGGAGGCGCAAATGCGGCAACTGGGGAGCGAGGCTATCGAGATACGCAGAGTACGGCACAGTGCGTGGCTGATCTTTTAGAGTGTCCGGTAGCTCAGATCGGTGTGTGTTCAACGGGGATGATCGGGGAATATCTTCCCATGCCACGAGTGTTATCTGGCGTGCAGCAGGCCATGTGCTCCCTATCGCCAACTGGCGGTCAGGCGGCAGCCCGCGCAATTATGACCACCGATACCCGCCCAAAACAAGCAGGTGTGACGGGAGCATATACGATCGGTGGCATGGCTAAAGGCGCTGGAATGTTGGCCCCGGCACTGGCCACCATGTTGTGCGTCATCACTACTGATGCGGTTATTGATAGGCCGTTAGCTCGGCGTGCGCTATCTGCCGCAGTCGCACAATCTTTCAACTGCATTGATTCTGACGGGGCAATGTCAACAAATGACACAGTCATCCTGATGTCCTCAGGTGCCTCCGGAAAAGCCCCTGGATCCGCAGCAGAATTTATTGATGAACTGACGGCAGTGTGCCAGTCACTTGCTCGGCAACTCATTGCCGATGCTGAAGGTGCCTCCCACGATATTCACATTCAGGTTAATTCCGCTTCTAGCCGCAGTGCTGCTCAGGCGGTAGCTCGGGCGGTTTCCCGATCGAATCTCGTCAAAGCCGCTATATTCGGTAATGATCCGAATTGGGGGAGGGTCATTTCCCAGGTGGGAACCGTCCCTGAAGATGTTGCTCCCTTTGATCCGCAACGCCTTGACGTCTGGTTTAACGGCGTGCAGGTATGCCGTAACGGCGCTGCCCATGCCCCGCGCGATCTGGTGGACCTGGCGTCCCAACGCGACGTCGAAATCGTCATTGATTTACACGCCGGAGAACATTGCGGGCAGTTGTGGACCAATGATCTCACCCATGCCTACGTCGAAGAGAACTCAGCGTATTCCTCATGAATAATTCCCTGATCCAACGCCTAGATGGCGCACAAGAAAAAGCCGCGACGCTGATTGAAGCGCTGCCGTGGATTCGAGAGTTTTCCGGTTCTCGAATCGTCATTAAATACGGTGGGAACGCGATGACGAGTGAAGAGCTCAAGAGAGCCTTCGCCAAAGACGTGATGTTTTTACATTATGTTGGGCTGCAGCCTATCGTCGTGCATGGCGGTGGCCCGCACATTAACGAAATGTTGCGTCAACTGGGTATTGAACCGCAATTTCGTGGAGGTCTGCGCGTTACCGATAGAGCCACTATGGATATTGTGCGCATGGTCCTCACTGGGCAAGTACAGCGCGAATTGGTGACTCTGCTCAATCTCGATGGCTCGCATGCCGTCGGTATTTCTGGAGAAGACGCGGGGCTGCTCACCGCGCATAAACACTATGCCACGATAGCCGGGGAGCCAGTAGATATTGGTTATGTGGGAGATATTGCCCAGGTCAACACCGCTGCAATTGAGCACTTATTAGCGGTCCGCCGCATTCCCGTCATTTCCTCTATTGCTTTGAATGCCGATGCGCCCGAAGACGTTCTCAATGTGAATGCTGACAGCGTGGCGGGGGCTTTAGCCGTGGCGCTTGGCGCTCATAAACTGGTGATATTGACAGACGTTGAAGGCCTATATCGGTCATGGCCGGATACGGATACGTTAATCTCAGAGATCCATCCCGATGAGCTTCGCACATTGATTCCTCATTTGGATGCGGGCATGAAACCAAAGATGATGGCGGCCTTAGCAGCAGTTGATGGCGGTGTGCCGAAAGCACATATTATTGACGGTCGTTTATCCCATTCCATGTTGTTGGAGATCTTTACCGACGCGGGCATTGGTACCCAAGTGACGCATAACGTCGCGGTAGAACATGCTGATAATAAGCAGCCCGCAACCGCTGCGGCTACTGCAGGTGTTGGCGGTAGCGACGGCAGCGAAGAAAGCTCAGCGCAGCCGGAGAAACGCGCATGAGCGGGGTAGCGCGCGAGCATTCAGATGTGGGTAAAGCTCGAATAGCCGCAATGGATAACACATCGGGGTATTCCGTGCCAAATAGCCCCTGTTTCGATGAGTCTCCTAATCACAAAGCAGGTGATAGCGCAGATAGTTTGGGCGCGTATCGGAATGCGCTTATGGATGCTTTTGGCACGCCGCAGCGGGTCTTGACGCACGGCTCAGGGGTGTTCGTGTGGGATGAGCAGGGGCGTCGATACTGTGATCTGTTGGCGGGAATTGCCGTCAATGCTCTGGGATATGCGCATTCGGCAATTGTGCAAACAGTTAGTGAACAAGCCCAGCGGCTCATGCACACCTCGAATTATTTTGCCACTCCGGCACAAATTCAGGTGGCACATGCCCTACAGGAAACACTTACAGCTGAAGGATACGACGGGGCACGGGCACGGATTTTCCTGTGTAATTCTGGAACAGAAGCCAATGAAGCCGCCCTTAAGATGGCCATGCTGCACAAAGCCGGTGGAAATATTGTGGCATTGGAAGGCAGCTTTCATGGGCGTACGCTCGGTTCCCTATCGGTGACGTACAAACCCCAGATTCGTCAGCCCTTTGCCCCGCTACTCAGTAATGTGCGTTTTGCTGCGCCGCAAGTTGAGGCGTTATCGGCACTGTGCGACGATTCCACGGCGGCAATCATTCTCGAACCGATACAAGGGGAAGCAGGCGTTTACCCGCTTGATCCGCAGCTACTTACCTGTGCTCGTCGGCTTGCCGATGCCCATAACGCCTTGTTGATCGTTGACGAGGTGCAAACAGGGATGGGGCGAACTGGGCGTTGGTACGCTCATAGTGACGTCGTACAGGCAGATATTATTACCCTGGCTAAAGGATTAGGCGGCGGTTTCCCGATTGGTGCAGCAATTGGAATTGGTCGGGCAGCACAGCTCATAACGCCGGGTATGCATGGCTCAACCTTCGGAGGAAACCCGTTGGCCGCTGCGGTGGCACAAACGGTTATCAGCGAGATCAGACCGCTTTTGCGGCGAGTTGCGGATAACGGCACGTGGTTAATGCAGGAGCTATCACTACGTGGTTTTCCGGTGCGTGGTGCTGGGTTATTGATCGGGATTGACGTGCCAGATGCGCCGAGCTATCAGCGGGCGTTACTGGAGCGTGGTTTTATCGTCAATGCTGCCAATGCCACCACGTTGCGGTTGGCGCCACCACTGATTATTACCAGGGAAGAACTCATGCCGTTCCTGGATACATTATTGGAGGTATCACATATATGCAGCTAGAGACGCCGCAATTAGCCACGCGGGCAGCACGCCAGGACAAAATCCGGCAGATCGTCGCCTCGCAGGCCGTTTCTTCCCAAGATGCTTTGCGCACGATGTTGCGCGATTGCGGATTTGAGGTTACGCAGGCAACGCTGTCACGTGATTTGGAGCAGCTCCATGCCCAAAAGATTGTGACGACGTCTGGCCGACGGATCTATCGCATCGGGGCCAGTGCTGGCGAGATGGCAGTAGAAAACGCCGGCGAAACGGGATTTTCCCGATGGGCACGAGAGGTGCTTGTTTCAGCACAGTGCGCAGCCAACCAGATCGTTTTGCGCACTCCGCCAGGGGCGGCACAGCTTCTCGCTTCAGCCCTGGATAATGCTCGATTTGATGGGGTATTAGGGTGCATTGCTGGGGATGACACAGTGCTCGTCATTGTGCATAGCGCAGAACGTGCCACCGAGCTGACCAATGAATTAATAACTATGACGACACAGAAGAAAGCACAACGAGTAACGACGGAGGACGTCAATGAGTAAAGAGCGGGTAGTACTGGCATATTCCGGAGGATTAGATACCTCGGTAGCGATTGGATGGATTGGGGAGCAAACGGGCGCAGAGGTCGTCACGGTTGCGGTGGATGTCGGCCAAGGGGGAGAAGATCTGGACGTTATTCGCCAGCGGGCCCTCGATTGCGGTGCTGTTGAAGCCTATGTCGCAGACGCGCGTGAAGAATTTGCTCGTGATTATTGCATGTTGGATCTGCAAGCTAACGGTTTATATATGGACGCATACCCGCTGGTTAGCGCCCTATCTCGGCCACTGATCGTCAAGCATCTGGTGACGGCAGCACGCGAATTCGACGCCAGCGTTGTTGCACACGGCTGCACCGGAAAAGGTAACGACCAAGTGCGTTTCGAGGTAGGTATCACCTCGCTTGCCCCGGATCTGACGTGTTTATCGCCAGTGCGTGATCTGGCATTGACCCGTGAATTCGCCATTGACTACGCCAATAAGCACAATCTTCCAATTGAAACGACGAAAGCAAATCCGTTCTCGATCGATCAGAACGTTTGGGGGCGCGCTGTAGAAACGGGATACCTTGAGGATTTGTGGAACGCTCCAACGAAAGATGTCTACACCTATACCGACGATCCCATGTATGGCCCGATGCCCGATGAGGTTATCGTGACCTTTGACGAGGGAATTCCGGTGGCGATTGATGGCGTAACGGTAACTCCGTTGCAGGCAATCCAGGAGATGAACCGTCGGGCTGGAGCACAAGGTATCGGCCGAATCGACATCGTAGAAGACCGCATGGTGGGTATTAAATCCCGAGAAATTTATGAAGCCCCGGGTGCGATGGCCTTGATGACTGCGCATCGAGAGCTAGAGCGGGTCACGCTGGATCGGGAGCAGGCGCGCTTTAAGGAGCGTGTGGGGCTGCGTTGGACGGAGCTGGTATATGAGGGGCAGTGGTTCTCGCCGCTGAAGCGTTCCTTAGATGCCTTTATTCGAGATACCCAGCAGTATGTTTCCGGAGATATTCGCATGACTTTGCATGGTGGGCGGGCGACGGTGACGGGTCGGCGGTCACAGACCTCTTTGTATGATTTCAACCTTGCGACCTATGACGCTGGCGATTCCTTCGATCAGTCTCACGCGAAAGGTTTCATCGAGTTAACCGGACTGACGACGAAACTCGCCGCTGCTCGCGACGTCACCTTTGGAAAGGGCGAAGCGATGCCGAAACTGAAGTTGTCGTAGCGATGATTGAAGATCAACTCGGGCATCGCACTATTCGAGAGTTTAGGGATCAGCCCGTTTCCGAGGAGGTTGTTGAGCTACTTGGAAAAGTAGCGATGCGAACAGCTAGTTCACGTGGGTTGCAACATGCAGGCATTATCCGAGTGCGAGATATGCATAAACGCCAGGAACTAGCTCGGATAGGTAAGCAAGAATACGTGGCACGCGCTCCGGAGTATTTCTTGTTCATTGTTGACGCGCATCGCAGTGCCGGCATTTTGCAGGAATGTGGTGGCGATCCGCAGGCTGCGTGTCGAGCGGATGTGTTCGTCGAAGGCTTCACGGATGCCTGCTTGATGGCTCAGAACGTGGTCAATGCTGCAGAAGAGCTTGGATTGGGAACGAATTACCTCGGTAACGTTCAAAACGATCCTTTGGCTGTGGTCAGGTTGCTGGGTATGCCGAAACTGACGTTCCCAGTGGTGGGGTTGACTTTCGGCTATCCGGCGCAAGATCCGCAATGCAAGCCGCGAATGGACGCTTCTTTGCGGATGATGGTTGACGAGTACCGTCAGCCGCAGTCCTGGGTTGCAGCTTTGGCAGACTATGACGAACGCATGCGCACCTACTATGATCTGCGAGATTCAGGTAGCCCGTCTGATCCCTTCACGCAACAGGTCGTGCATAGGATTGCTTCGCCGCTGCAGGCTAATCGCACGATAGCAGCGGCCATCAGTCAAGGCTTTGACCTCGCAGGTTAACTCCAAGGCGGCGGTAGGCAGATTCGAGGAAAACGATGGTCCAGATCAGCCCAAAGATTCCGATCCCTACCGTCGCCCACAGGCCGACACTTAAGGTGAACAGGCGTGTGAGGCCAGAGATAATAAAGGGACCACAGGCTGCCCCGATAGCGACGATGGCTTGCCACAGCCCGAGGAATTCAGCGCGATGTTCCGGCGGGCATAGATCTGCACCTACCGTCATGACGATACCTGCGCCAAAACCGTTACCGAATCCTAAGATAGCGGCGCCAACCACGAAACCAATCGGGGTGTTCCAGCACAACATCACGATGATTCCTATTGGCATGAAGATAAAGGACGGTATGAGCGCCCAGTGGCGTCCACGTCGGTCCATAACTGCGCCAGAGACGACAAACATGATTGTGTCTACCAGTGCGGTGACGGCAAATGTGCCAGTAATAAAATGTGGTTCATACCCTTGGGCTGTTCCCCATAGCGGCACTATGACAGTGCGATTTGCCCGCAGAACCGTCAAACAGTTCAGGGCGACGCCGAGAATAGCTGTCGATAATCGGGAGCGGTGAATTTCTCCCTCGGTGTGGTTTTCGCTGGGCGTGTGGAGCGTGGCGGTCGGCTCGGGGAGCACATATCCGATAACGAGGAGGGCAGCCAGGACGACGAGCACGATATTGACGATAAAAATGGAATCTAGGGCCCATATAGCCAATAAGCCAGTGGCAAGTAACGGGCCAACTAATACTCCAATACGGGTCATGCCACCTAACGTTGATAGGCCGCGTGCCCGCCAGTGCACCGGCACAGCTTCGGCAACATAGGCTTGCCGTGCGAGCGACCACGTATTAGCTCCCAGTGCAAGAAGAATCGTTGCGACCACAAATACGGTTCGAGTAGCCGGATGGCTGTGGTAGTGCAGACTCCACAAAAACCCACTGAGTGAGGCCAGCGAGATAACTGACCCGCAGATAAGGGCGGCTCGATCCCCGATATGGGCGATGATTCGTCCGATTGGGGGAGACATCGCGATACCAGCAAACCCAAGCAGACCCATTACGGCTGATGACCCAGATTTATCGAAGCCGACGCTGAGGGCAGCCAGGGTAAGAACCGGCATGATTGTGCCATTGCCAATAGCGAAAATGAGCGCTGGGGCATAGATCGGCAAAATCAGGCGTATCAGTGGATTGCGGTTACTAGACGGGGATGGCATAGGGCTTAAACCTCGCTAGCGTCGATATTTAGGTCATCGCATAACGTGGCAATAAGAATTGCTTTGATAGTGTGCAAGCGGTTTTCGGCTTGGTCAAAAACGACTGACGCTGGCGAAGAGAATACCTCGTCAGTAACTTCAAGCTCGCTCCGCCCAGTGGCGGCGTGGATGGTGCGTCCTACCGAGGTGTTGAGGTCATGGAACGCCGGTAGACAGTGCATGAAAATGGTTCGCGGATTATCGGTGCGAGCCATGAGGCTGGCATTGACCTGATAGGGGCTAAGCGCCTCGATACGTTCTGCCCATGCGCTATGAGATTCACCCATTGATAACCAGACGTCGGTGGAGATGACGTCAGCGCCGCGTACTGCGTTTATATCGTCAGTTATTGTGATTCGAGCGCCGGTGTGTTCGGCGAAATCCGCGGCAATTTTTTGAGCGGTCAGATCAGGCTGATATGCCTCAGGGGCAATGATTCGCACGTCCATGCCGAGCATAGCGCTAGAGACGAGAATGGAACGGCCAGTATTGAACCGTGCGTCGCCGATATATGCATGAGTAACCTTGGTGAAATCTGAGGTGAGATGTTCGCGGATCGTTAACGCATCAGCCAGCATTTGCGTAGGATGCCAATCATTCGTCAGCCCGTTATATACCGGCACGTGGGCGTATGCGGCGAGGGTTTCTAATTCGCGGTGAACACCGCCACGGTATTCAATAGCATCATAAAAACGGCTTAGAACCTGGGCAGTGTCAGCAATAGATTCTTTGTGTCCAAGCTGTGAGCTGCTCGGATCAAGCATGGTGACGTGAGCGCCTTGGTGAAAGGCGGCAACTTCAAATGCGGTTCGAGTACGGGTTGACGTCTTTTCAAAAATAAGCGCGATAACTTTTCCCGTGAGACGAGGCCGTTCCCGCCCATGAATTCGCTCTGTTTTGACCTGATGGGCAAGCGTAATGAGGGAAAGCCACTCATCGGTAGTGAAGTCAGCTTCTTTAATGACAGATCGACCATACAGATTACTCATATCTTTATCGTAATCCTCTGATCTGCGGTATTGGGATGATCTTGTGCCATGAATGAGGAAGTTTACTGCCAGCGGACGTCGCGAGATACGTGCTTTTTCTCATGTATCCCTCTGGCTTCTGCCGTGAGCTTGGAAGCGGGGTTTCAGCTTTGGCACAATCATAGCCAGGAAGATATATGTGCCATTGTTTATGTGTGCACTAGCGACGATGAAGGGTGTCTCGTCATGGCGAAGATGGAGAACGTATCGGGTGAAGCTCCGTTGGCACTGTGGGGTGGTCGATTTTCTGGAGCGCCAGCAGAGGCTTTGCGGGAGCTGTCGCGGTCTACGCATTTTGACTGGCGTTTAGCTCGCTATGATATTGCCGGTTCTCGGGCACATGCGCGTGCCTTACATAGCGCCGGTTTGCTAAGCGAAGATGAGCTTGCGCAGATGTTGCACGCGCTTGAAGTATTAGATGAGGATGTGGCTAGTGGAAGGTTTGCGCCTGATCCGCAGGACGAGGATGTACACACTGCTCTCGAACGCGGCCTCATAGAACGCGCTGGGGCATATCTTGGTGGAAAATTGCGTGCTGGACGCTCACGCAACGATCAGATTGCCACGCTCATTCGCATGTACCTGCGTGATCAGCTACGAATTATCGGGGCAAAGGTTCTGGATTTAGTAGATGCGCTGGTCGGTCAGGCACAGAGCGCAGGCGAGGCGATCATGCCGGGGAGAACCCATTTGCAACATGCACAGCCAGTATTAGTTGCTCATCATTTGCTAGCTCATGCCTGGCCGCTAATCCGTGATGTCCAGCGGCTAGTGGATGCAGATCGGCGATTAGCCGTCAGCCCGTATGGGTCGGGTGCTTTAGCAGGTAATACCTTAGGAATGGATCCAGAAGCAATTGCTGCAGATTTAGGTTTTGCGCAGGCTGCATGGAATTCTATTGATGCGACGGCAGCCCGGGATGTAGTTGCCGAATGTGCCTACGTCTTTGCGCAAATTGGGATTGACCTGTCGCGGTTGAGTGAAGAAATTATTATCTGGAATACGAAGGAATTTTCTTTTGTCACTCTCGACGATGCCTTTTCCACTGGTTCGTCAATCATGCCGCAGAAAAAGAACCCGGATGTTGCGGAGTTAGCGCGAGGTAAAGCTGGGCGTTTAATTGGGGATTTAACTGGGCTATTGGCGATGTTGAAGGGCTTACCGTTGGCCTATGATCGCGATTTGCAAGAAGATAAAGAGCCAGTATTCGATCAGATCGACACCTTAGACGTGCTGCTTCCGGCAGTTAGCGGCATGATTGCGACGATGCGGCTCAACTATGAGCGCTTGGCTGAGCTGGCTCCGCAAGGCTTTTCTCTCGCGACGGATATTGCCGAGTGGCTAGTACGTCAGGGAGTGCCATTCCGCCAGGCACATGAGATCTCTGGGGCGTGTGTTGCGCAGTGCGAACAGCGCGGTATCGAGCTGTGGGAGTTATCCGATGAGGATTTTGCTGCCATTGATCCGCGGCTCACTGCCGGTGTCCGAGAGGTGCTGACGGTGGAGGGATCCGTTCGAGCTCGTTGCGCCCGTGGCGGCACGGCTCCGCAACAGGTGGCAGCACAGCGCGCATATTTGGCGGAGAAATGTAGGCAGGGGCGCCAGTTTACTGATTCGCGAATTGTGGCTCAGTAGTGGAGGTAACCTGTAAGGATTTCACGCCATCAGCACGGCGAGCTATTGCGCTGTAGCTATTTCGCGGATGTGGATGTGGCGTGCGGGATACTGTTATATTTCATCTAGTGGCCGGCATGCCGGCGATTGTATGGCTGATGTTAACGTCATAGTGAAACGTTCTACTCAACGGAATGTTGGATATTGAAAGGATCTACCGTGGTTGATGTTCTGGAAGAGTTGCGGTGGCGTGGGCTAATCGCGCAACACTCGGATATTGAGCAGTTACGTCAGATGCTTGATTCGGGTCCAGTGACGTTCTATTGCGGTTTTGATCCGACGGGTCCTTCCCTCCATCATGGGCATTTGGTCGCGGTGAAAGTTATGCGGCATTTACAGATGGCAGGGCATCACCCTTTGGTGTTAGTCGGCGGAGCAACAGGGCTTATCGGAGATCCGCGTGAAAGTGGAGAGCGTAGCCTGAATCCCAAAGAGCAAGTCGCGAAGTGGACGCAGGCGCTTCGCGAGCAGCTTGAGGGATTGTTGGATTTTTCGGGTGAGAATGCGGCACGTACCGTCAATAATTTGGACTGGACGGGTGAGCTGTCGGCGATTGATCTTCTGCGAGATCTGGGTCGTCACTTCCGGATGGGCACGATGCTTTCGAAGGATATTGTGGCGCGGCGACTCGCCTCCGAAGATGGCATCTCGTTTACCGAGTTTTCTTATCAGATTATTCAGGCTAATGATTATCTCGAGCTGTTTCGTCGGTATAACTGTCGTTTGGAGACCGGCGGTAATGATCAGTGGGGAAATCTTGTTGGCGGAATGGATCTGATCCATAAGGTTGAGGGTGCTTCGGTCAGTGTTTTGACTAATCCGTTGATTACCAAATCTGATGGAACGAAATTTGGAAAGACGGAAGGGGGAGCAGTCTGGCTTAATCCCCAGATGCTCAGCCCGTACAAGTTCTACCAGTTCTGGCTGAACACAGCCGATGAAGACGTTATCTCTATGCTCAAGGTCTTTACATTCCTTTCTCGGGAAGAAATTGAGGAGCTAGAGCAGGAAGTCATTGAGCGGCCGCATGCACGTCAGGCGCAGCGAGCTTTGGCGACAGCCGTAACGACGTGGGTTCATGGGGAGCAGGCGGCGCAGCGGGTGCAGCAGGCTTCGCAGGTACTGTTTGGTAAAGCGGAGCCACGGGAGCTGGATGGGCAAACCTTGGCCGATGCGATTGCGGAGTTACCGGCGGCTTGTGGCGAATTAGGTATGCCGGTTGTGGATGTCTTGGTGGCTCTTGGTTTGGAAAAGGGGCGCGGTGCTGCACGGCGAACCATTGCTTCTGGCGGGGTTTACATCAACAATGTGGTCGTTGAGGACGAAGAACGGGTATTGCAGCCTTCTGATGTGTTAGCTGATCGCTATGTTTTGTTGCGCAAGGGGCGCAAGAATCTCGCTGTTGTCACCATATCGGGGAACGCAGCGGTAGGTGAGGCTTCGGGTACGGAAGTAACGGCGTAGGTTTTCGGGATGTAAGGCTTTGCTGCATTGTTGCGGGTTTACTGTGGTGTACTAAAAAGTCGCACTATATAGCCAAAAAGTGGCTGTGACCAGCAACACTGCAGCAGAGTTTGACCTTGGATAGCTAATCGCATAAAGTATTTATCTGTTGCCGCTGGTGCGACGAAATCCAAAGATGAACCTCTTGGGTGATAGTTGCGCGCAAAACACGTGAGTGTTGGCAAGCGGTGATATGGACGCTAGACTAGAAAGTCCATGGTCTCTTCGGAGTTCGGTCCTCGGGGCAGTTCTTCGGATGCAGATGTGTTGTTTGATATCTCAATAGTGTGCTAGTTTTTTATGTTTTTGTTTTCTGGTTGGTGCTGGATGTTTTGTTTGGTGCTGGCTGGGTTTTTGTGCCAGATGTTTCTGGTTTTTTGAGCTGGTTTG